>CAKTZP010000092.1 GCA_934636045.1 uncultured Oscillospiraceae bacterium
CCGCAGGGCTCGGGATGCGCCCGGCGGAGGTGTGCGGCTGCTCCAAAAAGCCGAGGTTCGTCAGCTCCGCCATCTCGTTGCGGATGGTGGCGGAGGAGAAGTCCATGTCCGGGAGCTGGGCGATGGTCTTTGACCCGACGGGCTCGGCCGTCCGGATGTAAAGATCGACGATCGCCTTGAGAATCTTCTGTTTCCGTTCGGAAAGCTCCATGACCGCTCCTCCTTCCTTGGCACTCGATGCTTTCGAGGATTAGCACTCGTTCTTCCTGAGTGCTAAACTCAATATACAACCGTTTTTCCGGTTTGTCAATAGCTGGCGCAAAAATTTTTGTGAATAATTTGTGACACTTTTTGTCCCGCGGCAGCGGCGCTGATTTTTCTCTTTGCAAGCGGAGATTTTTATGTTATACTGATTATAATATCCATCATTCTGCCCCCGGAGGAAACGATTATGCATCTGCCAAAGGAAGACGGCCTTGCGGCCCACCCGCATCATCACCCCCACGTCCACGAAAACAAGCGCGTGGTCATCAACCGCCTCTCCCGCGCCATCGGGCATCTGGAAAAGGTGCGCCGCATGGTCGAGGAGGACTATGACTGCTCCGAGGTACTCGTGCAGCTTGCCGCCGTCCGCGGCGCGCTGGATAACACCGGCAAGGTCATCCTGCAGGATCATATCCAGCACTGCATCGTCGACGCCGTAGAGGAGGGCGACGACAACGCCATTCTGGATCTCTGCGACGCGATCGATAAATTTATCAAGTAACTCCGTCCGCTGCCGACAGCAAATCATTCTTTTACGAAGCAGGAACCGAATCATGACTGAACTATCCAAAATCCGCAATTTTTCCATCGTTGCACACATTGACCACGGCAAATCCACGCTGGCCGACCGGCTGCTGGAGGAATGCAACACCATCGACAAGCGCGAGATGGCCGATCAGATCCTCGACTCGATGGAGCTCGAGCGCGAGCGCGGCATCACCATCAAGGCGCGCGCCGTCAAGCTCAACTACACCGCCGACGACGGCGAGACCTATACCCTCAACCTGATCGACACACCGGGGCACGTGGACTTTAACTACGAGGTCTCGCGCTCGCTGGCGGCGTGCGAGGGCGCGGTGCTGGTCGTCGACGCGTCGCAGGGCATTGAGGCGCAGACGCTGGCCAACACCTACCTCGCCATCGACGCGGGGCTGGAGGTCGTGCCGGTCATCAACAAGATCGACCTGCCCGCCGCCCGGCCGGAGGAGGTCAAGCATGAGATTGAGGACGTCATCGGCATCCCCGCGCTCGACGCGCCCGAAATTTCAGCCAAAAACGGCATCAACATCCACGCCGTGCTCGAGGCCATCGTGCAGGGCGTTCCCGCCCCCACCGGCGACCGGAGCGCGCCGCTGCAGGCGCTGATTTTTGACAGCCAATACGATTCCTACCGCGGCGTCATCGTCTATCTGCGCGTGAAAAACGGCGTCCTGCGCCCCGGCATGGACGTGCGCATGATGGCCACCGGCGCGGAATACAAGGTCGTCGAGGTCGGCACGCTCTCGCCGCTCGGCATGACCCCGACGGACGCGCTCGGCGCAGGCGAGGTCGGCTACCTGACCGCCTCAATCAAAACCGTCGCCGACACGCGCGTGGGCGACACCGTCACGAGCGCCGCAAGCCCCTGCGCCGAGCCTCTGCCCGGCTACAAGACGGTTCAGCCGATGGTCTACTCCGGCGTCTACCCCGCCGACGGCAGCAAATACGGCGACCTGCGCGACGCGCTGGAAAAGCTCAAGCTCAACGACGCATCCATGAGCTACACACAGGAAAATTCCATCGCGCTCGGCTTCGGCTTCCGCTGCGGCTTCTTAGGGCTGCTGCACATGGAGATCATCATGGAGCGGCTTGAGCGCGAGTATAACCTCGACCTGATCACGACCGCGCCGAACGTCGTTTACCGCGTGACGAAGACCAACGGCGAGACCGTCGAGGTCTACACGCCGCTGAACTACCCCGATCCGGCCGACATCGCCTCGAGCGAGGAGCCCTTCGTCCGCGCCAGCATCCTCACGCCGCCGGAATACGTCGGCAACATCATGGAGCTGTGCCAGCAGCGCCGCGGCGAATACCGCGACATGACCTATCTGGACGAGGGCCGCGTGGAGCTGCGCTATTTCATGCCGCTCAACGAGATCATCTACGACTTCTTCGACGCGCTCAAGTCCCGCACGCGGGGCTACGGCTCGCTGGATTACGAGATGGACGGCTTCCGCCCGTCGAAGCTCGTCAAGCTCGACATTCTCCTCAACGGCGAGATCGTCGACGCGCTGTCGTTCATCCTCTTTGCCGACAACGCCTACGCCCGCGCCAGAAGAATTTGCGAAAAGCTCAAGGAAAACATCCCGCGCCAGATGTTCGAGATCCCCATTCAGGCGGCCATCGGCGGCAAGATCATCGCCCGCGAGACCATCAAGGCGCTGCGCAAGGACGTGCTGGCCAAGTGCTACGGCGGCGACATCACCCGCAAGAAGAAGCTCCTGGAAAAGCAGAAGGAGGGCAAGAAGCGCATGCGCACCTTCGGCACGGTGTCCGTCCCGTCCGAGGCGTTCATGGCGGTTCTGAAGCTGGACGAATGAAAACTGTCACCATCTACACCGACGGCGCCTGCTCCGGAAACCCCGGCCCCGGCGGCTGGGGCGCCATTCTGGAATGGAACGGCACGGAAAAGGAGCTCTCCGGCGGCGCGGCGGACACGACCAACAACCGCATGGAGCTGACCGGCGTCATTGAGGCGCTGCGTGCGCTCAGGGAGCCGTGCGCCGTGGAGCTGTACACCGATTCCAAGTATGTCTTCGACGCGGTGGACAAGCGCTGGGTCTACGGCTGGCGCGCCAAGGGCTGGGTCAAGGCCGACAAAAAGCCCGCGCTGAACGTTGACCTCTGGCAGCAGCTGCTGCCGCTGCTGGAGCGGCACGAGGTGCACTGGCACTGGGTCAAGGGACACGCAGAAAACGAAAAAAATAACCGCTGCGACAAGCTTGCCGTGGCGGAAAGTCAACGATATAAGGGGCGTTAACGCATGAAACGGAAACCGGTTCTCTATTCGCTGCTGGTGCTGTTCGCCGCGGCCATCGTCGCGCTCGACCAGTGGACCAAGCGGCTCATCCTCGCCGCCGACGCGGCGGGTAAGCTGCCGAGCAAGAGCATTCTCGGCATTTTCCACCTCACACATACCGAAAATACCGGCGGCGCATGGTCGCTGTTTGAAGGGCAGCTGTTGCTGTTTATCGCGGTGATGGTGCTGTTTGTCGCCGTGCTCGTCCTGCTGGTCTGGAAAAAGGTCGTCACCCGCCCGTCGGAGCTGACGTGCCTTGCGGCCATTCTCGGCGGCGGCATCGGCAATATGATCGACCGCCTCGTCACCGGCTCGGTGACGGACATGATCTGCTTTGATTTTGTCGAGTTCCCGATCTTCAACGTCGCGGATATTTTCATCACCGTCGGCTGCGGCGCGCTCATCCTTTGCGTTATGTTTGCCGACAAGAAAAAGGCCGCGGCCGAGGACGGCGAAGATGACGCTGCGCTCTGAGGCCGCCGGTCAGCGCGTTGATCTGTTCCTCGCGCAGTCCCTGCCGGAGCTGACGCGCAGCGCCGTTCAGCGCCTGCTGGAGCAGGGACTTGTCACCTGTAATGGCAGTCCCGTAAAGAAAAACGCCAAAACCACCGCGGGCGACGTCTACGAGGTCACGCTCCCCGACGTTAAGCCCGCGGAGCTCACCGCGCAGAATATCCCGCTGGATGTCGTCTATGAGGACGACGACGTGCTCGTTGTCAACAAGCCCAAGGGGCTGGTGGTGCATCCTGCCGCCGGACATGAGGACGGCACGCTCGTCAACGCCCTGCTTTACCACTGCGGCGATAGCCTTTCCGGCATCAACGGCGAGCAGCGCCCCGGCATTGTCCACCGCATCGACATGGACACCAGCGGCCTTTTGATCGTCGCGAAAAACGACTTTGCGCATCAGCGCCTGTCCGCGCAGCTGCAAGACCATACGCTCCGCCGCACCTATGAGTGCATCGTCCGCGGCGGCTTCCGCGAGGACAGCGGCACGGTCAACGCGCCCATCGGCCGCCACCCGACCGACCGCAAGCGCATGGCCGTCACCGAAAAAAACAGCCGTGCCGCCGTGACGCACTGGGAGGTCATCGCGCGTTACGGTGCGTATACGCACCTGCGCTGCCGCTTGGAGACCGGCCGGACGCACCAGATCCGCGTTCACATGGCCTATCTCGGCCACCCCATCGCGGGCGACCCGCTCTACGGCGTCAAGAAGCCCGAGCTCGGCCTCACCAGCCAGTGCCTCCACGCGCGGGAGCTGACCTTTGTCCATCCCCGCACCGGCGAGGAAATGACGCTCACCTGCGGCCTCCCCCAAGAATTCCAACACGCGCTGGACATTTTGTCCCATCAAAAATAATTCCGCAGCATAAAATTTCGCACGGAATCGTTTTTGCGTCCAAGGTCAATCATTGCGTAGGGCGGGGTGCCCCCACCCCGCCGCGAATTCCGCACTGGGTTTCGCTCCACGCCGTAGGGGCGGTCATCGACCGCCCGCCCCGCGCCGCAGCGCCCTTGGCTCCCCTTTCGGGGAGCTGTCAGCGAAGCTGACTGAGGGGGTCTCCGCCGCAGCGGATATTTCAATCCGCGCCGTCAGGCACACCGAATCATATGATTCACTATTCACAAAATCGATACTGCCTGCACCGGCGGGCTGAGGGCAGCCCGCCCTACGGGCAAGATCGAACTTCCTACACCCCGTGATCCCATCGCAAGATTTTATATAACACAACATTTACAGGAGGAACCATCATGACTGCTTACGAAAAGCTGCAAAAATGTCTCGCCTGTGTGCGCGAAAAAACAGACTTTGTGCCGGACGTGGCGCTGATCCTCGGCTCCGGTCTCGGCGCGCTGGCAGATGAGATCGACGCCGTCGCCACCATCGACTACCACGACATCGAGGGCTTCCCCGTCTCCACCGTTCCCGGCCACAAGGGGCGCTTCGTGTTCGGCACCTTCGGCAAAACCAAGGTCGTCATCATGCAAGGCCGCGTTCACTATTACGAGGGCTACTCCATCGAGGACGTCCTGCTGCCCACCCGCCTGATGCGCCTGATGGGCGCGAAGGTTCTGTTCCTGACCAATGCCGCAGGCGGCATCAACAAAGGCTTCAGCGTCGGCGACTTTATGATCATCCGCGATCAGATCATGTGCTTCTTCCCGAACCCGCTGCTCGGCGCGAACATGGAGGAGCTCGGCCCGCGCTTCCCCGACATGACCCACGTCTACGACCCGGCGCTGTGCGACCTCGTCCGCGACACCGCCGCCAAGCTGGACATCGGCGTGCAGGAGGGCGTGTACTGCCAGCTCACCGGCCCGACCTATGAGACCCCGGCCGAGATCAAGATGCTCGGCATTCTCGGCGCGGACAGCGTCGGCATGTCCACCGCCTGCGAGGCGACGGCCGGCCACCATGCGGGCATGCGCGTGTGCGGCATTTCCTGCATCACGAACCTCGCCGCCGGCATCTCCCCCACCCCGCTGAGCCATCAGGAGGTCTTCGACACCGCCAACCGTGTCGCACCATACTTCCGCAAGCTCGTGCGCGCCAGCATTGAAGCAATGGAGGCCGTATTATGAGCATGCAGTCCGTGACCCATGCGGTCAACGTCCGTCTCGGCGACGATGAAAACAGCGTCGTCATCCTCGACCAGACGCTCATTCCCAACGAAACCAAATACCTCACCCTCACCGAGGCCGGTGACATGTGGGAGGCGATCTATCAATTGCAGGTGCGCGGCGCGCCCGCCATCGGCATCTTCGCCGCCTACAGCATGGCCGTGCTGGCCAAGAAGATCGCCGCGCCGGACTTCGACGGCTTCTATGCCGAATATACCCGCCTATCTGAGTATCTCAACTCCTCCCGCCCGACGGCCGTGAACCTCGCGTGCATGCTGCGGCGGATGGACGGCATCGTCCTCGCCCACAAGGCCGACAGCCGTCCGGCGCTGCTGGCCGCCCTCATGGCCGAGGCCAAGGCCATCCATGAGGAGGACATGGCCATGTGCCTGAAGATCTCGCAGTACGGCCTGTCCGTTCTGAAGGACGGCGACGGCGTCATCACCCACTGCAACGCCGGCCCGCTCGCCACCTCCCGCTACGGCACGGCGCAGGGGCCGTTCTACCTTGCCAAGGAGCAGGGCATGAACCTCCACGTCTGGGTCGACGAGACCCGCCCGCTGCTGCAGGGCGCGCGCCTGACCAGCTATGAGCTGACCAAGGCGGGCGTGGACTGCACGCTCATCTGCGACAACATGGCCTCCATCGTCATGAAGCAGGGCAAGGTGCAGGCCGTCTTCTTCGGCTGCGACCGCATCGCCCGCAACGGCGACGTCGCCAACAAGATCGGCTCGTCCGGCCTCGCCGTGCTGGCCAAATACTACGGCATCCCCGTCTATTCCCTCGGCCCGTCGACCACCATCGACTTCGCCTGCCCCGACGGCGACCACATCCCCATCGAGGAGCGCAAGCCCGAGGAGATCAAGGAGCTGTTCTACGAAAAGCCCATGGCGCTGCCGGAGGTCAAGTGCTACAACCCCGCCTTTGACGTGACCGACCATACGCTGCTGGCCGGCATTGTCACCGAGCGCGGCATCGCCCGCCCGCCCTTCGAAGAAAGCTTCCGCAAAATGTTCCCGGAAAAGTTCTGAATATAAAAGGAAGGACGCTTTACGAAGCGTCCTTCCTTACAGACTGTCAAAAAAGTCCGTAATCGTCAAAATCGGTTCCCATTTTAATGAATTTTTGCTCTCTGCGTTTTAATTTGCAAAAACAGAGTACCCTGAACTTTATAACCCGAGAAAAAGCTTGCTTCGCAAGGATTTTGACTTACTGCGCAACTCACGCCCTACCGTACCCATGTACGCCGACGGGCGTGAGTTGCTTGTCTTCCGAACTTTTTTGCAGTCTGTCAATGTGTCGAAAAGCCATCCCGCATGTCATTGCGAGGGTGCTTGCACCCGTGGCAATCTCGTGCAAGAAGCTCCGAATTCGCCGAAGCTATCTGAAAATCAAAACAATTCTGCGAGATTGCCACGGCCCTTTCAGGGCCTTGCAATGACAGAACCGGGCTTTTTTGACAGTCGGAAAGCTCAGGCGCGAGCGCAGCCGGCGTAGAGCGGCGTGGTGGGCTCGTAGCCCTGGGGGAGGTAACGGACGGAGGAGATGCGGGAGCCGGAGACGCCGTATTTGGGGTTATAACCGAACAGATCGATGTATTCGGACAGGTCGTCGCGCTCGGCCTCCATGGCGCGCAGAACCTCGACGGTGGCGCGCACATCGTCGATGGCGCGGTGGGAGTTTTGCACGCGGTCCTGCAGCGCATAGGCCTCGATGGCGTTGCAGAGGCGATGCGGATAGGCGCGGCGGTCGCGGTAGACCGTCAGCAGGTCAAGCTTCGGCTTGTCGCACAGCAGCCGCGCGTCGCCGTGGCGCCGGAGCAGGTGGTACAGAAACAGCAGGTCAAACTGCGCGTTATAGGCCGCAATCATCGTTCCCGGCGTCAAAAGCTGCGCCAGCAGGGAGCAGATGGCCTGCTTGGAGATGCCCTCCTCGAGCAGCATTTCGTCCGTGATGCCGGTCAGCTCGGTGATCTTCGGCGGGAGCTTGCGGTCATTCGTGGTGCGGATGAACTCGTCGACCTCGGCGACCGTCTGCCACGCGCCGTCCTGCCAGACAAGCTTGGCTGCGGCAAATTCGATGATCTCATCCTTGGAAAAGCTCAGTCCGCTGGTTTCGGTATCCAGCACGAGCAGAGAGGTACCGCGTGTTTCAAGACTCATGGGAATGCTCCTTTGTTGATGCTCCAAATATGGGACGGGGGGACGGATTGCCGCGACCTGCTGCGCAAGTCTCGCAATGACACCAGGGAACGTTTTTTCTATTGTAGCACAAAAATCGACGCTTGACAAATGCTTTTCGATGGAGTATACTGTGGACAACCGCATAATGAAAACCTTCTTCGGGGGGTCGGATGCTTCCGGCTGAGATTGGGCGAACAGGCGCCCTGACCCGCGAACCTGACACGGCTCATACCGTCGTAGGGAAAGAATGATTCCGCTCTGCTTTCCGGGAAGGGGTTGCATGGCGGAATTTCTGTTTTTGGGAGGCATCTTAGATGCAAAACAAGAATCTGCGCGCGCTGTGTGAATGTGCAATGTTTACCGCCGCAGCGCTGGCGCTGAGCTATGCGAAGGTGGACGTCGCCGCCCTCGGCGGCTCGATCAGTCTGGTCATGATCCCGCTGGTGCTGTGCGCCATCCGCTGGGGCGTGGGCTACGGTCTCGCCGCCGGTCTGGTGTTCGGC
>CAKTZP010000093.1 GCA_934636045.1 uncultured Oscillospiraceae bacterium
CGGTCGAAATTTTGTGAGCGTATGCGAGCAAAAAATTTCGGGCACCGCAACCGGATTTCGCGCCCTACGCAAAGTTTTGGATCGGGTGCAACAGCGACCCCTTTTGCGTAGGGCGGGCTCACCTGAGCCCGCCGCATATTATTCACTATTCACTATTCACTATTCACCATTCACTATTCACTATTCACCATTCACTATTCACCATTCACTATTCACCATATCGCTAAAAATCACCGCCCCCGCCGATCCGGCTTGTTTGGGATCGGCGGGAGCGGTTTGATTTTGGCTTATCTTACGCGGACGATGCACTCGTAGGTCTTGTCGTTGTAGGTCACGGTGACGGTCGCGGTGCCGCGGGCCAAGGCGGTGACGATGCCGTTTTCGGCCTTGCAGATACCGGCGTCGCTGACGGTATAGGTGATGTCCGTGATGTGCTCGCCCTGCGAGTCGTAGAGATAGAGGTAGAAGGTATTGCCGACGTTCAGCGTGACATCCGTGTTTTCCAGATGCGCGCCGATGTCGTCGCCCTCGAAGACGCATCGCACGAGCACCTGCGCCGTCTTGCCGCCCACGGTGGCCGTGACGGTCGTCCGGCCGCTGCCGATGGCGGTCAGCTCACCGGCCTCGCTGACCTTGACGACGGTCGCGTCGGCGGTCGCCCAGCTGACGGTGTAGCCCTCGGGCAGATTGGTCACGCGCAGCAGCAGCTTGTCGCCCTTGGCAAAGAGCGAGGCGTTCTCGCCGCTGCTCAGTTCGGGCACAAAGTCTTCCGCCAGCGGCGGCAGCGAGGCAGGCTCGCTCGTTCCCACGGGTTCTCCGCCGCCGACCGTAACGGTGCAGACCTTCGTCTGCTTGCCGCAGGTGACGGTGATATCCGCGCTGCCCGCACCGGCGGCGGTCACGGTAAAGGTCGCGGATTTTTCCTTGCTGCCGGTCTCCGTGTCCGCCTGCTTTTCGATGACGACTACACCCGCGTTGGCGCTGTTGCAGTAGAGCGTCTCCTCGCACGAGGCATTGACGCTGACCTTCAGCTGCGCCGTGGCGCCTGCAGCATCAAGCTGCATCGTCTCGGCCGAAAGCGTCAGCGCCGTGCAGCTCGTATCGGGCAGCACCATGTCCGTCTGCCTGGAGCGGTCAACGCGATCCTCCATGCCGCCCCACCAGCCGTTCATGTCGCCGATAAAGAACGTCAGCACCGCCACCGTCAGCAGCAGAACGATCAGCGCCGCCGTCAGCAGACCCTTCGCCGCCTTCGACGGCTTGCCCGGTTTTTTTGCCTTGGCGCTGTACTTTCCCTTGGCGTTGGCGCGCTGGCGCTCGCGGCGCTCCTTGTCGGTCAGGCGCTGGCGCTGCACAGGGCGGTCGCCTGTCTCCTCCGAGCGGGTGCTGCTGCCGCACAGGGGGCATTTCCCGCGTTCTTCGTTATAGATTGTGCCGCAATAGTAGCACACAACTTTATTGTCCATGTTTCGCTCCTTCCGGTTCGCGTGGATAAGCTGTCAGTTTTTAGTATCATACCATTTTCTTCTGATTCTGGCAAGATTGTTGTTGATTTTTTTAAAAAAATGTCATAGTATATAGTCGTGACAATTCGATTTCATTTAGGAGGCGGAAACCATGCCAGAGCTGAAAATGATCTCGCCGCTGCTGGACGGCTTGGCGGTAGAGCGCGAAGCCGGTGAGCACAACGGCCGCTCCTGTTTTATCCTGCGCAGCCCGGCCTCGGAGCACTTCGTGCTCAAGCGGATGTCGGTCCCCGCGTCGGACAGTCAGATCCGAGCGCTGATCCTCTCCGGTGCCTATCCCTCCGAGGAAGCGGTGCACGAATACTATACCCGCGTCGTTGCGGATATCCGTCAGGAGCTGGACAAGGGGAAGGAGCTGGCCGCCGGCGGCCACTATGCCGGTGCGCTCAGCTATCAGATTGAGCCGAAGGATACCGGTGTCGGCTACGATGTGTACATCCTTTACCCGCTGTATATTTCTCTGAGCGATTATTTGGCGCAGCGCTCGATCACGAGCCTGCGCGCCGTGAATCTCGGCATTGATATCTGCGACGCGCTGGCATCCTGCCGCGAGGCGGGCTACCTCTTTGCAAACCTTAAGCCGGAAAACATCTACCTGATGCCGACGGGCAAATTCCTGCTCGGTGATCTCGGCCTTGCGGCGGTGGAGGATCTGCGCTACACCTGCATTCCCGAGGAATACATCGGCCCGTACTCCGCGCCGGAGCTTTCGGACTTTACCCTCTCTCCCAACACCACCATCGACCTGTACTCGCTCGGCATGGTGCTCTACCGCATCTACAACGGCAACCACGGTCCGTTCGTGGACGAAAACACCAGCGAGGCCATGGCGGACAAGCTCCGCCTGACGGGCAAGCCCCTGCCCTCGCCGATCTATGCCGACTATGAAATGGCGGGCATTCTTCTCAAGGCCTGCGCCTTCAAGAAGGAAAACCGCTATCAGACCCCTGAGGAATTCCGGCAGGCGCTCACGCTGTACATGCAGCGCAACGAGGTCTCCGACACGCTGATTGTTCCGCCGATCGTCGCCTCCGATGAGCCGATGGTCGACCCGAACGCTGCCGCCGAGGAGATCGACGAGCCCATCCGCATGACCGAGGCCGAGGCGCTGGACGACGATTTCCGCCGCAGCTTCGCCCCGGATCTGACCGGCGCAGGCACGGAGGCCGACATCGACCCCAACGCTCCCGCCCTGAACGAAAAGCCCACCGGCAAGACCGCTCCGCTGCCCGTCCTTCCCGCCGAGCCGGAGCAGCCGCAGGAGGCTGCAGAGCAGGCTCCGAAGGAAGCGCCGCCCGCACCCGAAGCAGAGGAAAGCTCCGCTGCGGAAAGCGCACCCGCCGCAAAGGCCGCCGAAGGCACACCATCGGTTGACGATGCCGCGCCCGCCGAGGATGAGGACTTCGACCCTGACCAGATGGATCTGGACGCCCTGCTGGCCTCGGTAAACGCCGTCGTCGGCAACGCTCCGGCGGAGATCCCGGAGGACGGCGCCGCAGAGGACGCCCCTGCCGAAGATGAGGCCGCGCCCGCGGAGAAGGTGCCGGCGGAGCCGTCGCACGACTATGTCGACAGCGACGCCGAGGACGACGAGGAGCCTGAGCCTAAGAAAAAGCGCTGGCTGCCCATCGCCGTAATCGCTGCACTGCTGGCTGCCATCGGCGCGGTGGTCTACTTCCTCATCAACTGGTACTTTGTGGACATGACGCAATTGAACATCCTCTCCAGCGGAACCGACCGGATGGTCGTGGAGCTGGTATCGGCCGATGATCCGAACCGCTTTGTCCTAACCTGCACGGACAGCTACGGCAACGCCTACCCCGGCACGTGCAGCGGAAACCAATACACCTTCACCGGCCTTTCCGAAAAGACGACCTACACCGTCTCCGTCAGCGCCGCGCAGTATCATAAGCTTCTCAACGCCGATTCCTATACCATTAACGTCACGACGCCGGAATCCACGGTCATTTCCGAATTCCGCGGCGTCCGCGGTGACAAGGACGGCGACGTGCAGCTCTCGTTTGCCTATGAAGGCCCCGCCCCGGCGCAGTGGCAGCTCACCTGCACCGCCGCCGACGGCTCGTCGAACACCTATTCCTTCGTTGGCAGCTCCTACATTGTCTCCGGGCTTCTGCCCAATGAGGTCTACACCTTCACGCTTGATGGCGCGGAGGGCATCTACCTCTCCGGCGAGACGACCACACAGTATGAAATTCTGCCCATCGTCGAGGCCAAGAACCTGACGGTCAGCGCCATCGACGGCCGCAAGGTCACGCTCACATGGGAGCAGGGCGAAAACACGCCGCCCCAGTGGACGGTGCTCTGCGAGGCTGACGGCATGGACGCCATCACCGCAGCTGTGACCGAATGCAGCGCTGTGATCGAGCTGCCTGACTTTGACCACGAATATACCTTTACCCTCTCCGCGCCGGGCATGGATCTGATCCCGAAGCTCACGCTTCCGGCCAACCCGATCATTGTCGAAGGACTCGCCGCCTCGGCCAATGCCGACGGCAGCGTCACCGTCAGCTGGGACACGCCCGCAGGCGCGCCCTACGGCGGCTGGTATGTCTCCTACAACACGGTCGGCAGCCTCCACCCGGACTATATGTACGGCGAGAACAACAGCGCCGTGAACGGCACCTCCGTGACGCTCACCGGCCTGGTTCCCGATGCAGAATATGAGATCACCCTGTCCCTGACGGCGGCGGATGCCTCCTCCACCGTCTTCGGACAAGCCACCGTTACTGTGAAGACACCGGTCAGCGAGACCTTTACGGATTACGGCATCACACCTGAGCCCCCCATCCAGCCCGGCTCCTCTCTGATTTCTCTGTGGGTCGAGCCGGACAAGGCGGACTGGACGTACTATGACCTGAACAACTCCCGCACCTCCTTCTCCCCGGAGCAAAAGGTTGCGGTCTGCGTCGAGGTCAACGCCGTCAATCAGTCGGACGACACCGTCACTCTGCTTTACGCCGTGCGTGACGCAAGCGGCAATATCGTCAATGACGTCTCGCGGGAACTTGCGTGGGATAGTCTGTGGTATAACCGCCGCCACGCCAACGCCATTCCCCTGCCCGCTGCGCAGGGCGAGGCGTCGGTCCCCGGCAATTATACGCTCGAGATCTATATCAACGGGAAGCTCTTAGCTTCCACCGGCTTCACCATCGCGTAAGCCTTCCATTTTATCTTCGGCCCTGCGCCGTCCATATAGAGACATTTGGATACAAATTTCCCAAGAAGGAGGAAAACAATGCAAAACTGGTTCGTTGTGGTCATGGGTCTTGTGACGGTCTTTGTCGTCCTGACGCTCATCATCGTGCTCTGCTCCCTGCTGGGTCTGATCTTCCGCGGCAGCAGCAAGGCGGAGGATGAGAAGAAGAGCGTCCCGGCACCCGCCGTGGAAGCAATTCCCAACCGCCCCGCGTTCGTTGCAGCCGTCTCCGCGGCCATCGCTGAGATGAGCGGCACCGACGCCTCTGCCATCCGCATCCTGTCCATTAAAAAACTCTAACACAAACGAAAGGGAAAAAAATTAAGATGAAAAAGTATCGTGTGAATGTTAACGGCTCTCTGTATGAGATTGAGATCGAAGAAATGTCCGCGCCCGCAGCCATGAGCGCCGCAGCGCCCGCTGCCCCCGCCGCTCCGGTTGCCGCTGCTCCCGCCGGCGGCCAGAAGGTCGAGGCGCCCATGCCCGGCACCATCCTTGACATCAAGGTGCAGGCCGGCCAGTCCGTCAAGAAGGGCGACGTGCTTGTCATTCTTGAGGCAATGAAGATGGAAAACGAAATCATGGCTCCCTGCGACGGCAAGGTCACCGGCGTCAATGTCCGCAAGGGCGACTCCGTCGAAACCGCCGCACTCCTTTGCACCATCGGCTAATCGCGCAAAGGAGATACTGCCATGTTCAAAAATAATAAAAAGATGCATCGGCTGATGATCGGTCTGCTGGTGCTCGGCCTGTTGGTCTGCCTGTGCACGACCCTCGCCTCCGCCGCTGGAAAGGCGCGTGAGGCAGATGCCGTCGTCACCTCCGCAGAGCCCGCTGCCGACACCGCCGCCGCAGCCGACGAAAAGGGCGCCGAATCCAACGGCGAGGCCCTGACGAACTTCCTCGATCAGACCGGTATTATGAATCTGGTTCACAGTGCCGACTGGAAATCGATCATCATGATCCTCATTTCCTTCGTTCTGCTCTATCTTGCCATCGGCAAGGGCTTTGAGCCGCTGCTGCTGCTGCCCATCGCCTTCGGCATGCTGCTGACGAATCTTCCCGGCGCGGGCATGTACCACACCGAGATCTTCATCAACGAGACCGGCCACATCAACTGGGCCGCATTCAGCAATTCCGATACCTTCGGCCTGATCGACGTGCTGTATCTGGGCGTTAAGCTTCAGATCTATCCCTGCCTGATCTTCATCGGCGTCGGCGCGTCCACCGACTTCGGCCCGCTGATTGCCAACCCCAAGAGCCTTCTGCTCGGCGCTGCCGCGCAGCTCGGCATCTTTGTCGCCTACCTCGGCGCCCTGTTGATCTCCAAGATTGGCATTGACGGTCTCAGCTTCACGCAGGCCATGGCCGCCGCCATCGGCATCATCGGCGGCGCGGACGGCCCCACCGCCATCTATGTCACCTCCAAGCTCGCCGGCGAGCTGCTCGGGCCGATCGCCATTGCAGCTTACTCCTACATGGCGCTCGTTCCGGTTATCCAGCCGCCCATCATGCGCGGCCTGACCACGAAGAAGGAGCGCCTGATCCGCATGGACAACCTCCGCAAGGTTTCCAAGAAGGAAAAGATCGTCTTCCCGATCGCCGTTACCTTCTTCGTTGCGCTGTTTGTTCCCTCCGCGACGCCTCTGGTCGGCTGCCTGATGCTGGGCAACCTCTTCCGTGAGTGCGGCGTGACCGAGCGCCTGAACAAGACCGCGCAGAATGAGCTGATGAACATCGTCGTCATCCTGCTCGGCGTTTCCGTCGGCGCAACCGCGCAGGCCGACAGCTTCCTGACACCGCGCACCATCGGCATCGTCATCCTCGGCGTGATCGCCTTCGGCGGCGGCACGGCCGGCGGCGTCCTGCTTGCCAAGTTCATGAACCTGTTCCTGCCGGAGGGCAAGAAGATCAATCCGCTCATCGGCTCGGCCGGTGTTTCCGCCGTCCCGATGGCCGCGCGTGTCTCCCAGAAGGAGGGCCAGCGCGAGGATCCGAGCAACTTCCTGCTCATGCACGCCATGGGCCCGAACGTTGCGGGTGTTATCGGCTCCGCCGTTGCCGCAGGCGTGTTCATCGCCCTGTTTGGTTAAGGAGGTTTGAGTTATGGAAAAAAAGCCGTTGTATATCACTGAAACCATTCTCCGCGACGCGCACCAGTCTCAGGCGAAGACCCGTATGCGCATCGAGGACATGCTTCCCGCCTGCGAGGTGCTCGACAACATGGGCTACTGGTCGCTGGAATGCTGGGGCGGCGCAACGTTTGACGCCTGCATCCGCTTCCTCGACGAGGATCCGTGGGAGCGTCTGCGCACGCTGAAAAAGCACATGCCCAAGACCAAGCTGCAAATGCTCTTCCGCGGCCAGAACATTCTGGGCTACAAGCACTATGCCGACGATGTGGTTGAGGAATTCTGCCAAAAGTCCATCGAAAACGGCATCGACGTTGTCCGTGTGTTCGACGCGCTGAACGACATCCGCAACCTGCAAAAGGCCGTCGAATCCGTCAAGAAGTACGGCGGCTGGGCGGAGGTCGCGCTGTCCTACACCGTCAGCCCCGTGCACAACGACGATTACTTCGTCAACGTGGCCAAGGAGCTGGAAAAGATGGGCGCTGACTCCATCTGCATCAAGGATATGGCAAACCTCCTTCTGCCGTACCATGCATATGACCTCGTCAGCAAGCTCAAGGACAACGTTTCTGTTCCCATTCACATGCACACCCACAACACCGCAGGCACCGGCGACATGGTCAACCTCATGGCGGCGCGCGCCGGCGTGGACATTGTCGACTGCGCCCTGTCCCCGATGGCAAACGGTACGTCCCAGCCCTCCACGGAGGCGCTCGTCGCGACCCTGCAGGGCACCGACCGCGACACCGGCCTGAGCCTCGACAAGCTCAGCGAGGCCGCTGCGCACTTCCGCACCGTCGCCGACAAGATGATGGCCGAAGGCACCCTCGACCCGAAGGTGCTGCGCGTTGACCCGAAGGCGCTGCTTTATCAGGTTCCCGGCGGCATGCTCTCGAACATGCTCGGCCAGCTGAAAGACGCGCACAAGGAAGACAAGTATTACGAAGTTCTCGCCGAAGTGCCCCGCGTCCGTAAGGACTTCGGCTATCCCCCGCTGGTCACCCCGACGAGCCAGATCGTCGGCACGCAGGCTGTTATGAACATCATCAGCGGCGAGCGCTACAAGATGGTTCCCAACGAATCCAAGGCTCTGCTCCGCGGTGAGTACGGCAAGCTGCCCGGCGAGGTCAACGAGGAGGTCCGCAGAAAGTGCATCGGCGACGCCAAGGTCATCACCTGCCGCCCCGCTGACCTGCTCGAGCCGGAGCTGGACAAATACCGCGAGGAGTGCAAGGGCATGGCAAAGTGTGAGGAGGATGTCCTGACCTACTGCCTGTTCCCGAAGGTTGCGCCGAAGTTCTTTGAAAAGCGCGACAATCCCAAGCCCGCCGCCGCTCCCGCAAAGCCCGCCGACCCCAATGCCGTCCGCGAGCTCTACGTGGAAGATACCGGCCGCTGATTCCCAATAATAAAACTCGCTGCAAGGGGCTTCCTTGCAGCGAGTTTTTCCAGACTGTCAAAAAAGTCCGATTAAGTCATTGCGAGGCCGCTTGCGGCCGTG
>CAKTZP010000094.1 GCA_934636045.1 uncultured Oscillospiraceae bacterium
TGCGCGTGAGGCCACGCCGAAGCGGAGCGATCCGCCGGGACGAAAGTTCGCCATTGCAGGGATGACCTGTGAGAAGGCAGGACGTGGGCGCAGGAGTTTTATCACTCCCTAACGCAAGTCAGAAGATCTGTATTACTCGCGGCGAAAGCCGCGACTGTGTATTTGCAGCGGCGAGCGATTTCCTGTTGCACCGGGCGAGAAGCCCACGAACGCCGCTGATTTCATCTTGGAATCGGCGCATTTTGTTTTTTACGGGACAACGTGCGCTATTTCGGGACGGAACCAGTTTTTCTTTGCGCTTTCCATCTTATTTCCTTTCTGGTGCCCGGCCTGCGGGTATGCTCCGCAGGCCGGGACACCGCAAAAATTACCGACTCACCGGGCCTTTGCCCGGTTTCCTATGGCGAACCGCGCCGACAACTGAATAGCCACAACGGGAAAGAATACCTGCCTTTCCGGGGAAGTACGCGACAACGCAAGTGCCGAGCGTGCCAAGGGAGGACAGACGCGGTCAGAAGTGGGCGCAGGAACCGATACCGGCAGCGTGGTGTGAACGAAAATGTATATTACGGTATTCGCCGTGAAAATCGGCGCAGCTTTCTGCTTCCGGGCTGCGTCAGATCAAAACAGGAAGCGATGGACGAAAGGAGCGAATCCAGATGCAAACCAGAAAGATCGTAGCAGTGCTTCTGGCGGTCATCATGGTGCTGGGCCTGAGTATCAGTGCCTTTGCCGTGGATGACACCTACAGCAGCTACACCTTCACCGACCTCGGCCTGACGCTTCAGGTCTCCAATGGCACGGAAGGACTCAAAATCACCGGCAGCGGCTTGTCCGCAACTATTTCTCCGGACGGCAGCAACGAAATGCCGCAGTCCCTCTCGCTGATCTTCAGCAACAGCGACGGCAGCGACTTTGACACCGCTTCCGTCACCGTCACTGCGGACCACGCCGCTATCTTTGGCTTCTACACCGAGGGGCAGCAGAATCCCAAGTACGGCTACGGTATTGTGGAGCTCAACGGCGACAGCACATCTCTGACCATCCGTCGCGGCGACAAGCAGTGCCTCGTCAACATCAACGCCCCGACCGCGCAGGTCGTAGGCACCGGCCTTGTGGCTTTCCTGCCCGCTCCCGGCCAGTTCGTGAATGAAGGCGCAACTGGCTCCGGCTGGGGCGGCCCGTTCACGGCCAGCGGCGCTTCCACCCTCAAGAACCTCGTCGAGGGCTATGTAACCACCGGTGTTTCTCTCGGTTCCTTTGGCGGCTATGCTGTTCTGGACTTTGGTGCGATCACCCGCGATGCCAGCGGCGCGTATGTGAGCGGCGGCATCTACAACGATCCGAACAATGCCTACGGTGTGGACTTCACTCTGTTCGGCAACGCCATGAGCACTTGGGCCGAACCGGGCTGCGTGCAGGTCTCTCAGGACGGCACCAATTGGTACACTCTGGCTGGCAGCCTGCATTATCAGACTCCCAGCACCACGGCTGGCGGCGCAATTTGGGAATACACCGCAGTTTATACGCACCCGGAGGAAGCCGAGAACACGACTGGTGTCGCTGTTCCCTACACTTCCACCTATAAGACCCGTCCCACCAGCACGGCAACCACGGAAAGCGGCACGGTTGGCGTTAACAACTGGCATCGTCACAGCTATTTCCCACTGTATAACAACTACTTTGTGGCACTCAACAACCGGACGGCTGCGCTGGATGGCCTGCTGAATCCGATCAGCGGTCTGACCATGACCGACTTCGGCGCTTATCAGGCAGAAACGTCTTCCAGCAGAGCTATGCTGACGCTCAACGGCGTGAGACTGGTAGCCCCCAAGACCACCAACGGCGGCAACTCCACCGCGCCGGACGATTATCTGTTCGGCTACTTTGACTGCCATCCCAACGGACTGCGCAGCGGCGCTCAGGTCAACCCGTACACCACGGGCCGTACCGGCAACGACAACAGCAACGGCGACCCGATGGACATCTCCTGGGCCGTTGAGGCAGACGGCACTCCGAAGTACCTTGATGCTGTCCGCTATGTCCGTGTCTACACCGGCGTGATGCAGATGAACGGCATCATGGGCGAAAGCTCTTCCGAGCTGCTCGGCTCTCATAAGGCTGTGACCAATGGTACTGGTGCTGCAAGCACTACTCCGACCGTAAAGGTAGGTACAAGTATTGTTGAAACGACCAATATGGACGTTGCAACTAAGAAAGTATATAGTGCAACTACGAAAGTCACTGTTACATCCAGTGCAGAGAAAATCTTCGTAAATGGTGCACAGGTTGCCTCTGGAACCGAAATGACGATTAGCACACCGACTAGCAGTACAAATTATGTGCAGATTATTACACAGAGTGGAACGGAATCTCCGTATATTACTCTGCTGAAAATCACAAGATAATAGGAGGATGTGGAGGCGGCTGGAAACAGCCGCCTCCATTTTTTACAGTGAAAGCAAAGAGAATATTATCTCTCCTCCTATGCGCTTCAATCATATTTGGACTTTTTTCTGTTCAAGTACTTGCAGATGACGCTATCAAAATTGAGGTAAGCACGTCTAATAGCAAACATGCAGTGAGTGTAATAGGCACGGCTAACTTCGTGGAGGCAGAGACACCATTTACCCTTTATTACGTAAAAGTTCCGTATGGAACAACGAGAATCTCTGTGGTACATACTCAGGGATGGTTTATTCCAGAAACGTGTTTTGGCTCATCCGTTAATGGTAACACTGTTACGCTGGATAATGTCGTTGATAATGCGACGCTTGAGGAAACAATTGAGGGGATGAGTGGCGATAATCTAATTAACGTTACAGTCCCGGCTGCAATTGCACATTCTAACGTCCAATCAGAATTTGTTTACTTTTCCAACGAAGATTATGAGGGAGCACCACTAGATGTGCTTCTTGTGCAGGTGAGCACAGTAAATGAAAGCGGCGGAACGCTGACTGATGAACAAAAAGCACCGCTTTCAATTCTGCTCGACACTGTAAAAGATGGAAATACAAATTACTATTCAACCGTTGACCGATACAATGGGAAACTTTCTGATACGATCATTGACAAAAACAGCGGTTTCTGGAAACAGTTTATCGCTGAAAAAGGTCCACGGGAAGAAGCTCAAAAAGTTCTTGAAACAGCAACGACAACCGATCAGATTGCCACTGCTGTTGCTGAACTCCGCGCAGCTATCCAAAAACTAATTCCAACCGAGCTGGCCAACACCACACTATTGTATGAAGCCGTCCAAGCTGCGACCATTACGGACAAGGATAGCTACACGCCGAAAACGTGGGCTGCATACAGCAGTGCGAAAACAGAAGCGGAAGCCCTGTTGGCTACTATGTTCAAAGACGGTCAGCCGACCGAGGCCAACAAAGCCTCGGCCCAGCCTGATGTGGAAGCGGCGGCAGAGCGCCTTCGTAATGCACAGGCTGCTCTGGACGAGCGCAAGGGCGAGTACGGCAAATCGAAGGCTGAGTTCTATCATGCCGCGATCGAGTATCTCGCCGGGAAGTTCGACCCGGATCAGCTGAGCGGTTACACCGCGGAGAGCCTTTCCGCTCTGCGCACGGCCCGCGAGGCGGCGCTGGCGGCGGCAGAGGCCTATCCGGCCTATACCACCATCGGCAGCCACGAGCTGTTTATGCTGGGCAACGCGGAGGAAGCCTTCCGTCAGGCCTGCTATCAGCTGGTGGATTCCGGCGAGGAGCAGATCAGCGTGCGCTTCTCTGCCGTGGACGCGACCGGCGCTTATACGGGTAAGCACGAAAACAGCGCAAATACCACAACGCTGACCCTTGCGGCCAACACCACTGTGGGCGCTGTGCTGGATCAGTTCGGGATCAGCACCTCGCTGACCTACAACGACAATTATCCGCTGGTATTCGTCAACGGCGACCTCTATTTCGGCGGCGCGGACGGCTATCTCGGCGTACAGTACCAGAACATCGTCCTGCACGATGGCGACGAGCTGACCGTGGTCCATTTCCGCCCGAAGATGGAGACCTATTCCAGCGGCGCTGGACAGTACCCCGCTCTGATGGACGATGTGCGCGACTGGTTCCGCTATTCCGTGATCTCCGCCCCGGAGACCGTCACGGCGGGCCAGCCCTTCACGATTACCGTCACGGCAGACGGCGCTCTGCCCCAGAACCGCACCGGCGCGGCCAGCCCGGTTTCCGGCGCTGCGGTCTATACCAGCGTGGCATTCACTGACAAGGCTGACGCGGCAGCTGCCGATGTGCGGACTCCGGCGTATGCCTCGACCGGCGCGGACGGCACGGCCCAGATCACCCTCTATGCCGAGGGCTGGACTGCGGTCAACGCCTTCCGTCTGGACGACGAGGGCCGCTATACGGTCGGCCCCACGGTGCTGGTCTATGTGACCGCATCGGACGATCTGAGCGCCATCAAGACCCAGCTGCGCGAGGAGCTGGACGCGGTCTACTACGACGACAACTATCCCGAGAGCAGCTTCACACCAGAAAACTGGACAAAGCTGACCGCTGCTTACAATGCTGGCGTTTCCGGCATTGAAGCGGCGGAGACCTCCGGTGCGGCCCGCGAAGCGCAGATGACGGCCCTGCAGACCATCAAGCAGATGCAGCAGGAGGCAGATTCCAGCAACCGCGGAAATCTGGAAACCTTCCGCCAGTATCTGAACCGCCTGCCCGACGATACGACCAAGCTGGACGAGTCCTCCAAGGATGCGGTCGAGCGTCTGATCTCTGCCTATGAAAAAATGACAGAGTATCAGAAGGGCGAGCTGACAGCCAAAGAACAGGAAAAGTACGATGCCATCGCCGCGGCCTACGCAAAGGGCCTCGACAAGCCAGCCAGCTACAGCCTGAGCTTTGAGCAGAAATACGTCGGCATCCCCGAAGCCGACCAGCAGGGTTTGGAGCGTATGATCGCATACCTGCAGGCCAACACCCCCACGGACGACAAGTATGGAGATGTTACGGGCAACCAGCAGCTTCAGCCGCTGTTCTCCTTTGCAAAGGATGGGCAGATCACGGAAGCAGTACCGCTGACCTACAACATCAAGGCCAGCGTCAGCCCGGATTACATTGCCTATCTGCTCTGCCGTGACGCTTCGATCAAGGCTGGTAGCCACAGCGGCCCCGGCGTGATCTATGGCGACGGCTGGAGCATTTCCGACGAAGAAGTCGGCGTGGATTTCGAGCAGATGGGCAACACGGCGACGATGACCGGCAGCATGATCTACACGGTCAATGGCACCCGGTACGCCATCCGCAGCATCAGCGTGGAGGGCACGACCGTGCCCCTGACCAATGCCAACAGCAATACATGGCAGTACAAAACCGGCGGTCTGATCGACGTGACCGACTATAAGGGCAAGACGGATGTTCATATCAACTACAAGGTGCTGAATGCACTGGTTGATTTCCACATGCCCTATAACGACGTGAAGATCACCGTCACATGGGGGCCTGTCAGCGGCACTGAGGACGAGGTCAATGCTGCGCGCGAAAGCGCGCTGGCCGTCCTTGCAGCTGCTTATCAGCAGTACGATTCCGCATCTGAGCACTATGCAGCCATCACCGCTGCGTATCAGACCGGCGTGGATGCCGTGAACACGGCTAAGACGGTCGCGGCTGTCACGGAAGCCCGTACCGCAGCCATTCAGGCCATGAAAACTGCCGCTGGCTCCGGCACGATCGGCACGCCCATCGAGGGCTGGGGTTATGGCGACCGATTTGACGCAGGCCCGCAGGTCGGTACGGTTACAGTCAGCTTCGAGAATACGACCTATAACGACGGCTACTTCTACAACAAGCAGAAAGAACCGTTCGTCCATCAGGAAGCGTATCCGCTCGGTGAAAACGACTCCATGATGACCGTCGCGCTGCGTGCGCTCGTGGACGAGTTCTCGTCCGCGACTTGGTACGGAAACGGCACCGGCTTCGGCCTGAGCTATCTGGCCGGAATCCAAGTGGACGACCATAAGCTGGCCGCCTTTGACGGCGGCAGCGAGTCCGGCTGGATGGGCACGCTCAACGACTGGTTCACCAATGAAGGCTTTGATGCGTTCACTGTGGAAAACGGTAAGCTGGGCGACGGCGACTATATCCGCATTATGTATACCACCACCGGCTATGGCGAGGACCTCGGCGGTACATGGTATAACTCCTATACCACGCTGGACAGCCTCGACGTAGAGGGCGGCAATCTGCTGTCGGAGTTTACTCCCGGCGAGTCGGGCGGCACCTATGACTACACCCTGCTCATCTCCGGCAACAGCGCCAATGTGAAGCTCACGCCCACCGCCACCAACAAGAACTTCCTCACGAAGATTTTCCTGAATGAGAAGGTCACGAGCAACACTGAGGGCGGCAGCTTCTATAAACGGACGCAGTACATCCCGGTCACCACCGGCGACACCATCTATGTCGGCTGCGGCGCGCGTGCCTGGCCCACGATGAACAATCAGGCAGGCAACGCGCAGGACAATGACGGCACCTGGTATGTGCTCCATGTGGTCAACGCTGACGACGGCTCTGCCTATGTGGTCAGCCTGATCGACAATCTGCCCAACACTGTTCGCTATGAGAATTATACGGCGACCAAGAGCAGCATTGACGCTGCCGAGGCGGCCTATGGCGCTCTGAGCGAAAAGGCAAAGGACAACGTTACGAACTACGCGAAGCTGGAACGGCTGAAAGCCGAGGTCGAGAGCTTTGAGCAGATCGACGCTTTCAAAAAGCAGCTGGCAGCCATTCCGAATGTCAAGCGCATCACGCTGGAAAACCGGGAAGCCATCGAGCAGGCCAAGGCAGCTTATGATGCCCTGACCGCTGACCAGAAGGAATATCTGACCCGTTCGGAAGAGGAAAAAATGCAGGCCCTCGTGGCCCGTCTTACCGAACTGATCGAGGAAGCAGATCGCGCGGCAGCTGCCGCTGTGGATCAGCTGATTGGTAAGATTGGTACGGTCACCTTGGAGTCCGAGACAGATATTACCGCGGCGAGAACGGCCTTTGATGCCCTGACTGAAAAACAGAAGGGTTATGTGACGAAGCTGGATGTTTTGACGGCTGCCGAAACGCAGCTGCAGAACCTCAAGGATGCCGCCGCAGCCAAGCGCGTGGAAGACATGATCGCGGCGCTGCCCGGCGTGTCCGATCTGGCTTTGTCCGACGAGGCAGATATTACCGCAGCCAGAGCGGCTTTTGACGCTCTGACCTCTGCACAGAAGGTGCTGGTCCCGAACGAGGCCACCCTGATCGCCGCGGAGCAGCGGCTGGCAGAGCTGAAAGCGGAGGCCGAACAGGAAGCTGCCGACCGCGCTGCTGCCAAGAGCGTGGAGGACAAGATCAATGCCCTGCCCGCAGACCTCACACTGGATGACAAGCCTGCCGTTGACGCTGCAAAGGCTGCATACGATGCCCTGACTGAAAAACAGAAGGGTTATGTATCCCCCGATGCAAAGCAGACGTTGGATGACGCTCTGGCCGAAATCGCGCGTCTGGAAGAGGAGCGTGACAACAAGGCTGCAGCCGCAGTCGTGGAGCGCCTGATCGACGCGATTGGCGAGGTTTCGCTGAGCAGCAAGCCCACCATCGACACGGCCCGCAATGCTTACGACCAGCTGACTCCGGCGCAGAAAGCATTCGTATCCAACTATGATGTGCTGGTCGCCGCAGAGACGCGGTATGCACAGCTGGTGGACGAAGCCGCGGCTGAATATGTCCGTGAGCTGATTGAAAACCTCGGCGATGTCACGCTGGACAGCAAGGAAGCCATCGAGGCTGCGAGAGCAGCATACGACGCCCTGACTCCCA
Source organism: uncultured Oscillospiraceae bacterium (assembly GCA_934636045.1). Classification (GTDB taxonomy): domain Bacteria; phylum Bacillota; class Clostridia; order Oscillospirales; family Oscillospiraceae; genus JAZOXB01. The sequence continues at coordinate 7,818 of CAKTZP010000094.1, forward strand.
GCCAGAAAGCGCTCATTTCCGAGGCGACCTATCGGAAGCTGACTGATGCCGAGGATGCCTACGCTGCGCTGGTGGACAAAGCCGCCGCAGAGCATGTAGAGGCCCTGATCGACGCAATCGGTCGTGTCACCCCCGGCAGCGGCAGCAGGATCGCCGCGGCCCGTGCGGCCTATGATGCGCTGACACCCAGCCAGAAGAAGCTGGTCGGCAATTATCAGACCCTGCTCGATGCCGAGAAGCGGTACGAGGATTTGAAGAAGCCGATCACGCCTGTCGGCCCCTCCACCCCGTCCAAGCCCTCGCAGAACGAGAACGCCGGGAAGGATAACCTCCCGTTCACGGATGTTGCATCCGGCAGCTGGTACTATGATGGTGTGAAGTATGCTTGCGACAACGG
>CAKTZP010000095.1 GCA_934636045.1 uncultured Oscillospiraceae bacterium
GAAGCGGACGGGCCGCCGATGCCGGTGGAGCAGACGCTGACCTTTTCGCCGAGCAGGGTGCCGGTGTAGATATTATATTCCCGATTCTGTGCGACATGCACGGGGTTATCAAAGAGCTTTGCGATGGATTCGCAGCGGCCGGGGTCGCCGGGCAGAATGCAGTAACGGCCGACGTCGCCTTCGACGCAGCGGATATGGAATTGTTTTTCAAGCTGTTGCATGATAAGACACTCCTTTAAATAATCTTGCAGGATAAGTATAGCGCATTGGGGCGGAAACGGCAATCGATTTTCCAAAAATCGCCGATTCTTTGTGATTTTGCACGAATTCGATGTGCATAATTTGTCGTTTCTGTCAGAATAGCGACATCTGGCTGGTGTCCGGCAGGTCGCCGAAGGCGCCGGCTTGGCGGAGATTTTCGATGTGGGTCTTGGAGACCTTCGGGCAGGCGGCGGCAAATTCCTCGATGGAAATGAACTTTTTCCCCGCACGCCCGGCCACGATGTCGCGTGCAGCGGTCTCGCCGAGGCCGGAGACGGAGACAAACGGCGGCAGCAGCTTGCCCTCATAGATCAAAAATTTCGTCGCGTCGGAGCGGTAAAGGTCCATGTTGGCAAAGTCGAAGCCGCGCAGGTAGAATTCGTAGCAGACCTCGAGCGTCGTCAGCAGGTCGTCGTCCTTGGCCGAGTGGTCGGGATTGGAGGAAATATTTTTCATGTGCTCCTTGACCGTCTCGATGCCGTGGGTCATCATGACGGCGTCGAAGCCGTCCTTCTGGCTGCGGCGGTAGAAGTATGCCGCGTAAAATGCCAGCGGCTCATGTACCTTGAACCAAGCGATGCGGAAGGCCATCATGACGTAGGCCGCCGCGTGCGCCTTTGGGAAGAGGTATTTGATCTTTTTGCACGAGCCGATGTACCAATCCGGTACGCCGTGGGCGATCATTTCCTCCTCCGCGCCCTCGGGCAGTCCCCTGCCCTTTCGGACGGCCTCCATGATCTTGAACGCACGCTTTTCCGGCATGCCGCACTGGATCAGGTAGTTCATGATGTCGTCGCGGCAGCCGATGGCCTGACCGACCGTGGCCGTGCCGCTGACGATCAAGTCCTTTGCGTTGCCGAGCCACACGTCCGTGCCATGGGAGAAGCCAGAAAGGCGGATGAGGGTGTCGAACTGCGTCGGCTTGGTGTCCATGAGCATGCCGCGGGTGAAGCTGGTGCCGAACTCCGGGATGGCCACCGTGCCGGGGATGCCGAGCAGCGGGTCATTCTCATAGCCGAGGATGCGGCTGTTGGTGAAGATGGACATGGTGTCCTTGTCGTCGAGCGGGATTTTCTGCGCGTCGACGCCGGTAATGTCCTCCATCATGCGGATCATGGTCGGGTCATCGTGGCCGAGCATGTCGAGCTTGAGGAGGTTGGACTCCATGGAATGGTATTCAAAATGGGTGGTGATGATGTCGGTCTTCGTGTCGTCCGCCGGGTGCTGGACGGGGCAAAAATCCCAGATCTCATTTTCCTGCGGGATGACGACGAGGCCTCCGGGGTGCTGGCCGGTAGTACGGCGCACATCGACGCAGCCCGCAGCCAGCCGGTTTTCCTCCGCGCGGGAGACGGTCATATCGCGCTCGGCGAGGTACTTTTTGACGTAGCCGTAGGCGGTCTTTTCCGCGACCGTGCCGATGGTTCCGGCGCGGAAGACGTGGCTTGCACCGAACATCTCAATGCAGTACTGATGCGCGCGGGACTGATACTCTCCGGAGAAGTTCAGGTCGATATCGGGGACCTTGTCGCCGCCGAAGCCGAGGAAGGTCTCAAACGGGATGCTGAAGCCGTCCTTATCCAGCTTTTCGCCGCACTCGGGGCAGGTCGCGTCGGGCAGATCCGCGCCGCAGTTAATGCCCGCGGGCACCTCAAAGGTACAGTATTTGCACTTGGGGCAGCGGTAGTGCGGCGGCAGGGAGTTGACCTCGGTGATGCCGGACATGAACGCCACGAGCGACGAGCCGACAGAACCACGCGAGCCGACCAGATAGCCGTTTTCCAGCGAGTTCTGGACGAGCTTCTGCGCGGACATGTAGATGACGTCGTAATGGCAGGTAATGATGTCGTGCAGCTCGGTCTCGACACGCTTGGTGACGATCTCGGGCGGATTTTCGCCGTAGAGGCGGTGCATTTTTTCGTAGACCAGCCGCTTCAGATCCTCGACGGAGTTTTCGATCTTCGGCGGGAAGAGGTTGTATGGCAGCGGGCGCACGGTCTCGCACATGTCGGCGATGCGGTTGGGGTTGGTGACGACGACCTCGAAGGCCTTTTCCGCGCCGAGGTAGGAGAATTCCTCCAGCATCTCGTCAGTCGTCCGGAAATACAGCGGATTCGGGCGGTCGCAGTCGGTAAAGCCCTTGCTGGCCAGCAGAATGCGGCGGTAAATTTCGTCCTCGGGGTTGAGGAAATGGACGTCGCCGGTGGCGCAGACGGGCTTCCCCAGCTCCTCGCCGAGGGAGACGATGGTGCGGTTGAATTCGCGCAGCTGCTCGACATCGTCGACCGTGCCGTCGGCCAGCATGAACATGTTGTTGCTCAGCGGCTGAATCTCTAAGAAGTCATAAAACGCGGCAATGCGCTTGAGCTCGTTGCGGCTCTTGTGGGCAATGACGGCTTGGAACAGCTCGCCGGCCTCGCAGGCCGAGCCGATGATGAGCCCCTCGCGGAATTCCAGCAGCTCAGACTTCGGCATGCGGGGGTTGCGCTTGAAGAACTTCAGATGTGCGTCGGAGATAATCCGGTAGAGGTTGCGCAGACCGGTCTGGTTCTTGGCAAAGACGATGATATGCTTGGCGCGGCGGTCTGTGATGCGGCTGCCGCTGCGCAGCGCCGCCATGCAGGGATTGATGCTCTGAATGTCCGTCACGCCGCGCTCTTCCAGCATGGCTGCAAAGCGGAGGTAGAGATAGCCGCAGGTCAGCGCGTCGTCCGAGGCGCGGTGATGGTTGAACTCCGGCAGGCTCAGCGCATCGGCCACCAGATTCAGCTTGTGCTTGTTCAGCTGCGGCATGAGGTTCTGGGAGAGGATGAGCGTGTCGATATACGTCGGCGCAAAGTCGATGCCCAGCCGCTCGCAGGCAGCGGTGATAAAGCCGACGTCAAAGTCCGCGTTGTGCGCCACAAGCGGGCGGCCGCCGCAGAATTCGAGGAACCTCGGCACCGCCTCGGAAACGTCCGGCGCGCCGACCAGCATCGCGTCGGTAATACCGGTCAACTCAATGTTCTTCGGGTCAAGGCGGCGGTGCGGGTCGACAAAGGTCTGGAAGGTCTCGACGGGCTTGCCGTCGCGCAGCAGCACCGCGCCGATCTCCGTAATAACGTCCTTGGATGAGGAAAGCCCCGTCGTCTCAAGGTCAAAGGCGATAAACTCGCCGCCGAGGGGCATGTTTTTCTCACCATGGACGGCAATGCGGTCGTCGACATCGTTGACATAGTAGCCCTCGCAGCCGTAGAGAATCTTGATGCTTTTGTCTGTTCCCGCGACCTTGTTTTTGCTTGCCTTGAGCGCATCCGGGAAAGATGAGGCAACGCCGTGGTCGGTGATGGCGATGGCCTGATGTCCCCAGCGCGCCGCCGTGGCGACAGCCTCGCCGGTCTTGGTCAGGGCGTCCATCATGGACATGGTGGTGTGCAGGTGCAGCTCCACGCGCTTATGCTCGGCGGTGTCGTCGCGGCACGGTGCAGCGGCGGGCATAATGGCAAAGGGCTTGACGACGACCTCCTTGCTGTAGTCGTCATAGTCGACCTTGCCCAGCACGCGCAGCCAGAGGCCGGGCTTATTCACACCGTCGACGATCGGCTTTCCGGTGTCGCCCTTGAAGTAGCCGTTGACGCGGATAGAGCCGGTGTAATCAGTCATGTCAAAGGAAACAACCGTTGCCGCACCCTTTTTGATATCGCGGTGGTCGACGGCGAAGACCTTGCCCTCGATGATGACACGCTCGTCCTGCATGTCGAGGTTGATGTCGCCGATCTTCGTATTCTCGCCGCGGAAGGGCTTGCCGTAGATGGTCGAGGACGGAGGGGCTTCTCCGCTCTTTTTCTCCGGCGCAGAAAAGCGGGCGGCCGGAATTTCGCGCATGGCCTCACGGCGAAATTGCTCGGTCTGGGCAAACAGCGCCTCGCCCTCTTCGGCGCTGCCGCAGTGCACCTCAATCTTGGTGGTCAGGTCAAAGTGCTCCTTGAGATAACGCTCCGCACGGGGCAGGTGCGGCGCGATGGCGTCCTTGCCGTTGGCGCGCAGGTGCAGCTTGGTCGTATCTGCGCCGATTTCCCAGCTGCATCCGGCCAGAATGGCCGCCGCCGGGGAAAAGGCGGAGATAATGCAGCGATTAAGCTCCGCCGCCTCGAGGCTGGCCGCAGCCGCCGTGGGAAAGCGCGGGTCAATCTGCACGGTCTTCAGACCGTAAAGCTCGACCAGCTGATCCGCCGTTTTGTTCAGCACGGCAGCCGGGACATAGTCCGGCAGCCGCAGCTCCAGCGTGATCCGGTGTGCGGCAGGGTCGATCTCCGCGCGGCAAACCGCCGCCTGCTCATACAGAGCACGCAGCGGTTCGTCGGGGCAGTATTCGTGGAACATTTTTAAAAAGGGATAGGGCTCCATGGGGTTCTCCTGTCTCGTTATAGCTTGTCTATGTATTGCAGCAGCGCAGGCAGCAGCTGGTCGTAGGGCAGCGTCTCCTTGCGCTCGCCCTTGAGGAAGATGACGCCGCAGCCGTCGCCGCCGGCCACGCCGATGTCGGCCTCGCGCGCCTCGCCCGGGCCGTTGACGACGCAGCCCATCACCGCGACGGTGATGTCCTTGTCAATGCCCTGCAGGGCCTGCTCCACGCGGGCTGCAAGACCAATGAGATCGATCTTTGTCCGGCCGCAGGTGGGGCAGGAAATGAGGTTCACCCCCCGGCGCAGCCCGGCGGCACGCAGGATGGCCTTGGCCGCCTCCACCTCGCGCACGGGGTCGGCGGTCAGGGAGACGCGAATGGTGTCGCCGATGCCGAGACACAGCAGGCCGCCGATGCCCATGGCCGATTTCACCGTGCCCATATATTCCGTGCCCGTTTCGGTCACGCCGAGGTGCAGCGGGTAGTCCGACTGCGCGGAAAACAGGCGGTAGGCCTGCATCATCAGCGGCACGGAGCTGGACTTCATCGACACGCAGATGTCGGTAAAGCCGAACCTTTCCAGCAGGCGGATGTGCGAAAATGCGCTCTCCACCAGTGCCTCGGGCGTCGGGTGACCGTATTTTTCAAGCAGGGATTTTTCCAGACTGCCGCCGTTGACGCCGATGCGGATGGGAATATGATGCGCCCTGCAGCAGTCCACGACGGCGCGAACGCGGTCCTCCCCGCCGATGTTGCCGGGGTTAATGCGGATCTTGGCCGCGCCTTGCTCTGCGGCAGCAATGGCCAGACGGTAGTCAAAGTGAATGTCGGCCACAAGCGGCAGGGGCGAGCACGCCGCGATCTTGCCGAAGGCCTCCGCCGCGGCCATGTCGGGGACGGAGAGGCGGACGATCTCGCAGCCGGCCGCCCGCAGCGCCTCGATCTGTGCGAGGCAGCCCTCGACGTCGGTGTTCGGGATGTTCAGCATCGACTGGATGGACACCGGCGCGCCGCCACCGACTTTCACGCTGCCGACGGTAATTTGCTTTGTCATATTAGCCTCCAAAAATCTGGAACACGTCCTTAAAGGTGATCAGCGCCATGAAAATCAGCAGCAGCACCATGAAAGCGCCGTTGAGATAGGCCTCGTATTTGGGGTTGATCTTGCGGCGGAAAATCTTCTCGACCGCGGTAGTCACGAGCAGGCAGACGATGCGTCCGCCGTCCAGCGCAGGGATGGGCAGCATGTTCATCACGGCCAGATTGACGGCAATGAACGCGAAAAGGTAAAACACATTGGCAAGGCCAAGGCTGACGGTTTCGGCCTGCGTGCCCTGCTTGGCGACCTCGGCGATAACGCCGACAGCGCCGGACATATCCTTCACCGTTGCGCGGCCGGTAAAGATATCCTGCAAGCCCATCCGCACGAGGCGCACGAAGTCCTTGCAGTTGCGCCACGTGTTGGAAAGCACGCTGGTGAAGGTCTTTTCCTCCGCGCCGAGGCTGAAGCCGTAGCGCTCCGTGCCGTCCGCGGCGATATAGTCGCGCGCAATGGGAACATTCTTCAGCTCGACCAGCGCGCCGTCGCGGCGGACGGTGATGTCCTGATAGCCGTCGGTATCGCGGTCGAGGAGCATTTCGATGTCCCCGCCGATATAGACGCGCTCGCCATTGATGGAATAGAATTCGTCGCCGGCCTGAAGGTACGAAGCAAACGGCCGGTCGTCGACCATATCGGTAAGCTCCCGCGTGTAAAAGCCGCCCTTCGTCACGCTCAGGACGATCAGCAGGATCAAAAAGCCGCACACGAAGTTCATAAACGAGCCCGCGGCCAGAATGATCAGGCGCTTCCATGCCTTGGCGCGGCCGAAGGCGCGGGGATTATCGCTGTCCTCGTCCTCGCCCTCCATGGCGCAGTAGCCGCCGATGGGGATGCAGCGGAGGGAATAGGTCGTTTCGCCCTTCTGCTTTTTCCAGAGCGCCGGGCCCATGAACAGCGCAAATTCGTTGACCTGCACGCCCGAGAGCTTCGCGGTCACAAAGTGTCCCAGCTCATGGACGAAAATCAGGACGCCGAACAGTAAAATTGCTAGGATAACATAAAAAACGGTCAATCGTCACACCTCTGTGCGTGCAGCCGGACGGCCTCGCGAGCCGCGCGGTCTGCCGCCAAAATTTCCTCCAGATCCGGCGCCGCCACATGCGGCACCGTGTCCATCGCCGCGCGCACCAGGCGCGGGATATCGTAAAAACCGATCGCGTCCTGCAAAAACAGGGCAACCGCTGCCTCGTTCGCGCCGTTCATCACTGCGCAGGCCGTGCCGCCGCGCCGCGCCGCCTCCTTGGCCAGCGCGAGACATGGGAAAGCAGCCTCATCAGGTCTGTCAAACGTCAGCGGACCGCAGGTCAGCAGGTCGAGCGGCGCGTCGGGGTTCTCCGTTCGGTGCGGATAGGTCAGTGCAAGGCGGATGGGGATGCGCATATCCGGCACGCCCAGCTGCGCCAGCACCGCGCCGTCGCGGAATTCCACCAGCGAATGCACGATGCTCTGGCGGTGGATGATCGCGTCGACCTGCTCGAGCGGAAGGTCATACAGGCGCATGGCCTCGATGATCTCCAAGCCCTTATTCATCAGGGTCGCGCAATCAATGGTGATTTTTTCGCCCATTTTCCAGTTCGGGTGGCGCAGGGCGTCGGCCTTGGTCACATGCCGCAGCTCCTTCGGCGATTTGCCGTAAAACGGGCCGCCGGAGCAGGTTAAAATCAGGCGGCGAATCTCGCGCCGGTCGCCGCAGCCCATCAGACACTGGAAAATGGCCGAATGCTCGGAATCGACAGGAATGATTTCTGCGCCAAAGCGCCGTGCCTCGGCCATGACAAGCTCACCCGCGCAGACGAGGGTCTCCTTGTTGGCCAGCGCAATGCGCTTTTGCTTGCGGATGGCGGCCAGCGTCGGGCGCAGACCAAGCATGCCCACCACGGCGGTCAGAACGGTGTCCGCAGCGTCATATTCCGCGGCGGCGATCAGCCCGGCCTCGCCGAAAAGGACGGTAATATCCTGCCCGGTCAGCGCGGCTTTTAATTCCGCAGCCGCGGCTTCCGTCGCCATAACGGCCAGCTCCGGCCGGAATTCACGGCACTGCTGTGCCATTCGCTCCACATTCGTCCCCGCCGCCAAAGCAACGACGCGGACGCCAAGCTGCCGTACGACCTCGAGCGTCTGCCGGCCGATGGAGCCGGTAGCGCCGAGAACGGAAAGATTCTTAGTCATATCATTTTACCGCAAACGGGATGAGCAGCAACAAAATTTCCGTCAGCGGCGCGACGGCCATGGTGCTGTCAAACCGGTCGAGAATGCCGCCGTGCCCGGGGATCAGATTGCCGTAATCCTTGATACCGACCTGCCGCTTCACAACGGAGAGGGTCAGATCGCCGACGATGGATGCGATTGCGCCGAGAACGCCGTAGATTGCGGCAAACAGATAGTTCACCTCGGAAAAGCCGAAGCATTTTTTCAGCAGGAGGGTGTACAGCAGCATCACCGCAACGTTCGTCACGACACCGCCG
>CAKTZP010000096.1 GCA_934636045.1 uncultured Oscillospiraceae bacterium
GCGAAGAACCACGCCGCCGCCATTTGGACATAGTATTCCTCCCGCTGCACCGCCGCCACGCGCGCCAAAATCTCCGGCGTGAAGGCGTCGTCCAGATACCACCGCATGAGCTGCACGATGCCAAACCGCACGGTGTACTCCCGCCCGTCGGCCAGCCAGCGGTCGATCGCGGGCAGCAGCTCCGGCAGATGCTCCGCAAACGCGGTCACCTTGAGCCCATCGCAGGTCGCCCAATTGTCCACATAGGGCAAAAACCGCTCCGTCTCCGCCAGCGCCGCCGCAAAATCCGGGATCCGCTCCAGCAGATATGCGTGCAGATTGTCCTCCTCGTAATACCGATGCGGCAGCTCCCGCAAAAAGGCCGCCGCGGTGTCCGCGTCCAGCGATTTTGCCAACCTCCGCAGCGCCGGAACACGCACGCCGAGAATGCGCTCCGGCGCATAGCCCGGCATGAGGCTGCCGTGAAACCGCCGGTATTCCTCATCCCACAGCCCCACCAACTGCCGCGTGATCTCTTCCATGTTCGTTCTCCTTTTCTCACATTCCCAGCTTTGGCATTGCAAATGCACCCCCACTGTCATTGCAAAGGCACAACCTCCCCCATTGTCATTGCGTGGGCACAGTCTCCCCTCATTGTCATTGCGAGGAGGGCGCAGCCCGACGTGGCACTCCGTTCTCCTTTGTGTCGTTTTTAATAGGAAGCCGGTACAAGGGGACGCGGATTGCCACGGTTTGCTGCGCAAACCTCGCAATGACATAACCGGAATCTTTCTGCAAGGAGCCTTACGGGTGCGCTCTCTCAACGACAAATCCAGCGCTGATTCCCCGACAATAAAAGACGCCGAGGAAGCTCCTCGGCGTCTTTTTTGCATTAACGGTTATAATTGACGACCTTTTCGAACTTTTCGGCCACGAGGCTTGCGCCGCCGATGAGGCCGCCGTCGATCTCGGGCTGACGCATCAGCTCGCCGGCGTTCTTGTCGTTCATGCTGCCGCCGTAGAGGATGCGGACGTCCTGCGCCGCGTCGCCGAAGATATCGCGGATGGCGCCGCGGATCGCGCCGATGGTGCGGTTAGCGTCCTCCGCCGTAGCGGTCAGACCGGTACCGATGGCCCAAACGGGCTCATAGGCGATCACCACGTCGCGCACCTGCGCGGCGGTCACGCCGCTCAGCGCAGCCTTGGTCTGCATGCAGACGATCTCGTTGGTGATGCCCAGCTCCTTCTGGCGCTGGCTCTCGCCGACGCACACGATCGGCTTCAGGCCGCCCTCGAGCACCTTGCGGGTCTTCTTATTGACGGTCTCGTCCGTCTCGCCGAAGTACTGGCGGCGCTCGGAATGGCCGAGGATGACATATTCCACACCCAACTCCTTCAGGCTGGCCAGATTGGCCTCGCCGGTGAAGGCGCCCTTGTCCTCAAAGTGGACGTTCTGCGCGCCGAGCTTGATGTCCGAGCCCTTGAGCTGCGGGCCTGCGGCAAACAGGCTCACCGTCATGGGGCACACGACGACCTCCACGTTCGTCTGCGGCTGAATCTTTTTCAGCTCGCTGAGCAGGGCAACGGTTTCTGCGGGGGTCTTGTTCATTTTCCAGTTGCCCGCGATCATGGGTCTTCTCATTTTGCGTGCCTCCGGATCAATACAGCTTCTTGCGGATCTCGACATTGCCCGCCGGGCAGTGGTTCTTGCAGTTGCCGCAGTTGACGCACTTGTGCTCGTCTTCCTTGACGCCTGCGACGATCTTGGCCGTGGAGCTTGCGCCGATGCGGGAAGCGCCGGCGTTGATCATTGCCACTGCGTCGTCATAGGTACGCACGCCGCCGGAGGCCTTGACGCCCATGTCGGGGCCGACGGTCTCGCGCATCAGGCGGACATCCTCGACGGTCGCGCCGCCGGTGGAGAAGCCGGTAGAGGTCTTGACGAACGCAGCGCCCGCGAGCTTTGCGCAGGTGCAGGCCTTGACCTTCTCTTCGTCGGTCAGCAGGCACGTTTCGATGATGACCTTGACCAGTGCGCGGCCGCGGACGGCGTTGACGACGCCCTCGATGTCGCGCTTGACCAGCTGCCAGTCGCCGGACTTGATGGCGCCGACGTTGACGACCATGTCGATCTCCTTGGCGCCCTTGGTGGCGGCGTCGGAAGCCTCAAAGGCCTTGGCCTCGGGCGTGGAAGCGCCGAGGGGGAATGCGATAACGCAGCACGGCGTCACGCCGCTGCCCTCGAGCTGCTGTGCAACGTACTGAATGTACGAAGGGTTGACGCAGACGCTCGCGGTGTGGAACTTCTTGGCCTCGTCGCAGATGCGGCGAATGTCGTTGAGGCTGGCCTCCTGCTTGAGGTAGGTATGGTCAATATACTTTGCCATGTCGGCGGGGTTCTGGCCGCCGGCCGCCGGCGCGGACACCTGCGCGCCGTATTTGGAGCAAATCTCCTCCGTCACTTGGCGGATGATTTCATTAATATCCATCGTGTGGTTCCTTTCGTATGTTCTTTTGAAAAAGCGGTTACTTGCGGTAAGCGGCGTAGGCCTCCTCGGCAATTTTCGCGGTGGCCGTCAGGCCGAGGCGGGTCGCACCTGCGGCGAGCAGCTGCTCGGCCTGTGCGAGGGTCTTGATGCCGCCGTCGATCTTGATGCCGACATTGCGGCCGAGAATGTCATATGCCAGCCGGACGTCCTCGACGCGCGCGCCGTGGCCGCTGAGCATATTCTGAATCTTTACATAGTCCACGCCGCTGGTGCGCAGCATCGTCAGCACGGCGCGCTTCTCCTCCGGAGTAAACAGCGCGTGCTCGAACACCGCCTTGAGCTTAGCCTTGCCGCAGGTCAGGCGCACAGCCTCCTCCAGCTCGCGCTGGGCAACGTCCAGCCGGCCGGACTTGATGGCCAGCACGTTCAGCGCAAGGTCGATCTCCGTTGCGCCGTTGGCCATGCACTCGCGCAGCTCGGCCAGCTTGGCCGCCTGCGACATGCAGCCGTGCGGGAAGCCGACCGCCGTGCCCACGGCGACGGGGCTGCCGAGCAGCTCCTCGCGCGCAGCGGGGACGTAATAGGGCGCGACGCACACCGCCGCCACAGAGTATTTGCGCGCCACGGCGCACTCCTTGCGGAGCTTTTCCAGCGTGGTGTCGGGGTTCAGCAGCGAATGCTCCAGATGCGCGACCACGTCCGTGCCGCGCACGAGCCCGGCGCAGGGCTGCGGCGCCTGCTCCATATGGAAATACGCCAGCACCTGCCGCTCTACTTCTTTTCTGATCGCTTCAACATCCATATCCGTGGTACTCCCTTACTTCGCCGTCGATCGTCACATGGTCGATCACGCCGCAGATCGTCAGGTCGGCAATGCACTGCCGCCCGAGGAACATATTTGCGGCGCCGCCGTCGACATTGACGAGCACGGTATCTCCGATGCCTGCGTCCGCCACGTCAAAGGCAATGGCCTGATTGCCGGTCAGTCGGCCGGTCTCGTCGATATAATCGACGATCATCAGCTTCTGCCCGGCAAAGCCGGCATCCTTGATCGTGGAGACGACGTTTCCGACGACTCGCGCGAGCTTCATCCCATCTTCGGGAGGATGCCCTCCACGTCGTCATGGGGAGAAGGAATGACGTGGCAGCCGTACAGCTCGCCAACGCGCTTTGCAGCCGTTGCGCCCGCGTCGACCGCAGCCTTGACCGCGCCGACATCGCCGCGCACCATGACGGTAACGAGGCCGGAGCCGATCTGCTGCTTGCCGATCAGGTGGACATCCGCCGCCTTAACCATTGCATCTGCTGCTTCCACCGCGCCGATGAGGCCGCGGGTCTCAATCATACCAAGAGCCAGTTTCATTGTGAATACTCCTTTAAGTTAAAATTTGTTTGAGGTTTAGCCGAGCGTGGGCAGGATGCCCTCGACGTCGTTGTGGGGAGAGGGGATAACGTGGCAGCCGTACAGCTCGCCGACGCGCTTTGCAGCCGTTGCGCCTGCGTCGACCGCAGCCTTTACCGCGCCGACATCGCCGCGCACCATGACGGTAACGAGGCCGGAGCCGATCTGCTTGCCGATGAGATGAACGTTTGCCGCCTTGACCATGGCGTCAGCCGCCTCGACCGCACCGATGAGGCCGCGGGTCTCGATCATACCTAATGCTTCTTTCATTTGAAAATCCTCCAGTTTATGAAATTTATTTTTATTTTTTAATACAACGATTTGATGAGATCCGGGTGCGGGGACGGGATGACCACGCTCTCGGAGAGCATGCCGGCGGCTTCGGGCTTCTTTTCGCCCGCGGCCACGGCCGCGCGCACTGCGGCGACCTCGCCGGTCATGGTGATAAAGCTCTTTCCGCCAAGACCCCGGCCGAGCCGGATGTCGATGAGGCGGATGTCGGCAGCCTTGACGGCGGCGTCGGCGACCACCACGGCAGTGCAGAGGCTGAAGGCCTCCATCACGCCGACGGCAGCGACCTGTCCGACCTCGTTGCAGGCGTTGATGGCCTTGGGCACCTGCTCGTGGACATGGGAAATAACCATGCTGTCCACCAGCCGCTGCCCGGCAACGGTCTTGCCCGCCGCGACGCTTTCGGTGACGGCCGCGACCTCACCGGTCACGATGACGATGTATTTGCCCGCGCAGACCGGCTGCGCGGCCACCAGCTCCACCGCCGCCGCCTTGAGCATGGCGTCGCCTGCGTTCACGCCGACAGGGATGGAATTGGTCTCGATCATTCCCAATGCATTCATTTGGACGACCTCCTGATCTCAATATAGCGGTCGGTCACTTCCGTAACCGTGCCGGAGAGGCTGGCGTGCATCTTGACGCCGAGCTTACCCTCTGCGATATCGGCAATGAGCTGATTCTTGCGCACCTTGTCGCCCACGGCGACCTTCGGAACGCTCGGCGCACCGACACCCATCTTCAGCTCGATGCGCACGCGATCGGTGGCCATGAGCTTGTCGTTGAGCGGGGCGGGCACGTCGTACTCGCTCAGCCCCAGCCGGGCAACGAGGCGGGAAACGGGAACCTTTTTGTTCTCCAGCCCGCCGTCGACCTCGCCGAAGACCTCCTTGCGCGGGCGTGTGCCCTTAGAGGCAATGGCGGATTTGAGCGTTTGCATCACCTGCGAGGGCTTGAGGCCGAAGTTGCAGGCGTAGTAGGTGCAAAGGCCGCAGTTGCAGCACGAGAAAATGCCGTTAAAGTCACCCATCAGATCAATGCCGTTGGCGAGGCTGCGCATGGCCTTGTGCGGCTGGACGTTCAGCCCCAGCGCGTTGCGCGGGCACATCTGCGTGCACATCGAGCACTGGCAGCACACCGCCATGATCAGCCGCAGGTCGATCGAAGTAGACTTTTTTTGCAGCAGCGGATGATTTTTCGGAATGGCCAGCAGGCCGCCGGTGGTTTTGGTGACGGGGATCTCCAGCGTGTCGACCACGCGCCCCATGCAGGGGCCGCCGATGATATACACGCACTCCTCCGTCGTGCCGCCCGCCGCAGCCAGAAGCTCGGAGAGCATCGTGCCGACGGGCACGCGCAGGGTAACGGGGTTTTTCACCGCGCCGCCGACGGTAACGTGCTTATCCACGACCTTCTTGCCGTCGAGGGCGGCGGCGATGTTTACGAGCGTGCTGACGTTGCAGACCACCGCACCGACATCCAGCGGCAGTCCGCCGGTGGGCACGACCTTGCCCGTGACCTCATAGACGATCTGCTGCTCGTCGCCCGCCGGATAGTAGGCATCGAGCAGATGCAGCTCCACGTCGGTGTCCTTCGTCGCCTTTTGCAGCGCGCGGACGGCGTCGGCATAGTGCTCCTTCAGGCAGATGACCGCGCGCTTCGCGCCGGTGAATTCCTTGACCGCCTGAATGCCGCGGACAACCTCCGCCGCGTAGACCTGCATCACCTGCTGATCGACCCGCAGCAGCGGCTCACACTCGGCGCCGTTTGCAAGGACGATCTCCGCCTTGCAGTTGATCTTCACATGGGTCGGAAAGCCTGCGCCGCCTGCGCCGAGAATTCCGGCGTCGCAGACAAGTTTATTCAGCTCCATCGGCTCAGATGATGCGGAAGTCGCCCTTGAGCACGCAGCGTCTTGCGCGCGTAAAGGTCTTCGCGCTGGTCAGTCCCTCGCCGGTCGGGGTAGCGATGGTCAGGGTCGTGTAGCCCTCGCCGCCAAAGCCCAAGCCGGAATACGACGGCGCGTTTTTGACGAAAATCGTCGTATTCATACGCCGCGCCGCGCGGGACATATTGTGGATGTTGGTCGAATGGATGAGCGCGGAGTGCTGGCAGCCGTGCTCGGCACGGAAGGCCTCGTCCAGCGCCTCGTCAAAGGTGCTCACGCGGACGCAGCCGAGCACAGGCATGAGCATTTCGACCTCGACGAACGGATGGTACCGGTCGACCTCAGCGATGACGAGCACGGGATTTCCGGTGTAGGAAACGCCGCTCTCGCGCAGGATGTAGGTCGCGTCGTGGCCGACAAACTTGCGGTTAATGACGTACTTGCCGTCCTTCTGGATCAGCACGGTGCGCACGATCTTATCAATGTCCGCGCCGCTGACGCGGTAAGCACCGCAGCGCTCCATCTCGCTCATCAGCCGGTCGGCGATGGAGCTGACCATGAAGCACTCCTTTTCCGCCACGCAGAGGATGTTGTTTTCAAAGCTCGCGCCGTCGACGATCTTCTTCGCAGCGTCGGGGATGTTCGCCGTTTCGTCCACGATGACCGGGGGGTTGCCCGGGCCTGCCGCGACGCACTTCTTGCCGGACTTCATGGCTACGGCCACGACGGCCTCGCCGCCGGTAACGGCCAGCATCTTGATGGCCTTATGGCTCATGATCACGGCGGAGGTGTCCATCGTCGGCTCCTTCGGCGCGGTCATCAGGCCGTTCGGGCCGCCCGCGCGGACGACAGCCTCGTTCAGGATCTCCATGGCGCGCTGGGAGGCACGCTTAGCCGCCGGATGGGGGTTATAGACCACGGCGTTGCCCGCTGCGATCATGCTGATGGAATTGTTGATGACGGTGGCCGTCGGGTTGGTCGACGGGGTGATCGAGCCGATCACACCGTAGGGCGCGGTCTCCACCAGCGTCAGGCCGTCGTCGCCGCTGTAGGCCGTGGGGTGCAGGTCTTCCACACCGGGGGTCTTGTTGGCCGCGAGCAGGTTTTTTGCGATCTTGTGATCGACTCTGCCGTAGCCGGTCTCCTCATGGGCGAGGATGGCCAGCTCCTCGGCATGCTCCCTTGCGGCGACACGCATTGCCTCGACCAGCTGACTGCGCTTTTCGAGGCTCAGCTCCGCCAGTTGCTGCTGCGCGCGGACGGCGGTGTCAATGGCGTCGTGCACATCGTCAAAGATGCACTGCGTCGCACCGGTCGGCGCGGCGGTGCTGCCGCCGCCTGCGAGGCTGCTTTTGGTCTGTTCCGCGATCTGTCTGATTTGTTCCTTTGTCAGTGCCATACGCTATCCTCAACTTTCCTTGTTGAATTTTTCAAAGATACGGCTTCCGTTGACATCAACGGAGTCGATGATTGCAACGATGGTCTGGTCGACGGGCTTGTTCTCCGTCACATTGGTCTGGCGCGAGGAGCTGCCGCCGACGAGCATGACGACCTCGCCCTCGCCCGCGCCGACCGCGTCGATGGCGACGAGCAAGCCGCCCTTTTCCTGCCAGGTTTCAATGTCGATGGGCTTGACGATCAGCAGCTTCAGGCCATAGAGCTTTTCTGCCTTGTTGGTGCTGACCACCGTTCCCTTCACTCTTGCTAGTTGCATAATGCCTCTCCTTCATAGTCCAGCGTGATGTCGTTGACGAGCAGGGCGTCGCGCGCCGCAGGGGTGATGATTGCGCCCGGGCGGCAGCGGATGGTGCGGTCGCTGCGCTGCGCCGCGTCGAGCACGTCCGCCTCGGTCACAAGCGTCGCGCCGATGGTCTCGGCGGCGTCGCCGGTATAGTATGGGCAGACCGCCACATTCATCTGGCGCAGCGTGTCAATGGACGAGGCCACGCCCTCTAGGAATGTGTTGCGGTGGAATTTCGGCGGTTCAAAGTCCAGATACAGGCGCACATCCTTGCGCCACAGGACACTGCGGACGATCAGATAGCTCAGCGGGTCTCGATCCTCGCCCGCCGCGATCTGCCGCAGCAGCTCCAGACGCGGACCGACCAGAATGACCGTTTTGGCCCTTGTGACCCGCTCCAGCAGCGCCGCGTCGCCGAGC
>CAKTZP010000097.1 GCA_934636045.1 uncultured Oscillospiraceae bacterium
TCAAAACAATTCTGCGAGATTGCCACGGCCCTTGCAGGGCCTCGCAATGACAAAATCGGACTTCTTTGACAGTCTGAAGCGGCTGGCAGCTTGATGGCTGCCAGCCGCTTGAGGCTGTCAAAACGTGTGCATTTTTCTTCAAATGTCTCTCCGACCCTCGAGGGCGCGGAGGAGCGTGACCTCATCGGCATACTCCAACTGGCTGCCGACGGGAATGCCGTAGGCCAAGCGCGTAACGCGCACCTCCATCGGGCGCAGGAGGCGCGAGATGTACATCGCGGTCGCCTCGCCCTCGGTATCGGGGTTGGTGGCCATAATGACCTCGCGCACGCCGCCCTTGGCCACGCGGCCCAGCAGCTCCCGGATACGGATATCATCCGGGCCGATGTGGTTCAGCGGCGAGATGACGCCGTGCAGCACATGGTAAACACCCGAAAATTCGCGCGCCCGCTCCATGGCGATCACGTCCTTCGGGTCGGCCACAACGCAGATTACGCCATGATCGCGGCTGTCATCGTCGCAGATTGGGCAGACGTCGCGGTCGGTCAGATTCTGACAGACGGGACAGAAATGCACCGATTTTTTCGCCTCGGCCAGCACGGCGGCAAACTCCGCGACCTCCTCCTCCGGCAGGCTCAGCAAATAGAACGCAAGGCGCTGCGCCGTCTTGCCGCCGATGCCGGGAAGCTTTGCAAATTGCTCGGTCAGCCGCTCCAACGCGGCAGGAAAATATCGCATCAGAACAGTCCGCCCAATCCTCCGAGATTCAGTCCGCCGGTCAGCTTCGACATGCTCTGCGCCGCCTCGGCGTCGGCCTTGCGCATGGCCTCATTGACCGCGCTGACGACCAGATCCTGCAGCATTTCGACATCCTCGGGGTCAACGGCCTCAGGATCGATGCTCAGGCGCACAACCTCATGCTTACCGTTGACGCTCGCCGTTACAACGCCGCCGCCGACGGTCGCTTCGTACTCCTTCGCTTCCATTTCCTCCTGCATTTTCAGCATATCCTGCTGCATCTTCTGTGCCTGCTTGATCATGTTCATGTTCATTCCGCCGCCCATACCGCCGCGGTATCCGCCCTTTGCCATGGTTCATTCTCCTTACTAGATATAGTGTATTGATTTTTTATTTCAGCTCCACAATATCCGGGTGATCCTTTGCGAAGGTGAGGAGCTTATTGAAATTCGGGTTTTCTCTCTGCTTTTCCGGCTCGGCAAGGTGCGCCGTGACGCGCCTGCCAAGAAGCGCGGAGGCACATTCGCCGATGGCCTGCAGATTTTCCGGAGCGCCGACAAGCTGCCCGGCCAGCGGAGTTCGGCAGATGAGCAGCAGCCGCTCGCCGCTCAGCCGGCCGCGCACCGGGGAGTCCTCCCCTGCCGTAAACTGGCTGGCCGCCGAGCGCTTGAGCGTCTGGTGCAGCCGCTCAACGAGATTTTGCCAAAAGCCGCTCGGCGCTTGGCTCTGCGCAGCGACCTCCCGCTGCGGCTCGGAGGGCTCGTCGGGCAGCGGCGGAGCGTCCGCATCGTCCCACGGCGGCGCTTCTTCCGCTGCGGGTACGGGCGGGGTCTCTTCTGCCGTTTGTGCAGCTGCCGGAACAACGCCGGAGGCCAGCTTGTTTTCCAGCCGGCTGATGCGGGCGCTGAGAGACTGCGCGTCGAGCTTGGCCTCCACCTCGCACAGGCGCAGAAGTGCAAGCTCCGCGTCAATGCGCCGGTTGGCGCTGGTGTTGAAGCCCGCCGCCGCATCGCGCAGGATCGACGTTACGCGCAGCAGCTCGCCCGCGCTGAACAGCGGCAGCAGCGTTTTGAGCTCCTGCTGCGTGCAGATGCCGGAAATCAGATTCACGCCGCCCTTCGGGGCAGTGCGCAGGATCAAAAGGTCGCGCGCCACAGCGCACAGCTCATCGAGCATGGCCGCAAGATCCTTGCCCTCAGCATATTGCTCGCTGAAGATCGTCAGCGCGGCGGGCGCGTTATGCTCGCCGATGGCCTTCATGAGCTCGGCAGTCTTCCGCGCCGCCGTGAATCCCAGCACGCGGCAGATTTCCTCCGTCGTGACCGCGCCGTTGACGGCGGAGGCACACTGATCGAGCAGGCTCACTGCGTCGCGCATGCCGCCGTCGGCCAGCCGCGCCAGGAACGCCGCGCCGTCCGGCTCCAGATCGATGTGCTCCCGATAGGCGATATAATTCAGCCGGTCGACGATATCCTCCGGCAGCAGTCGCCGGAAGGAAAAGCGCTGGCAGCGCGAAAGGATCGTCGCCGGAACCTTGTGCAGCTCGGTCGTCGCCAGAATGAACAGCAGATGCTCCGGCGGCTCCTCAATGATTTTTAACAGTGCATTAAATGCGCTGATGGACAGCATGTGTACCTCATCGATGATGTACACGCGCATTTTGACCTCGCTGGGGGTATAGATCGCGTCGTCGCGCAGGGAGCGGACGTTGTCGACGCCGTTGTTCGACGCTGCGTCGATCTCCAACACGTCCATGCACGCGCCGCTGTCGATGCTCTTGCATGCAGCGCAGCAGTTGCAGGGATTGCCGTCAATGGGGTGCTCACAGTTGACGGCCTTGGCCAGAATTTTTGCGCAGGAGGTCTTGCCCGTGCCGCGCGTTCCGGTGAACAGGTAGGCATGGCTCAGCCGCCGGTTCAGGATCTGATTTTTCAGCGTCTGCGTCACGCCCTGCTGCCCGACCACATCGTCAAACGTCTGCGGCCGGTATTTCCGATAAAGCGCCTGATACATCCCGTTCACCTCCATAGCCTTTAGTATACTCGATTCCTGCCGAAAATGCAACGGAAAAATCCGTTTGCACGTTTGACCGCCGTCTTTTTTCTTGACATTTTCTCGCATATCTTGTATTCTACTATTATAGGATACAAGGAGGTACCTTTTATGCGAAAACGGCTTCTTTCCCTCTTGCTTGCGCTGGTGCTGCTTTGCTCGGTTCTTCCGGCAGCAAATGCCACCGATCTCTATTACGGCGCGGTGGCACTTGCTACCTCGACGTATCCCGTCGAGGGCGGCAATCTCTATTTTGACAGCCGCCAGCATGCGATTGTTCACTGTGATCGAACAGTTACCGCCGCCGACATTCCCGCGGAAATTGAGGGCGTCCCGGTTGAGCGCATCCCCAGCCGGACCTTTATCAACTGCACGGAGCTAACGAGCCTCACAATTCCCGAAACTGTGACCTATATTGGCGACTCCGCCTTTGAAGGCTGTAAAAAATTAACTGCTGTCACTCTTCCGGATAATCTGAGCCAGCTTGGCAAACGCGCCTTTTCCGGCACCGGCTGCATCCGCCGGGGAGAAAACGCATATTACGTGGACCATTGGCTGGTTCAGGTGCTTGAGCCCAAGGCTTGGACTGCCCCGATATGCATTGAGGAAGGAACCGTTGGCGTAGCCGACCATGCGCTGCATTTTCCCGACTTACGGGAGCTCCATCAGGACATCCGGTTTCCCTCGACGCTCCGTTATCTTTCGATCGATGCAGGAGATCCTTCCCGCTGCAGGAAGAACTTCTTTGCAGAAAATGGCAAGCTCCGGCTCGATGGCAGCTTTCTCCTGACCGCGGACGGTAAGACGCTGGTGCGCTATTATAGTCTTTTAAACGTCGACAAGGAAGGAAAGCCGCTGCCCGTCTGCATCATTCCGGACGGCGTAGAGCACATCGGTGCGGGTGCCTTTCGCGGAGCCGAGGGTGTGAAATACATTTATATGCCGGACAGCGTCGTCTCCATCGGCATGCTGTGCGTCACATCGCAGGACACTGAGCACATCCGGTTCAGCCCAAATCTGAAAACGATCGATGACTTTGCCTTTGTGCTTTCCGGCCTGCGGGAGGCCGACCTTGGCGACAATCTCGTCTCCATCGGACGCTATGCATTTCTGGATAACGTATTCATGGAAACGCTTGTCCTTCCCGCAACGCTGAAAACAGTGGGCGAAGCGGCGTTTTATAATTGCAACGCACTGAAGGGCATCTATTTTAAAGGGGACGCACCTGATTTCGGCCCCCACGCACTCAGCAAGGGCAGCGACCTCCAGTGCTACTATGTTTTCCAGCGTGACGGCTCGGAGACACCCATCAACAAGGACGTCATGTTGTACTACAAGGAAGGTGCCGTGGGCTTTGAAGCGCTCGCCGACTACAGCACCGCCCTCTGGCCGCAGGGCGCGCATTATCACAGCTATCAGCTGATACAAACCACGCCGGACTGCTTCCAGACCGGTGAAGAGACACTGATTTGCGGCTGCGGCGACCGCATTGTGCTACGGACGCTCTATTTCATCGGTCACCAGTATAACGTTTATGGCGGTAGCTGCATCCACTGCGGCATGCCCAGCACGATCCAGGATGTCAAGGACTCCGACTGGTTTGCCCGCAGCGTTGCCTATTCGTTCCGAAATGGGCTGATGGAAGGGACCGGAAAAGGCACCTTCTCTCCCGGCATTCCAATGACCCGCGCCATGCTGGTGACTGTCTTGCATCGTAATGCAGGCAAGCCAAATGGCGGCGCAAACGAATTTACCGATGTTGCTGCCGGGCAGTGGTACACGGACGCCGTTGCATGGGCTGCGAAAAGCGGCATAGTGAATGGCGTCGGCAGCGGGAGATTTGACCCCGACGGCAGCGTTACTCGTGAGCAAATTGCTGTGATTCTGTTCCGCCGCGCCGGCAGCGAGGGCCGCAGCACAGAGCAGCGCAGCAGCCTTGATGCATTCGCCGACAGTTCAAATGTCAGCAGCTATGCCGTCGATGCACTGCAATGGGCCGTGGCCGAAGGCGTCATGACCGGCAGCTCTGACGGAGGGAAGCTCTACCTCAATCCGCAAGGCAAGGCCACGCGTGCTGAGGTCGCCACGCTCTTAATGCGCTACATTGAAAATATTCTGAAATAATCGCCGTGGGCAGCACCGATTTCGGTGCTGCCCACAGACAACAAAAAACAAACCCCGTGCATTGCAATGCACGGGGAATTGTTTTGAGACGAATTAGACTCTCTCCTTGACCTTGGCAGCCTTGCCGAGACGGTCGCGCAGGTAGTACAGCTTCGCACGGCGAACCTTGCCGCGGCGAACGGTTTCGACCTTCACGATGTTGGGCGAATGCACGGGGAAAACCTTCTCGCAGCCGACGCCGTAGCTCAGGCGGCGGACGGTAATGGACTCCTCGATGCCGCCATGCTTGCGGGCAATGATGGTGCCTTCAAACGCCTGCACTCTTTCACGAGCGCCTTCCTTAATCTTTACATGAACACGAACGGTATCGCCGACGTTCATCTGCGGCAGTTCTTCCTTCATGTACTGGCTGGTCAGAGCCTTCATCAGATCCATAGCTGTGTCCTCCTTGTTTATTGGGCGTTCATGCCGGCGCTGACCGCGCCGCACAGAGGACCACCCTTATGCAGACTTGGATATCCTAGCATATTCCGGCCGAAAAATCAAGCCCTATTTTGAAGTTTTTCCCCGCAAATTTGCAGACTATTTACAATTTTTTCCCGATCCGGTAGTGTTTTTTTGCGCCACATGTGCTATAATGCCGTTGAAAACCAAAATCGGAGCGTTTCTATGAAAAAGAAAGCAGCCATCCCCCAGCAAAGGGAACGAAAGCGGAATATTCCCGTTGTGAATGCACCTCCCGAGGAGGGTCTGTCCGCGCAGGAGGTCTCCCTGCGTCAGAAGGGCGGGCAGCGCAATATTTCGCCAAAATCCAACACCAAATCCGAGCGCCAGATCATCAAGGAAAACGTCTTCACCTTCTTTAACCTCATCTTTATTGTGCTGGCCGTTGCGCTGGCGGTCGTCGGGTCCTTCAAAAATATGACCTTCCTGATCATTGCCATCGCCAACACCGTGATCGGCATTTTTCAGGAGATTCGCGCCAAGCGCGCGGTCGATAAGCTGACGCTCGTCTCGGCAGGCACGGTGCGCGCCATCCGCAGCGGCCAGCGCGTCCCTGTCCGCACCGATCAGCTCGTGCGCGACGATATTGTCGAATTTTCTGCGGGCGATCAGATCTGCGCCGACGCCGTGGTGCGTACCGGAGAGATGCAGGTCAACGAATCGCTGCTGACCGGCGAGGCCGACGCCATCATCAAGCATCCCGGCGACGAGCTCAAATCCGGCAGCTTCGTCATCTCCGGCCGCTGCCGCGCGCAGCTGACCCACGTCGGTGCGGAGAGCTATGCCGCCCGCCTCGCCGCCGAGGCCAAGCGGAACGTCAAATCGACCAAATCCGAAATGATGCTCTCCCTGACGCGCCTGATCACCGTGGTCGGCATTGCGCTGATCCCGATGGGCATTTTCCTTTTTTTGCGGCATTACCTGTCCGTTTTTCAGGGCTTGCCGCTGAAGGAGTCCATTGAGTACACCGTCGCGGCGCTCATCGGCATGATCCCCGAGGGGCTGTACCTGCTGACGAGCGTGGCCATCGCCGTCAGCTGCCTGAAGCTGACGAAAAGCCGCGTGCTGATGCAGGACATGAACTGCATCGAAACGCTGGCGCATGTAGACGTGCTGTGCGTCGACAAGACCGGCACGATCACCGAGCCGAGGATGGAGGTCTCCGACATTTTCCCGCTCGACACGCAGCGCTTTTCCTATGAGGCAATTGAGGAAATTCTGGCCGCGTTCTACTGCGGCGAGGAGCCGGACAACGAGACGGCCAAGGCCATGGCCGCGCAGTTCTCCGAGCAGAGCCTGTGGCACGCCGTCAAGCGTATTCCCTTCTCGTCGTCGTCCAAATGGTCGGCCGCCGATTTTGGCGAGCACGGCCGCTACATCGTCGGCGCACCGGAATTTGTGCTGGGCGACCGATATGACACCGTGCGCGGCAACGCCGAGCCGTGGTCGCAGCGCGGCTGCCGCGTGCTGCTGCTGGCCGCCTATGAGCAGGAGCTCTCCCCCACGCTCAACTCCGCGCTCGTCACGCCCATCGCGCTGGTCTTCCTAAACAACCTCCTGCGCCCGGACGCGCGGGACACCTTCCGCTACTTTGCCTCGCAGGGCGTGTCTGTCCGCGTCATCTCCGGCGACAACCCCATCACCGTCAGCGAGGTCGCGCGCAGTGCGGGTATTGAAAACGCCGAGCGCTATGTCGACACCTCCACGCTGGTGTCCGACCGCGATTTTGTCGAGGCCGTGCAGAAATACACCGTCTTCGGCCGCGTGACGCCCGACCAAAAGCGCCGTCTTGTCCGCGCGCTTCAGGCGCAGGGACACACCGTGGCCATGACCGGCGACGGCGTGAACGACGTGCTGGCGCTGAAGGACGCCAACTGCGGCATTGCCATGGCCTCCGGCAGTCAAGCCGCAGCGCAGGTGGCGCAGATCGTGCTGCTTGATTCGCAGTTCGGCGCCATGCCGCACATCGTGGCTGAGGGGCGGCGCGTCATCAACAACATCCAGCGCGCCGCGTCGCTGTTCCTCGTGAAGAACATCTTCTCGTTCGTGATGACGCTGCTGCTGTTCTTCCTTGACATGCCCTATCCCCTGCAGGCCATCCAGCTGTCGCTCATCAGCTCTCTGACCATCGGCGTGCCGTCGTTCTTCCTCGCGCTGGAACCGAACTACGCTCTGGTCGAGGGACGGTTTTTGCGCAACGTGGTGCGCCGCGCCATGCCCGGCGGCCTGACGAACATCGTGCTTGTCACGTTCGCAGGACTGTTTGTCAGCGTGTTTCACCTGCCGGAAAGCAATCTAAACACCATCGCCGTGTGGGTCGTGGCTACGGTCGGCTTCGTTACGCTCTATCACGTCTCCAAGCCCTTTACCAAGCTGCGCGCGGCCGTGCTCGTCACGATGCTGGCGGCAATGCTGATTGCACTGCTGTTCCTTCCGGGCTTCTTTGAGCTTTCGCACATTACGCTGCAATCGGGACTGATTCTGGCGCTGCTGCTGCTCGCCTGCCCGACGGTGATGCGCTTTTTCCTACTGTTCTTCGACAACGAAATGGCGCGGCGCGACAAGCGTCTCCCCGCCCGCCGCACCAAACGCCGCACCAGAAGGCGTTGAATCACATCACCCGGCCGGAGCATTCCGGCCGGGTGATCTTTATTTGATGCGCAGGGTGCGCAGATAGGTCTTTTGCTCGGGTGGGATGCGGTAGCTTTCGATGGCCTTTTGAATGGTCTTGTTGTGCGTCCAGACCGGGAG
>CAKTZP010000098.1 GCA_934636045.1 uncultured Oscillospiraceae bacterium
CGCTCGGGCTGATCAGGAGGGGATACGTCTCACACAGATACATCGGGCCGTCCGTGACGCCATAGGCCTTGCCGCCCACAAGCGACAAGCTGAGCGTCACATAGCTCGGCCCATCCGGGACGGTCTGGATCGTCCAGAAGCCGCTCCACAGCTCCTCAAAGTCGTCGCTGTCCTCGTAGGTCCACTCCAGCTCGACCGTGCCGCCGGTCTCGTCGCCCGGATAGAAGCGCAGCGAGAAAAAGGCATAGCGGTCAGTTTCTCCTGCCATGGTTTTCGTGCCCCAGCCCATGCCCGTGCTCTGTGAGCCGGCAAGGCCGAGCGCAGTCATGCCCACCCAGCCGTCGGCAAGCCACCCGGCAAATTCGCGCGGGGCGTTATCCCAAGGATATTCCGTAAAGTCAAACGAAAGGCTGTCGCCCGCCTCCGACGTGCACGGCGCGAGACGGCTCATCGCATCGAGCGAGGGATACCACTGGCAGGTGTTCCCGCTGTTGTCGGTGATGAAGACCTGGGTGTCTGCCTCGTATGCGACGCCGTCGAGATTCGCAAAGAGCAGCACCGGCTCGCCGGACTCCGAGCGGTAAAGGATCTCGGAGATCTCTTCCGTTTGGGTGGCCTCGTTCCACTGCACGCGGTTGATCGTTACCGTTGCGTTCTCGTCGACCGGCACGATGCAGTATAAAAAGCCCGCGCCGCCGAGGATATGGCTTGCGTCGATCTCCGCGATAAAGGGATATTTGAGCAGCATGGCCTCGTTGGTCTCCCGCAGCCACGCGGGGAAGCCAGCCTCGAAGCCCTCCTCAAACAGCCCGCCAACATAGCCGAGATATGCCATCCCGAACATCGTCTGCGGGAAATCGATCTTATCCCGCAGCCACAGCAGCGAGCGCTTGCCCTCCTCTGAGCCGACGTACTGCCCCGGCTGCGGCTCCGTGCTCTCGCTGTGCTGCACGGAGGCCTCCGATTGCGTCTCCGAGGCCTTCCCGTCAAGCGTTTCGGGCAAGGTGGCGCCGCCGGTGCTCTCGTGCTGCTGAATTTTCCCGCAGGCGCACAGGGACAGCAGCATGACCGCCGCCGTCAAAAGCGCAAGGGTGCGTTTTGGTGTTGTCTTCATAGCCGCTCCTTTCAGAATTTGCCGCTTCGACCGGAGCCGCCGCCGCCGGATTCGCTCCGGCTGCTGCTCCCGCTCGAGGAGCTGCGCTCGATCCTCCGCGTGGACGTTGTCCTATGGGTAAACCGATCGGTCTGCTCCGTCAGCTGCAGGGTGCCGGAAACATAGGAGTTGGCGGTCACCTTGATCGCCACGGAATTCATCTTCTCCCATATCACGGCAACAATGACTCCCGCGGCAAGCAGCGCCAGCCCCGCCACAATAAGGCAGGCGAGCAGCGCGCTGGCGCGGACGGGCTTCCCGTCTGCGGCCTTTTTCAGATAGACGCTGCATTCCTTGATGTAGTCCTCAAAGCCGCCGTACCAGTCGTTCTCTCCGAAGCGAGACAGAAAAACCTTTTCCAGCTTCTCCTGTCCATAGCTGTTGAACGCATACTCGCAGCGCTCGCCGTAGCAGAACATTGCCCAGTCGCGGTCATCCATGCTGAGCAGCAGCAGGATCCCGTCGCGGCCTGCCCCCTCGCCCAGGGCGTACTTATGATAGATGGTATAGGTCGCCTTGTAGACACCGCCGCTGTGATAGTCCCGGAAATCCTCCACTGTTACGACGTAAACGCCGACGCCGTATTTTTGGGAGACGGTCTCCGCCATTCGCTCCAGCCGCGCAGCTTCGCTTTCGCTGAACAGCCCGGCGGCATCCGTCACATAATTCAGCTGCGCGCCCGTCTGCTCCGCCGCAGCCGCATTCACGCAGAACACAAGCGCCAGCAGGAGCGCCAACAGGAGTGCGCGTGCTCTAATTTTCATTGCCTCGCCCCCCCCTATCGCGCCAAAAGCATCAGCACAAGCACGCTGACGGCGACAAGCGGCGCTGCGATTGCTGCAAACAGACCGATCAGACGCTTTGCGCTGACCGGAAGCTTGCCGACCAGCTTGCCGGTTTGTCCGTTCATGGCAAAGAGGAAGTCCTTTCCCTCCCATTTTGTGCTCAGCAGCCACACGGGAAGCAGTGCATAATGCACCTTGCCCCGTTTTAGCCGGATATCCCGGCTCGTCTCGCTGCAGGAGGTATAGCCCGAAACCGTTCTCTCCAGCGCGCACACCAGCGAGCCCGCGCAGCGCTTGTCCGCCCGCTCCCGGCTGGCCTCAACGCTCACGTCGTATTTATCCGCAAGAAATCCGGGCAGATACGCCGTGGAAAACGGCTTGAGCTCGGAATAATCGTACGGCTCGATGGAGTCCATGTAGTCGTCCGGCATCTTGCTGGATGCGTCCACCGGAACCTTTTCAAAGCGAAGCGAGCCGGAGCGGCGCACATCGTAGTGGCTGGTTTCCGTGACCTCATAATCTCCCGAGGTGTAGGTATGTACCTGCGCGGCATGAAACCGGACGCTTCCGCTGGCCTCACCGTCATACATCCAGAAGGGCACATACATGCCCTTGATCTCCTTCAGATGGTTGGCCTTGGAGAAGCTCGACGGCAGCAGGGGCTTTTTGAGATAGAGCTTTTTTAGCGCCTTGATCGCATCGTCCTTGCTGAGCTTGAAGGGCAGGACGTAGTCCGGCTTCAAAATGCCGGCAAACTGCCCCGGCACCACCGACGGATTCCCGCAGTACGGGCAGGAGGTAGCGGCCGTCGTTTCCTCGCAGATCAGCTCTGCGCCGCACGAGGGGCAGCAGTAGGCGCGCATGGCCGCCCCGTCTGTGCCCCAATCCTCGCTCAGACCGGAGGTGTCCCATTGCGCGCCGTCCCCGGCGGGCGGCGCAGCCTCCGCCGCAGCGGCTGCCTTTTGCGCCTCCTCTGCGTAGAGCGCCTCAATCTCGGCGACATCGAAGCTGGAGCCGCAGTGGTCGCACTCCAGCCTGCCGGAGCCTTCTGCAAAATGGAGCGCCCCCGCGCAGGAGGGGCATTGGTAATTGATGATCTGTGTTGCCATCTGAGTTCCTCGTTTTTTTCATAAATAGCCGGAGCGCTCCCGCCCGGCTTGGGGCGGGAGCCGCAGGAGGCGTCAGGAATTTCCTTCCGTCACATTTCTGGAAAAGGTGCAGGAGACATAGTACTCATCGCCGTCGTTGATTTCGAAGGAGATGTACAGGAAATCGCCGTCGCTGTTTTCCCATTTGTAGGAGTGCTTCCCATCGCTCCAGGTCGCGTCGCTGCCCTTCCACGGGATACCGTCGCTGCCGAGGGTCTCGCGCGCCATTGCGTAGGTGTACGTCTTCTGCAGCTCGCTGATCTCAGCATAGGCCTCGCGCATCTGCTCCAGCGTTGCCGTGCCGGCCGCGTCCTCGTTGGAAAGGCCGTAATCGCCGTCGGGCGCCGCTCCGTTCTCTGCGCCCTCTCCGATGCGATCCGGCATGGACTTGCCGGCCTCGATCAGCGGCAGATACCAGTCGTCATAGCGATACGGACGGTTTTCCTCCTCCACATCATCCCAATAGAGCCCCCACGGGCGCAGATAGATCTCATAGCGGTATGCATCGTCGCCGTTTTCATACCAGCCGTCGATGCAGATGATGTCCGCAAGCTCCTGCAGACCCGGGTCAACGATCCAGTCGGCGTGCGCGAGGGCCACATCGGTAAACCAGCCGCCCTCGCTGGTCAGCGTGCCGTGCTCGCCGGTACCGGCGTCGCTCAGGCTGACCGCGGCCGACGCCATGGCGTCAGACTTGGTGTAGTCCTCATCCCAGAGCGTGACGGTGCCCGTACGGTCTGCGCCGAGCTCGATCACGCCGCAGACATCCCACCACTGATTTTCCATGCTCTCATACGAGCCGGAGCAGTCGGTCATCTTCCACCAGCCGTACCATTCGCCGTTCCACCAGTCGAGCAGAGCGTCGTCGGTCGCTTCGGTAGGCAGCGTGGGCTCCGCGTCTGTATCGGCGCCCGTTTTCCGGGTGAGCGTGGATGGGTCGATGGTAATGGTGCCCGTTTTGCTGCCGAGCAGCTCCTCAAAGGTCGCCTTGACCTCGCCGGTCGCGCCGTTGAGCACGAAGGCGGTCTGCACCTCCAGCGTTGCGCCCGGTGCAACCTCCTCAAACTGGTTTTCAATCACCGTGGTGAAGGTGTCGTAATCGGCATAGACCGTGGCGACCTCCAGCTCCGTGCCGTTTTGCACGACCGTTTCGTTCACGCTCCAGAGATACGAGCCGGCCTCCTTGCCGTTATTGGTAAAGTCCAACGTCAGAACGATTGCGTCGTTCCCGTCGGAATCCTCCATGATGCACGCGCCCTTGTAAAGCAGCGTACAATCGCCGAGCTCAATCAAATTGGGGTTGGTATCCTTCTTCTTGCCACAGGCGGCAAACGTCAGGAGCATCGCCGCGACCAGGAGCAGGGCAATAGCTTTTTTCATCATTGCGTGTCCTTTCTTCCTTGGGAGTATTTGTCAAATGGCTCAGCCGTTTACCGCGCCGCCGCAGTATTCACAGCAGCCGTTTGCGTCCGGCATGGTGGTTGCGCCGCAGCAGGGGCAGGTGACCGCCGTTTTGGGCGCGGCGGCCTGCTCGATTTTTTCCCGCACGTCCCGGCGAACCTGCGTCAGCACCTGCCGGATCTCCTCACCGAGCCGCTTGTAATTGCGGTACTCGACATTGGTCTCCGGATTGCAGCGGGGCGCCATGCCCGGACGCATTGCGGGCTGCGGCGCGATGTCCACGGAGCTGGAGTTGAGCTGGAAGCGCATTTCGTCAAAATAGGGGTTATTGACGAAGATGGTGATATAGAAATCATAGGAGTATTCATAGCGCGGCGGATTGTAGCTGACCTCCTTGCCGTCCGGCGTCTTCCGCTTGAGCTCGGTGCTGCGCTCGTCAATGTCGAGATTGCAGCCGGTCACGTCGGCAAAGTCCAGAACGTCCGGGTTGGCCTCCGCGAGATTTCTGGCACGGGTTACCATGAAGTGTCCGGCGTCCTCGTCAAGAAGCACCTTGGTGTCCGCGCCGAGTGTTCTGGTCGTATGGAAGGCCGCGACCTTTTTCTGATTCTCCTCCCGGTAGGCAAGCTGCGCCCGGATCTCCTCAACGGTGCTGCCGCGCCGGTCGGAGAACCACGGGGAGAGCTTTTTGGCGCAGTTTTTGCAGAGGTTTCCGTTTTCCAGCTTGCGGTTTCCGAGCAAACCGATCTTTTCCCCACAAATATCGCAATATTTCTTATCGAACAGTCCCATAGCTACCTCGATCTCCTTTGTGTCTGCTTGCCAAATTATACGCCGTGAGGTGCGTCCGCCTTGGCATTGAGCACCGCGCCGACGATGTACAGAGCCGGAACGGCCACGCCCGTCAGGACGCTGATGATGCTAAAATCGCCGCCGTTGACCGAATTCATCACAATGCTCAGAATGCTGAACACCGCCACGATGGCGCCCCAGACGATGAGCCCGCCGGCTTTTTCGCTGCGCTTGCTGTGCTGGATGCCCTTGATTCCGGCAATCAGCTGGCATACGCCGCCGACCAGCGTCAAAAACAGCGCCGCCCAGAAGGGGAACTTCAGCCCGGAGGCCGCGCCCAGTCCCGCAGCAATTGCGCCGATTCCGGCGACCAATACGCCCGCGATGATGGAAAACGCAGCGGCAATGATCATCAGAATACCGGTGACTTTTAAAAACATATGTCCTTTCATAATAAATCCTCCTTGCTTGTTTGTGGTTCATTTTTTGTAATTCCGCAGGGCGCACGGCAGTGTGCCCCGCGCAAAAACGTGTTGTCGTTCGGCCCTGCGCGCAAGGGGCGCGCTCAGCCGTTTTTGGGTGCAGGCTTCGGCTGCGCTGCGGCCTTTCCGGAAGACTCCGCCGGCAGCGCCGCCTCAGGCTGCGACGCGCAGTAGGCCTCCTCTGCAATGCGAAGCGCCAAGGCCTCCAGCGCGGCGGCGTTCCCGCCGCTGTAGTTTTCGGAGCGCGTTCCGTCCTCGGTGCGCCAGACGATGCAGATTTCACTGTCGGCCGCCTCTGCGGCATCGGGGGACGGTGCTTCGTACGCGGGCAGCGCAGCCTCCGCCAGCGCATTCTGCAGCGCAAACCATTGCACCCAGGTAAGCTCCCATGGGATCGGCTCGGAAGACGCGTCCACCCCGTTTTCTCTCGTCTCGCCGCCGTCCGGGCTCAGGAAGCGCCCGGTCAGCACGGGAAGATCGTCCTCCAGATAGAAATGCAGCGTAAAGCAGGCGGCGGAATTTTCACCGGTTTGCTGCCAGCGAAATTCGAGCAGCTCTTTTCCCGCCCGGTACCCCTCCGGGTTTTCCATTCTGCCCCCGTCCCGGATCCGGCTCCCGATAAAATACCGGTACAGCAGGATGCCCGCCAGCGCAACAAGCGCGGCCGCCAGCACGGTAAGCAGCGCAATGCTCCATGCTTTTTTCACGTTGCGCTCCCCTTGAACAGCTGCCGCGTGCAGGGGCTGCCGCGCAGCGCGCCTGTCAGCTCCACGGATCCTCCGCCGCGGGAATGCGGATGCCGCTGAGAATGCTGGAGTATTCCCAAAGGAACCATTCGCCGGTCGAGGCCTTCTGCCGCAGCTTCATGGGCCGCGGCGAATCCGCGCCCGCCGTTTTCAGAAAGACGCGCAGATAGCCGGGCTCCATATCCTGCGCTCTGGGGTCTGCCAGCACGTGCAGCGTGTACGGCGCGCGCGGCCGGTACCCGTTTTCGGGCGTCGCGCCTTCAAAATATGCAAGCGGCAGATAGGGCTTGCCGCGCAGCCGGTCGCGCAGGAACTGGGCGTCATACGGCGTCATGGGCTTCGGGCCGCGCAGAAGGTTCATTGCGGCAGTGCCCGCATCCTTATCCCGATCAAACAGCGCCAGCGCGCACAGAAACAGGGCGCAGATGCGCTCCGGCTGCCGCCCCTCGGCGGCGAGCAGCTCAAATTCCGGCAGGGTTTCCGGAAGCCTTTGAATTACGACCTGCAAGGTGATCTCTCCTTTGCTGTAAAGTGGGATGCCTTCGCATCGGGCCTCCGGGGGCTGCGCGGCGGTTGTCCCGCCGCGCGCGCCCTCGGTCAGGAAACCATTGCGCGGTAGATAAAGGTGACGATCTGCGCACGGGTGCATCTGGCGCCCGGGCTGAAGGTCGTGGGGGTGGTGCCGTTGGTAATGCCCTCCTTGACTGCCCAGAAAACGGCGTCCATGTAGTAGTCCGATGCGATGTCCGTGAACGGGTTGTTGTTCTCGCCGGCAAACGGCTCGCCCTTGCTGCGCCACAGGAAGGTGACGATCTGCGCGCGGGTGCAGTTTGCGTCCGGGCTGAAGGTGGTGGTGGTGGTGCCGTTGGTGATGTTGTTCTCCACGGCCCAGAGCACGGCCTTTTCATAGTAGCTGCCGGGCTTTACGTCTTTAAATGGCATATTCGTCGTTTTCGGCTCGGGCTGACCCGATGCGCGCCACAGGAAGGTCACGGCGTGCGCGCGGGTGCAGGTGCCCTCGGGGTCAAAATGCGTCGCATCCACGCCGGAGGTAATGCCGTTTGCCACCGCCCACAGCACCGGGTCGTAATAGTATGCGCTCTCGGCAACGTCGACGAAGGGATTGGTCGGCTTTCCCTCTGCCTTTGCAAAGACCGCCTCGATGGTGTGGTTGGCCGTGACGTTCTGGAAGGTGTACGACGTCACCGCGCCGACGTCCGCGCCGTCCACCAGCACCTTGGACACGGTATAGCCGCTGTTCGGCTGGATGGCAAAGGCCTGATCCGCGCCGGATTTGACCGTGACGCTGCCGGAGGGCGTGATCGTGCCGTTCGCGCCCGCCGTGGCCGTGATCACGGGATCCTCCTGCACGGGGGTGCCCTCGGCGGTCATGGTATCAGACCAGAAGAACTTCTTTTCCCAGTCCAGCTTGCACGTCGTGTCGTTGAGGTAGAACTTGGCACCCTTCGCGACCCCGACGCCGCTAAGGTCATAGGAGACATAGATAAAGCACTGGTATTCGCAGCTCTCGCCGTCCGACGTTTTTCCTGCCTGGAAGGCAAAGGGCTTATCGGAATAGTACTTCCAGTCGTCATAGCACTTCAGCCAATCGACGCGCTCGAGCTTCATGTACGGCGGCAGGCC
>CAKTZP010000099.1 GCA_934636045.1 uncultured Oscillospiraceae bacterium
AACGTACCTTTGTACGCCGACGGGCGTGAGTTGCTTGTCTTCCGAACTTTTTTGCAGTCTGTCAGCGTGTCGAAAAGGGTTTTTCGACACGCTGACCCCACCCGTACCGGATCGGCACGGGTGGGGTTTTTATCAATAATAGGTTTCCAGCTGCTCGTCGTAGAGATCGTAGTAGCGTTCCTCAGGCTGGACGCCGGAGGGGTCGGCCAAGCCGAGGCGCACCAGAAGCGCGATGTCCTCGGCCGAGGCGTGCAGCAGCGCCGCCTCGCGGCGGACAGACGACGAAAAGAACCAGCAGCGGTTGCGTCGGAAAAACGCAAGATCCTGCGGCCGCCGCGGTGCCGCCCAATCCGCCAGCGCCGACGCACCCTGCAGGATGGCCTTCGTCTCCGGCGCGGTGCGGTAGAAGGTGACCTCATAGCGCACCTCCGGCGTGTAGGGCAGCGTCGTTCCCGGCCAGTAGGGCTGCGTTCGCCGTTTGACGAGGTATGGCTCCAGCGTCTCACGGCAGCGCTGCAGCTCCTTAACATAGCGGCTGCCGCGGCGGAATACATAGACAAGCATAAAGTAGTCACATTCAGAAAATGCACGCTCCAAAAAGGCAAGATAGATCTGTCCGGTGCAATTTCTTCCGCCGCTTTTCAGATAAATAACCCTCCGCATGGCGTGCTCGCCTTCCTTTTGTTTTGTTTCGTAAAAAGTATATCAAAGCGCCGCGGCGCTGTCAAGTCGCCTTGTGTCGAATTCTTCTGTGAAATTTTTTTCATAATTTTTTGAATATTTTTTCATTTTGTGCTTGACAAATGCGTCCTCGCGCGCTACAATTGCCCTCGTACTTATGAATTACCATGATGATGGAGGGACAGAAAATGAAAAAGGTACTTGCACTGCTTTGTGCAATCGGAATTTTTGCGGCACTGCTGACCGGCTGCGGCAGCAAGGACGCGGCGAGCAGCGGCGTGAAGGTTATCCCGATCGAGCTGACGCAGGAGGAATATGCATTCGGCGTGGATAAAAATCAGCCGGAGCTGCTGGAGCAGGCCAATGCCTACATTGCGCAGATCATCGAGGATGGTACGCTGGATGCCATCGTGGAAAAATACTTCGCCGGCGGCGACGTCGAGCCGATCACCTCGGCCGCGCAGGACAGCAGCAAGGATCAGCTGCTCGTGGCAACGAACGCCTCGTTTGAGCCGTTTGAATATCTGCTAGGCGAGAATTACTACGGCATCGATCTTGAAATTGCCAAGGGCTTTGCTGACTGCCTCGGCAAGGAGCTGGTCATCATGAACATGGACTTTGACGCCGTGTGCCTCTCCGTCAGCCAAGGCAAGTGCGACATCGCCATGGCCGGTCTGACGGTCAACGAGGAGCGCAAGGAATTTGTTGATTTCACCACCGCCTACTATCAGGCCTCGCAGACCATTATGGTGCCCGAGAGCAACACCGCGTTTGATGACTGCAAGACCGCCGCAGACGTCGAGGCGATCCTGAACAGCTGTGATAAGTCCACCAAGATCGGCTTCCAGCTCGGCACAACCGGCCAGTATTACACCGAGGGCGACGAAAGCTGGGGCTTTGCAGGCTTCCCCGTCACTGCGGTGGGCTACAAATCCGGCTCGCTGGCGGCGCAGGATATGCTCAACGGCAACCTGAGCTATGTCATCATCGATAAGGATCCCGCCAACTACATCGCCAGCGCGATCAACGGCAAATAAAGAAAATCTTGCGCGCCGCCCCTTTCCGCCGGAGAGGGGCGCGCGGCCTGTCTTAGAGAAAGGAATCGAACCATGAAAAAAATTGTGGCGCTGCTGTGCGTGCTTGCGCTGGCAGCTTCCCTTCTGACGTTCTTTGTCTCCGCGGCAAGCGGGCAGCCGCCGGCCATACTGGCGGAGGGCAACGGCAAAGTCGCGCGCTTTTTGCGCATCTTCCTCGACGAGGGCGGCTACCGGCAGGTGCTGCGCGGCCTGAAAAACACGCTGCTTATCGCCGTGATCGGCCTCGTCATCGGCATCCTGCTGGGCACGCTGATTGCCGCCGTGCGCGTCATGCCGCGCTATAAAACCTTACCGAAGGTGCTCAACGCCATCTGCTCGGTATATGTCGGCTTCTTCCGCGGCACGCCGATCGTCGTGCAGCTGCTGCTGGGCTACTATGTGCTGCTGCCTGCGCTGGGTCTGAATTATCCGGCGCTTTCGGTCTGTATCGCAGTGTTTGGCCTGAATTCCGGCGCGTATGTTTCTGAGATCATGCGCGGCGGCATCGCCTCCGTCGACGGCGGCCAGCTGGAGGCCGGGCGGGCGCTTGGCCTGCCGTACGCCAGCGCGATGCTGCGCGTGGTTATCCCGCAGGCGGTCAAAAACATCCTGCCGACGCTCGGCAACGAGTTCATTTCCCTGATCAAGGAGACGTCCGTCGTGAGCTTTGTCGGCACGCTCGATATCTACGTTGCGTTCAACGCCATCGGCACGAACAGCTATGAGTTCATGGTGCCATATCTGGCGATGGCGCTGATCTACATTCTTTTGGTGGCCGGCGCAACGCTGCTGGTCAAGCTGATGGAAAGGAGGCTGGCAAGAAGTGATCGAAGTTTCTCATCTCACTAAAAAATTCGGCGGGCTCACCGTGCTCGACGATGTCAGCTTCACAGTCGACGAGGGCGAGCGCATTGCGGTCATCGGCGGCTCCGGCAGCGGCAAGAGCACGCTGCTGCGCTGCCTGACATGCATGGAGGACCCGGACGGCGGCTCAATCTACTTTGAGGGGCAGGATCTGGCCGACTGGAACGTGGACATCAACCTCGCAAGGCGAAAAATCGGCATGGTTTTCCAGCAGTTCAATCTCTTTGCACACAAGACCGTGCTGCAGAACATTACCCTTGCACCCGTCGCGCTGGGAATGGCCGACCGGCGCAAGGTACGGCGGCACAATTTCGCTGCACGCCTGACCAACCCCTTCCGCAAGCAAAAGCGTGTTATTCTTCCCCTGCCCCCCGGAAGAAAGGCGCTGCAAGTCGCCGCGGAGGCCACTGCCTTTGCGCTTCTGGACAAAATCGGGCTGGAAGATAAAGCAGATGCCTATCCGTCGACCCTGTCCGGCGGGCAGAAGCAGCGCATTGCCATCGTCCGAGCGCTGGCCATGCATCCGAAGTTGATGCTCTTTGACGAGCCGACGAGCGCACTTGACCCGGAGATGGTCGGCGAGGTGCTTGAGCTCATCCAGCGGCTGGCCGACAGCGGGATGACCATGGTCATCGTGACGCACGAGATGCGCTTTGCCCGCGAGGTCGCGACGCGCGTGCTGTTCGTCGACGGCGGAAAGATCGTTGAGGACGCGCCTCCGCAGGAGCTGTTTGAGCATCCGAAAAATCCGCGTCTGAAGGACTTTTTGTCGAAGGTGCTGTAAAAAAGCGGCCGCCGCAGCGGGAGAGCGATCCTTTCCTGCGCAGCGGCCGCTTTTCCCCTGCAGCCGTCGGTTATTTTCGACAAGCAGGTAAATTCTTGCAGAAACTCTAAAAAACGCTGGGATTTCCCGGAAAAAACGATTGAAATTTGTTCATCAAAGTCCGACTCTACCGGCAGTAGAATCAGAGAATCAGAAACGTAGAGACGGCGCTCGGCGGGTAGATTGCCTTTTTCGGCCCCGGCTGATATAATTCGGCTTGCACCCGGCAGTCCTCTGCGGGCAAACAACGCGAAAGTGAGACGCAGATTCATGATTCAACTTTTTACCGATACCTCGGCCAATCTTTCTCTGGAGACGGTTCGCAAGCTTGCACTGACCGTCGTTCCGTTTTCCTACTCTGTCAACGGCGCGGAGGCCACGCCGGAGGTGCTCGCAGATTTTGACGGCAAGGCATTTTACGACGCCATGCGCAACGGCGCAGTCGTAAAGACCGCGATGATCGGCATCGGCACATTTCTCGATGCCTTCCGCCCCGTGCTGGAGGCCGGAGACGATATTCTCTATGTGGCAATGTCCGGCGGCATCAGCGGCACGTACAACGCGGCGATGCTGGCGGCAAACGAGCTGCTCGAGAGCTTTCCCGAGCGAAGGATCGCCGTCATCGACACCTATGCCGCCTCGCTCGGCGAGGGGCTGCTGGTGCTCAAGGCAGCAGAGCTGCTAAGAGCTGGAAAGTCCCTCGACGAGACCGTGCAGACCCTGTGCGAGCTGCGGGAGCACATGTGCCAGTATTTTACGGTGGATGATCTGGAATACCTCAAGCGCGGCGGGCGCATCAGCCGCGTGGCCAGCGTGGTCGGCACGGTGCTGCGCATCAAGCCGCTGCTGACCGGCAACGCCGAGGGCAAGATCGTGCTTTGCGGCAAGTGCCGCGGGCGGAAGCAATCCCTCTCCGCGCTGGCCGATTACTATGAAAAGAAGGTCATAAGCAAGGCTGAGAACATCGCCATTGCCGACGCGGACGACCCGGAGGGCACGAAGCTGCTGCTCGCAGAGCTGCGCAGCCGCGGCTTTACCGGTGAATGCATGACGGCCTGCTATGAGCCCGTCACCGGCGCGCACGTCGGTCCCGGCACCGTCGCCTTGTTTTTCTTCGGCACCGAAAAATAATCGTAGCGCCGCCGCAAGGCGGCGCTCATTTTGCCAAGGGCCCCATGCTTTCAGGCACTGAAAGCATGGGGCCTTTCTTTCCTGTATTTTGATTCTGCGCGTGAAAAAACGATCCGTTTGGGCGCTAGACGAGCATCAGCAGCGTACCTGCCACGATGAGCAGCAAGCCAAGCGCCGCCTTCCCGGACAGGCGCTCCTTGAATACGAGCGCGGAAAAGCCGACGGACACCAGAATACTGAGCTTGTCGATGGGCACGACCACGCTGGCCAAGCCGCCCTGCAGGGCCTTATCGTAGCACAGCCACGAGCCGCCCGTCGCGCAACCGGAGAGAATCAAAAAGACCCACGTCTTCGCGCTGAGCGTCGTAATCGTCGGCGCGGAGCCGGCAATCCCGACCATCAGCCAGGAAAACGCCAGCACCACCACGGTGCGGATGGCCGTGGCTGCGTCGGAATCCGTCTTCTTAATGCCGCACTTCGCCAAAATTGCCGTCAGCCCGGCAAACAGCGCCGAGCCGAACGCATACAGCACCCACGGGATAACCGCCCGCTTTCTCATCCTTCGATTGATCCCTTCCCGCCGCGCTTCGGTTGCCGGCCGGAAGGGTTTTCTTGCAGCCGTATGATAGCACCGCGCGGACGGTCTGTCAAAAAAGATACGCAGGTGTCTGTCAAAAAAGATACGCAGATGGCAGAACGTCCAATTTTTTGGCATTCGGGCGGGTTTGACAAAAAATCCGACACCTGCGCGTCCGGTGACGGGAATTCTATCACGCCGCGGCTTCTGTCCATTGTGCGATGGGCAAAAACGGATATAATAAGGCCATCAACAGGAAAACAAAACACAGGAGGTTTTGGATTATGTATTATTCTGCCGGAACTTATGAATCGTTTGCCCGCCCTGAAAAGCCGGAGGGCGTCGACAAAAAATCCGCCTATATCATCGGTACCGGTCTTGCCGGTCTGACCGCAGCGTTCTATCTGGTTCGCGACGGCCAAATGCCGGGTGACCACATTCACCTGCTGGAAAAGCTCGAGCTTGCCGGCGGCAGCTGCGACGGCCACAAGGACGTGACCAAGGGCTTCTTCATGCGCGGCGGCCGAGAGATGGACAACCATTTTGAGGTCATGTGGGACACCTTCCGCGATGTTCCGTCCATCGAAACGCCGGGCGTTTCCGTGCTGGACGAGTACTACTGGCTCAACAAGCACGACCCGAACTACTCCCTCTGCCGCGCAACGCTCAACCGCGGCGAGGACGCGCACACCGACAAGCAGTTCAAGCTGGATAAGGACTCTGCCATGGCGCTGAGCAAGCTCTTCCTGACGCCGGAAAAGGATTTGGAGGACAAGAAGATCTCCGACGTTTTGCCGGAAAGCTTCTGGAGCACAAACTTCTGGCTGTACTGGCAGACGATGTTCGCCTTCCAGCGCTGGTCGAGCGCACTGGAGATGAAGCGTTACCTCTGCCGCTATGTCCACCACATCGACGGTCTGCCCGATTTCAGCGCGCTGCGCTTCACGAAGTATAACCAGTACGAGAGCATGATCCTCCCGCTGGTGAAGTATCTGGAATCCCACGGCGTGACCATTGAATATGGCATGGACGTAAAGAACGTCGTCATCAAGAACGAGGACGGCAAAAAGGTCGCCCGCCAGCTCATTTACGTCAAAAACGGCAAGGAGCAGACCCTTGACCTGACCGAGGACGATCTGGTCTTTATCACCAACGGCTGCTGCACCGACACCTCCTGCTATGGCGACCAGACCCACGCGCCTGACCTTTCCGGCGTAAAGAACGGCTTCGGCGAATCGTGGGATATGTGGAAGGCCATTGCCGCACAGGCCGAGCACGGCGAATACGGCAACCCCGACAAATTCTGCACCGATGTGGACGCGACCAACTGGATGAGCGCGACCGTAGCAACCTCGAACGAGGAGATCATTCAGCACATCATGAGCATCTGTAAGCGCGACCCGCGCGCCGGCAAGGTCACAACCGGCGGCATCGTCACCGTCAAGGACAGCACGGACAACTGGTATCTTTCTTGGACGATCAACCGTCAGCCGCAGTTTAAGTCGCAGGACAAGGACATGGTGCTCGTGTGGCTCTATTCTCTGAACACCAACCGCGAGGGCAACTATGTCAAAAAGGCAATGCGTGACTGCACCGGCGAGGAGGTCTGCCGCGAGTGGCTGTACCACATCGGCGTGCCCACCGAGAAGATCGACGCGCTGGCACACGATGCGTGCAACACAACCACCTGCTTCATGCCGTATATCAACGCGTTCTTCCAGCCGCGCAAGGAATCCGACCGTCCGAAGGTCGTGCCCGACGGCGCTGTGAACTTCGCCTTCATCGGCCAGTTCGCCGAGACCCCGCGCGACACCATCTTCACCACCGAATATTCCATGCGTACCGGTATGGAATCCGTCTACACCCTGCTGAACGTTGACCGTGGTGTGCCGGAGGTCTGGGGCAGCAAGTACGACGTGCGCGAGATCCTGCGCGCCTGCTACTACGCCATCGACAAGAAGCCCATCACCGACGCAAAGCTGTCCTTTGCGGAAAAAGAGCTGGTCAAGCTCGTCATGAAGAAGGTCAAGGGCACCGACCTTGAGCTCCTGCTCAGGGAAAGCGGCCTGATCGAATAAAGGACCCCCCCTGTTTGCATCATTCTGTTTTACCCTTTTTCCCCCGCGCTCCCGCCGTCCTACCAGCGGCGGGAGTTTTTTTGATTTTATCGGCGGCTTGCGAAATTTTTCGGTCGGGTTTTTGAAAAGAGCACAATCATTATATATTACCGTTTTATCGGGTATCTCGAATTGCGAACACTACAATACGCCACACTGCGGATACATGCAAAGGCGTTGCCGTAAAGTAATAGCCGAACAATTTACCGCGCAAAAAAGAGCAAGGTATTCCCCTTGCTCGTACATACGAAGGATATGTTAAAACAAAAAAGAGTGGTCATAAGTGAAATCCCTTATGACCACTCGATATGGTCGGAGTGGCGGGACTTGAACCCGCGGCCTCTTGGTCCCGAACCAAGCGCGATACCAAACTTCGCCACACCCCGAAAGCAAAGATATTATACGCACATTTTTTGCATTTGTCAAGATGAAAAGTATAATTTGTGAAAAAGTCCATAAAATACAAGCGGGGTGATGCTCGTGCTGCGGTTTTTCCGGCGGAAATTGGCGCTGATTGTGGCGCTGATTGGCTTGGTGCTCTTTTTGAAATACAACTATCCGGACTTCGGCGCGCGAATCGGCAGCTTTATTTCGGGACTGTGCAGCCCGCGGGTGCGAGAGGCATTTTCGACCATGCTCGGAGCACTGCCGGAGGACGGGCTGGGCGCGGTGGAGGTTTTTTATGAGCAGGCTTTCCAAAATTGAGCTCAGCCCCGGCTTCCTTGCGATGCTTTGCGCATATTTTTACTTTGACCCGGCGGAGACGTTTTTCCCATTCTGTCTGTCCGTGCTGCTGCACGAGGCCGGAC
>CAKTZP010000100.1 GCA_934636045.1 uncultured Oscillospiraceae bacterium
GCGCAGGGCGTGTTCAGTCCAAATGAGGCGATGACCCGCGCTATGCTTGTGACCGTTCTCTACCGGTTGGAGGGTGAGCCTGCCCACACCGCAAACAACCCCTTCAACGATATTGTTTCGCAGAGTTGGTATTATGAGGCCGTCCTCTGGGCGGCGGAAAACGGCATCGTCAACGGTGTCGGCGGCGGCGCGTTCGATCCGGAGGGCAATGTCACCCGCGAACAGATTGCGACTATTCTGCACCGCTACGCCGAAAAGAAGGGCTACAGCACCGAGCGCCGCGAATCCGTCGCCTATTTCCCGGACTCAGCAAACATCTCCGACTATGCGGCCGAGGCAATGTCGTGGGCCGTGGCGGAAAAGCTCATCGGCGGCAGCAAGGAAGGCGATAAGGTCTACCTGAACCCGCAGGGCAACGCCACCCGCGCCGAGGTCGCAACGCTTCTCGTCCGCTTTATCCGCAACATCGCAAACTGATTTGCCCAAACCTTTGAAAAATCATGGGCGAAGCTCATTAAAACAAGGAGGCACAAATGAAACGACTGATTACCCTGCTTCTGGCAGTTGCCATGGTACTTTCCATCGTACCCGCTGCGGCTGCCGCGAACGACCCCGGATGGGCGCTTGACGGGAACTGGACGTACGATGCGGAAACCGGCGTCCTCCGTCAGACGACTGCCGGCGGCGGCTTCAACACATGGAAGCAAATCATCTCCGGCGGCTTTGAGCTGAGTTATGTCGTCAACTTCAGCGAGGTCGAAGGAGAGCTGTCCCGCGCTTGCGGCTATCTGCGCGAGTGGGACAACGGCGCTTGGCAGTTCCTGAACTACGAAATCCAGCGCAATGCCGAGCATTCTCAGGTTTACGCCATGATCCGCTTTAGCAGCGACGGCGGCGTAAACTGGACAAACGGCCTGCAAACGACGGACTGGACGGTAACGAGCCTGCCTTCGCTGAAGGTCACCTTCCGCATGGCGGAAAACAGCGACACCATGCAATGGATTTTCTCCGATCCCACGACCGGTGAAGTCCTGCAATCGCAGAATATCGCAATCTCCAACTTTTCCGATGCGTTCAATTCCGGCGCTAAGGAGCTTCTTCTCTACGCCGAGGGCAACAGCGGCCTGATCTCTTATCAGGACGTGCAGCTCAAGGCGGCGGTTGAGGAGGAAGATACCACCGGAAGAACTCCCGTGACCTTCCCGTGCAACGCGGACTGGAACACCGCCGACTTCCAGCCGGACAACACCAAGGACTACGAGATCGGCTACGATCTCGACCTCACCCAGATCGTGTCCTGCACGGAGGCAAACACATGGGCGGATAACTACGCCATGGTCATCCGTGATCCCGTGAACGATGCCTACTTCAAGCATGAAATCCAATCCTTCTGTAACGGCAGCGGCAAATATCAGGCCGCCATCTCCGCACAGTATTGGGACGGCCAGAACTGGTCGGACCGCCCCTTCAACTGGAGCACGGAAAGCAATGCGCCCATCAGCAAGCTCCACGTCGTCCTGACCTATGATGCGGACAACAACACCTATTCGTGGGTCGTGACCGATCGGGAGAGCAACGCCGTCATCGACCGGAACTCCCTGACGGCGACCATGCCGGAAGTGCTGCGAGCCTGCACTGCCTGCGAACTGAAAACGTTCGTTGCGGATAAGAACAATACCGTCCTCGCC
This sequence comes from uncultured Oscillospiraceae bacterium, assembly GCA_934636045.1. Lineage (GTDB taxonomy): Bacteria > Bacillota > Clostridia > Oscillospirales > Oscillospiraceae > JAZOXB01. The sequence goes on from CAKTZP010000100.1 coordinate 1,689, forward strand.
GACGCTCCGACGAACGCTTACATCAAGACCGAAAAGGGTGGAGAGGAGCCTACGGAGGAGTACGATCCCACCAAGACCCCGGCGGACTTCGGCTGGCAGACGGATGCCGGAAAGAGCTTTGCCAACTGGAAGGTCAGCACCGACGGCACTCATATGAAGATAACGAACGACGGCAAGAGCGGTCACCGCATTTATAAAGAACTCATTCAGGACCCCGAAAACTTCTGCGTCAAGATGGACGTTCAGATCGTCAACTGGCGCTGCGAGGTCGAGGTCATGGGCCAGCACATTGAACTCAATGCGCACGGCGGCACCGGCAATCAGATCTACAATAAGGAAATCAACGGCTGGTTCGATGCACAGAGCCAGACCTGTGAGCTGACGATCGCCCGCGTGGGCGGCGGCGATCTGACCGTCAAAATGCTTGGTAAGGGCAATGCGAAGGCTGAGGTGTTCGCCCTCACGCCGACCAACACCGCCGACAGGAACGTCTACATCGGCGCGATCGATGCGGGCAACGAGGTTGTCTATGCCAACGTCCGCGACGAGGGCATCAGCGGGCAGAACCCCGGCGATTTTGGTTGGGAAACCGACGAAGGGCAGGACTTCTCCGGCTGGGCGACGGTGGACGGTCTGAACATCACCGGCATCTATGCCCAGACGACCGGCAGCCACCGCATCTGGAAGAGCCTGATCTCCGATCAGAACAGCTTCTCCGTGAAGCTGGCCGCCGCGCTGCGCGACGATACCTCCGCCTATGTCAAGGTCCTCAACCAGACCCTGGAGCTGGACACGCGCGGCAGAAACGGCCAGCAGGTCTACGTCAAGGTCAACGGCGAGGGTGAATGGCTCGATGTTGAAAATCTGGTTGTACCGGTCTACCTCTCCTGTGACGGTGGCGATCTGGAAATCAGCGTCGTCGGTACCAACGAGGTCAAGTCCTACAACATCGCCAACAAGGAAAACAGCAATAACGTGGAGCTGGGCCTCTACGCCGGTACTGCGGAATTCCGCAGCATCCGCGCCGGAAAGGCTGCCATGGGCCGCCGCGCCGTCCCGTTCGGTACGGTTGCGTTTGACGGCGTCTTTGCCGGGGCGGACAGCCTCTGCGCCGATATCAGCGAATATCAGAACCATACCGTCAAGCCTGTCTCGGGCAGCGAGGCCGACCTCGTGGTCGTAACGCCCGCCGCCGCCGACTTCACCGCAGCGGCAAGCGCCGAGGTATTCCTGAGCGCCTTTGCTGCCCGGCTGAACGCCGTCAAGGGCGATGTCGTCGTTATTGCGTCCCTGCCTTATATTGCGGATGCCGATGCGGACAAGTATGCCGCCGCGAACGCCGGTCTGCGCGCACTGGCCGAGCAGAAGGGCTATCTCTATGCCGACCTTTACGCCGCCATGGGCGAGCGCGCGTGGTCGCTGAATAGCGCCGTCGGACAGACCGTCGCCGCGGGTGAGGTCCTTGAGCAGCTTCTGAGAAGCTGCACCTGTCTTGCCGTGAATTCCGTCAGCCCCATCAAGACGACCTGTACGCCCGCACCGGCCAAGACCGCCGAGGCCCTTGCCGCCTTTAACGCGGCGGCGACTGCCGAGGCTGTCAGTGCAGCGCTGGAAAACGAAGCGCTGGGCCTGAACCTCCGCTCCTACCGTGCGCTGAGCAGCGAGAATCAGGCGAAGGTCTGCGCGGCCCTTGCCGCAGCGGAAAAGAACGCCGCCGATTTCACCGCCGCTGATGCACTGGTGCTTGCCGAAACGATCAAGGTCAGCCGCGCTAACCCGCGCAAGGACATGACCCGCGAGATCAAGACCTATATTTCCGTCGGCGACAGCATCACCGAGGGCGCACAGGCCGTCGATCGCACGACCGACTGCTACGCCGCCCGCTTCGCCGCGATGCTCAACGCACTTTCGCCGGTTACCTTCATCAATAAAGGCATTTCCGGCACAAGAATGTGTACCCGCACGGACAACGATATGTTCCCGCCCGCCAAGGAAACGGTGGACGACTACATCGTTGCCAACCATCCCGACCTGCTCACGATCGCCTACGGCATCAACGACTTCCACGCCGGAACGAGCAAGCAGGAATTCCTGACCACCTACCACGGCTACCTCGCCGAAATTCAGGAGAAGCTGCCGGATACCGTCGTCATGGTGTTCAGCATCACTGCGAAGGGCAACGATGCCGATGCCGCCGGGATCAAGGAATGGAATGCCGGTATCAAGGCGCTGGCCGAGGAGTTCGGCTACATCTACGTCGATACCTACTATGACATGCGCGGCGTGGAATGGCTGCTCGACGACGGCCTGCATCCCACCAATGCGGGCTATCGCGTGCTGGCAAACGTCGCCATGCGGACCTTTAACGAGTACATCTGCATCAACAGCGTACCCGTCGAAACCCATACGCCGGACGAGTTCGGCTGGGATACGGACGAACCGAAGGATTTCTCCGGCTGGACGGCGACGGATGCGGCGAACGTCGCGGCAGTCTACGACAAGACGACCGGCAACCACCGCATCTGGAAGGGCTTGCTGACGAATCAGAAGGACTTTACCGCCGAGCTGGACATCTCGACAAACAACAAATCCTCCGCCTATGTCAAGGTGCTGGGTGTCACGCTGGAGCTTGACAGCCGCGGCGGCGACGGCAACCAGAGCTTCGTCAAGCTCAACGGCCGGAACCAAGACTGGGTCAAGGGCGAGGCCTGCGAGATGCACGTCAAACTCGAACGCAAGGACGGCGGCGACCTGACCGTCACCGTCACCGGCAAAAACGGCGGCAAGATGGGCCTGACCGCCACGCCGACCGAGGAAAACGAAAACTTCGAGCTCGGCCTGTTCGCCGGAATTGTGAAGTATGAGAATATCGCAGCGACCTGTGAGAATGTCGAGCCGACGACCTTCCTCGTCACCTTCGTAGACGGCCTGACCGGCGAAACCATTGCCGTCCGCACCGTCGAAACAGGTGAATCCGCGACTGCGCCTGCCGCGCCCGAACATGAGGGTTACACCTTCAAGGGCTGGGACAAGGCGTTCGACAACGTTACCGAAAACCTGACGGTTACGGCGATTTACGAAAAGAACCCGGTCGAGTATACCGTGACCTTTGTCGATGGTCTGACAAAGGAAACCATCGCGACCGTGAAGGTCGAGGAGAGCAAGGCTGCAACTGCGCCTGCTGCGCCGGAACACGAAGGCTACACCTTCAAGGGCTGGGACAAGGCGTTCGACAACGTTACCGAAAACCTGACGGTTACGGCGATTTACGAGAAGAACGTCGAGCCGGCGAAGCCTTGGGTCAATCCGTTCAAGGATGTTAAGAGTTCCGATTGGTTTTATGAGGGAGTGAAATTCGCCAACCAGCAGGAGCTGTTCAACGGCACGGCTCCCGACGAATTCAGCCCGGATGAAGCCATGACCCGCGCGATGCTCGTCACCGTGCTCTGGAGACTGGACGGCAAGACCGCCGCCACGAAGGCAAGCAGCTTCGTTGATGTTCCTGCGAAGGGATACTACACCGACGCTGTGGCATGGGCCGCCGAGAACGGTATCGTCAACGGCGTTGATGCAACCCATTTTGCCCCGAACGACGAAGTGACCCGTGAGCAGATTGCCGCCATCTTGTTCCGCTACGCGGAGAAGAAGGGTGTCGATACCGGCAAGCGTGCGAACCTCAATGCGTTCCCGGATGCAAACAAGGTCAGCGCCTACGCGAAGGAAGCCCTCGCATGGGCCAACGCCGAGGGCCTCGTCAAGGGCAGCAACGAAAACGGCAAGGATTATCTCGATCCCACCGGCAGCGCCACCCGCGCCCAGGTCGCAACCATCCTCGCCCGTTATGCACAGAACATCGTAAAATAACCAAGAAAAGCCACGGCTTGCGGGAGCAAGCCGTGGCTTTTTCATTCCGGCAAGTGCCAGCAGCGGAACGATTTTGGTGTGTCGAATCATGCGTTTTTGCGCTTGAATTTGTGGGAAAGTATGCTAGAATAGGAAACAGAGATCACAAAAAGGAGCTGTTACCGAAATGCGGCAAAAACCTACTCGCGAAGCGCTGCTTCACTTCCACGGCAGGCCGCCGCTGGGGGCGACGCTTTCTCTTGCGCTGGAACACCTTGTTGCGATGATCGTCGGCTGCGTCACGCCTGCGATCATCATTGCGGAGACTGCCGGTCTGACTTATGCCGACCGCGTGCTGCTCATTCAGACCTCGCTCGTCATGTCGGCGGTGAGTACGCTCATTCAGCTTTTTCCGCTGGGGAAACGCTTCGGTGCGGGCCTGCCGATCATTCTCGGTGTCAGCTTTGCTTACCTTCCGAGTATGCAGGCCATCGCGGCGGCGGGCGGCGGGATCGCGTCTATTGCCGGGGCGATGCTGGTCGGCGGACTGATCGCGGTGCTGGTCGGTATCTTTGCTAAGCCCATCCGTCGCTTGTTCCCGCCGGTCATCACCGGTACGGTCGTTTTTACCATCGGCCTTTCCCTCTATCCGACGGCGATCAATTACATGGCGGGCGGTACGGCCAACACGGCGGCTGCCGTCGCGGCGAAGGGCCTGCCGGCCTCGCTCGTCTACGGCTCGTGGCAGAACTGGCTGATCGCGGCCATCACGCTTGCAGCGGTCATGGTGCTGAATTACCACGGCAAGGGCATCTGCAAGCTGGCCTCCGTCCTGATCGGCATGGCGTTCGGCTATATCGTCGCGCTCTGCTTCGGCATGGTGGACTTTTCGGGGATCGTGGAGGCCTCATGGTTCTCGCTGCCGAAGCCGCTGCATTTCGGCGTTCAATTTGAGCTTTCCGGCTGTGTTGCGCTCGGTTTGCTGTTTGCCATCAACTCCATTCAGGCCATCGGCGACTTTTCCGCCGTCACCGTGGGTGCGATGGGGCGCGAACCGACGGACCATGAGCTGCAAGGCGGCATCATCGCCTACGGCGCCGGCAACATCCTTTCGGCGCTGCTCGGCGGTCTTCCCACGGCGACCTATTCGCAGAACGTCGGCATCACCACGACGAATAAGGTCATCAACCGGACCGTGTTCACCCTGACGAGCGCATTTTTGCTGCTGGCGGGCGTGTCGCCGAAGTTCGCGGCGGTTCTTACGACCATCCCGCAGTGTGTGCTGGGCGGCGCGACCGTGACGGTGTTCTCGACGATCGCGATGACCGGCATGAAGCTCATCGCCTCGCAGGGCCTGACGGCGCGGAATACGACAGTCGTCGGCCTGTCTGCGGCACTCGGCGTGGGCGTGGCACAGGCCGGCTCGGCACTTTCCCAGTTCCCGGAGGAGATCGCGATGATCCTCGGCAAGTCGCCCGTCGTGATCGCCACGATCATGGCCGTTCTGCTGAACCTGATTTTGCCGAAGGAAACGAAAGAATAAAGAAACGTGCTGCTTGAAAAGAGCAGCACGTTTTTTCCGTTACAGGACGAGCAGCAGGACGATGCCCGCGGCGGCGACGAGGGCGGCACCGAGCCAGACCCAGCGCTTGCCGCTGCCTGCGGCGGCGGGACTCTGCGGGAACAGGTTGGCCCGTCGCAGGCCCTGCGTAAGCGGCCGGTACAGAAGCAGCGCCAGCGCACTGTTGAGCAGGCTCTTGAGCAGATTGAACGGCAGGAACACCGGAATCAGCATAGCCGCAACGTCTGCGCGGGACGTTTTCATATACAGCGGCGTCAGCAGATAGTTCCAAAGCAGCATGACGGCGGTCATCGACACGACACCGGCCAGCAACCCGAGCACCGCGCCAGAAAGCGTGTGCTTTTTCCGGGAGATCAGCGCAGCAGTGCAGGCGAAGGCGGCGCTGCTGAGAAAATTCATTACAAAGCCGATCAGTCCCGTGTCGCTGATAAAATGAGACTGGAAGCGATGAAGCGGCAAGCTGGCAGACCGAGCAAAGAAAATTCTGTGCCAGTGGTGCAGAATTTCGATGGGAAAACAACACGGGAAATTGTTGCCGCCGAGAGTGGAGAAAGTCACGAACAGGTTCGTCGGTATATCCGCCTGACAAACCTTGTGCCTGAACTACTCGACCTTGTGGACGAAGGAAAAATTAAAATGCGTCCTGCGGTGGAGCTTTCCTATTTGGACGAAGATTGCCAGCGAGCCGTAGTAGACGAAATCGACCTGAACCAATGCACCCCGTCCCACGATCAGAC
>CAKTZP010000101.1 GCA_934636045.1 uncultured Oscillospiraceae bacterium
CGGTCTTGATGCGGGCAACGGAGCCGATCTCAAACTTGCCGTCGGAGGACTTATAGGGGATGTAGTTGCCGTGGATGTCAGCGGTGGCGAAGACGGCAACCAGCTTCACGTCGTTCAGGAACGCGAAGAGAGTGTCGACCTGCGCCTTGGTGATGGGCTCGTCGGTGATGTCAGAGGCCTTGAACAGACCGTTGTCGATGGCCTTTTTCAGGTGGTCGATCTTCAGGTCGGCGCCGTACATGCCCTTGGCGACGGCGGTGGCCATCTCGCGGACGGTGATGGGGTCGTTGGGCTTGAAGCTCAGACCGTCCTCAGCCAGCGGCAGCAGCAGCGCGTTGACAACGGCTTCAATTTTGGGCGCCGTTTTCAGTTCGACGCAGTCCTTCGCCGCGGCGATGACGTTCTTTGCGGTGATCGCCTCCGAGGAAGCGGCGTAGCCCAGCTCCTTCGGGGTCTTTTCCATGCCCTCGATGGTCTTTGCGTGGATATCGGCGAGGGCAAACTTTTCTGCCAGATAGACGGCTGCGTCCTCACGGGTGTACGGGTCGGCGGCAAATACGGAAGCGGGAACGAGTGCGAGTAAAAGGAGTAGAATCAAAGTAACGGATAGAACTCTTTTCATTGCAGACCTCCAAAAAAATTTTCGGCGCGCCTTCCGTCGGCGGCGCCATGCTCAGTTTAGCATGAAAGTCTACCCCAAGGCAAGCGATTTCCCGGTTTCCACAAGAATTTTACAAAAGTGACAAAATACTGCGCTGTTTTTTGGAAGAATACACAACGCCGCCGCAAAAAAGCGGCGGCGAGAAGTAATAAGTAATAGTGAAGAGGTAAGAAGTGTGGTGTGCCTGACGGCACGGATTAAAATATCCGCTGCGGCGGGGGTTCGGGACGTCCAGAGGCCGTCCCCTACAGTCCGAGGTCGGCAGCGCGCACCTTTGTAGGGGGCGGCGTCGTTAGCGCAGCCGTTGGCGGCTCTGCCGCCTTACGGATGCGGCATACCCCCTGCGGGTGCGACGCCCCGCTGCTGGCACTTCCGTTCTTACGCCCGTCTCCGTCCCTCGCCGTAGGGGCGGATGCCCACATCCGCCCGTGCTGGCATCTTCGATTTTGCTGCAAACCATATCGATACGTGCGCTGCGGCGCGAGGGGCGGGCGGTCGGGGACTGCCCCTACGGCGTGGAACGGAGGCCGGTGCGGGATTCGTGGCGGGGCGGGTTAGGACAGGAGCGGCTGGGCGCAGGCGCAGAGGAGGAGCAGAGCGGCCAGCAGGATACAGGCGATCTCCAGCTTCATCGGTAGGTTCCTCCTTTCTTTCATGACCCGTCTGCGGGCAGTCGTGTGCGGCGTGTCCTTTTGCCTTTTAGACGGCGGAGGGAAATTTAAGTTCCAAGTTTTTCCGGAAATTTCAAAAGAATTTGTTTTCTGCCCCTGTGAGATTTGCGGAGCAAGCCGTGGCGATCCGTGAGAGGATGGCTTGTTAAGGGGGACGGATTGCCACGGTTCTTTCAGAGCCTCGCAATAACAAGACGGGGGCGCTGCGAAAGCGCAAAAAGCCACCGCACCGGAGTGCCTTGGTGCGGCGATTGAGGGAAAGAAGAACGGATCACCACGGCTCTTTCAGAGCCTTGCAATGACAAATCGGAACAGCCCGAAAAACCGCCGTACCGGAGCATCCCGGTACGGCGGCAGTGGCAGATATCCTTATAATTGATGATGCACGGTCATGTTCTGCGCAGGAAGATCTCGCCGCAGCGGCGGCAGACGAGCTTGGTTTGGCCGTGGCCGATGGGGACGGACTGCATGGCCTTGCAGGCCGGGCAGCGCACCATGCGCTTCTGCGGCCCGTAGCGCAGCCGGTAGCCCAGCCGCGCCGAGCGCAGCTGCCAGAACTCGACGAAGCGCCGTCTCACGCCTCGTGCCGCGGCGTTTCATTCCGCGCCTCCCGCAGGATTTTTCTGAAGTACAGCAGGTATTTGACAAACGACAGGCAGACGGCCGCCGCGATGAGCAGCGAATCGACCAGCACGAACGTCGGCGAGGGCTCGCGCCAGAGAATCAGCACGAACATGGAAAGGTAGATGATCACGGTGCACAGCTTGCCGTACCACCCGGCGCTGTAAACGCTGTGCGTCCGCTTGATGGCCAGCAGCGACAGCGCGCCGATGACGCATTCCTTGAACACCAGCACGCCAACGACCCACCAAAAACGCATCGGCATCAGGCACAGCAGCACAGCGATTTGCGTCAGCTTGTCGGCAATGGGGTCGATGGCCTTGCCGAAATCGGACACAAGGTGGAACGTGCGGGCAATCCAGCCGTCGATGACGTCCGTTGCACCGGACAGCAGCAGCATGGCAAATGCCCAGCCGACATGGTCGCTTTCGTGCAGATAGACGATCAGCGGAATCAGCAGCAGCCGGAAAAAGCTGAGCATATTCGGCAGCGTAAAAATACGGTCGGTATCCACATGCCGGGCCTGTTCGATCTTTTGACGGTTCAGTTCCTCCATCATCATCCCTCCGACTTGCATGGGGCGCATTCGCCTCTTCTTTCTATCTTTAGTATACGCACCGAACATCAACTCAGCATCAACTGAGGATGAAATTTTGTTAAAAAACGCCAGGACGGCCGCAATTGCCGCGGAGGAATTCTTGCGGGATTTCTTTACAATCGGCCGTCCGATGTGGTATACTGTTGGGCGAAAGGGGGCGGTGCAATGTTCCGCATTTTGGTCGCAGAGGACGACGGCGAGCTGCAGCAGCTGTTTTGCCGCGTGCTGACGCGCAGCGGCTTTACGGCCTTCGGCGTGGCCGACGGCGCGGCTGCGCTGGAGCTGATGGCGCACGAGCACATTGACCTGATCGTTTCCGACATCATGATGCCGCGCATGGACGGCTATGCGTTGGTGCGGCAGCTGCGCGCGGAGGGCAACGCCGTCCCCGTGCTGATGATTACCGCGCGCGACGGCTTTCAGGATCTGCAGTTCGGCTTTCTCTCCGGCGCAGATGACTATATGGTCAAGCCCATCAACGTCAACGAGCTGGTGCTGCGTGTCAATGCGCTGCTTCGCCGGGCGCAGATGGTTGCACAGCGGCGGCTGACCGTCGGCGGCACGGTGCTGGACTACGACCGCTTCACCGTTGCGGCGGCGGCGGGCGAGACGATCCTGCCGCAGAAGGAATTCTTGCTGGTGTACAAGCTGCTTTCCTCACCGGGACACATCTTTACGCGACAGCAGCTCATGGACGACATCTGGGGGATGGACTCTCCGACGGAGGCGCGCACGGTGGATGTGCACATCAACCGGCTGCGCGACCGCTTCCGCACAAGCCCCGACTTTGAGATTCAGACGGTGCGCGGCATCGGCTACCGGGCGGTGAAACGCGATGGAGTATAAGCTCTCGCCGCGTATGCGGCTGTATTTCTATCTGATTGTGTCGATCATCGTGTTGTTTACCTTCGGCGCGGTCATTGCGGTGCTGCTCATTCTTAAGCGCACGGGCAGCGTTGATTCACCGAGCGCGCTGACGCTGGCCTCGCTGGTGCTGGTGTCGCTGGTGGCCAGCGGCCTGATGAGCGTGTTCATCGGCCGCCGCATCCTGACGCCGATGCTCAAGCTCAGCAACGCCTCCAAGGAGGTCGCACAGGGGAATTTCAACGTCTCCGTCAGCGATTCGAGCAAGCTCGAGGAGGTGCAGACCACCTTCCGCAATTTTAATGCCATGGTGCAGGAGCTCAACAGCATCACCACGCTCAGCAACGATTTTGTTGCCAACGTTTCGCATGAATTCAAAACCCCGCTGACCGCGGTCGAGGGCTATGCCATGCTGCTGCAGGACGGCGACCTTTCCCCGGCAGAGCGAGAGGAATACCTTGCCAAAATCCTCTATAATACCCACCGCCTTTCGTCGCTGGTGGAGAATATTCTCATCCTCTCTAAGCTGGAAAGCCGACCGCTGCCGGAGCAGTACACCGATTTCCGTCTCGACGAGCAGCTGCGGCAGGCCGTCGTGATTCTTGAGGCGGAGTGGGAGAAAAAGAAGCTGAGCTTTGACGTACAGCTCGACGAGGTGACCGTCCATGGCTGTGAAAGCCTGCTGTCCCACGTTTGGACGAACCTTTTGAGCAATGCCATCAAGTTCAGTGAGCCGGGGCAGGAGATTGCGCTGCGCCTGCTCGAGCAGACCACCTGTGTTGTCGTTACCGTCGCGGACCACGGCTGCGGCATGGACGAGGCCACCGCGCGCCGGAGCTTTGAAAAGTTCTATCAGGGTGATACCTCTCGCCGCGCCGAGGGCAATGGACTTGGTCTCGCGCTCGTCAAACGTATCGTTGAGCTCTCCGACGGCGTCATCGAGGTCGACAGCACCCTGGGCAAGGGCACCACCTTCCGCGTCGTTTTGCCCAAATGACCCCGAACTTCTTAGCGCTTCACTATTACTTATTACCTACTTGCTCCCGCCTTGTGCCGCGGGCATATCCTATTTCAATTCTCGGAGGACCCCATGGAACAGATTATCACCCAACTGGCGGAGGAGCTGAAGCTCAAGCCGCAGCATATTGAAAACGTCGTCACCCTGCTCGACGAGGGCAACACGATCCCCTTCATCGCCCGCTACCGCAAGGAGCTGCACGGCGCGATGGACGACACCACCCTGCGCAATCTGGCCGACCGGCTGCAATATCTGCGCAATCTTGCCCAGCGGCGCGAGGAGATCCGCAAATCCATCGCCGCGCAGGACAAGCTGACCGATGAGCTCTCCGCCGCCATCGACGCGGCCAAGACCCTTGCTGAGCTGGAAGACCTCTACCGCCCCTATAAGCCCAAGCGCCGTACCCGTGCGACCGCCGCGCGGGAGAAGGGGCTTGAGCCGCTGGCGCTGGCGCTGTTCGGCCAATCGCCAGAGCTTGCTGCGCCGGAGCTGCTGGCGAAAGATTATGTAAACCAAGAGCTTGGCGTGAACGATGTCTCCGAGGCGCTGGCGGGCGCGTCGGATATCATCGCTGAGATGATCTCTGATGATGCGGCCATCCGCAAGAGCCTGCGCACGCTGATGCAGCGCTCGTCCGTCGTTCGCTCGCTTGTGGCCAAGGAGCAGGAGGAGGCCGGCGCGGTCTACCGCGTGTATTTTGACTTCACTCAGCCCGTCAGCAAACTGCAGGGGCACCAGATTCTCGCCCTGAATCGCGGCGAGCGCGAGGGCTTTTTGAAGGTTTCTGTCGAGACCGACCGCGAGCAGGCATTGATCTGCCTGCGCCGCGCGGTGCTCCGCCCGGGCGGCGGCGCGGCGGCCTTTGTCCGCGCTGCGGCGGAGGATTCGTATGACCGCCTGATTGCTCCGAGCATGGAGCGCGAGCTGCGCGCCGCCCTGACCGACTTGGCCAATGAGGGCGCGATCCATAATTTTGCCCTCAACCTGCGCCCGCTGCTGATGCAGCCGCCGGTCAAGGGGCATGTCACCATGGGGCTCGACCCCGGCTACAGCCACGGCTGCAAGGTCGCCGTCATCGACCCCACCGGCAAGGTGCTCGACACCGCCGTGGTCTATCCCACCTTCTCCAAGGCCAAGCGTGAGGAGGCCATTGTCACCCTCGAGCGCCTCATCCGCAGGCACGGCGTCGAGCACATCGCCATCGGCAACGGCACGGCCTCGCGCGAGACCGAGGCCATGACCTGCGAGCTGATCAACCGGGTCAAGGGCGTGTCGTATATGATCGTGTCCGAGGCGGGCGCGTCGGTCTATTCCGCCTCGCCGCTGGCGGCTGAGGAATTCCCGCAGTATGACGTGAACCTCCGCTCGGCGGTGTCCATCGCGCGGCGCCTGCAGGATCCGCTGGCCGAGCTGGTCAAGATCGACCCCAAGGCCATCGGCGTGGGGCAGTATCAGCATGACCTGCCGGAAAAGCGGCTGGATGAAACGCTTGGCGGCGTGGTAGAGGACTGCGTCAACGCGGTCGGCGTCGACCTGAACACGGCCTCGGCGTCGCTGCTGCGGCGCGTCTCCGGCCTGAACGCCGCCATTGCGAAGAATATCGTCGCCTACCGCGAGGAAAATGGAATGTTTACCGCCCGCAAGCAGGCGCTGAAGGTGCCGAAGCTCGGTGCAAAGGCGTATGAACAGGCGGCTGGCTTCCTGCGCGTGCCGGAAAGCAAGCTCGTCTTCGACCGCACCGGCGTCCATCCGGAATCCTACGCGGCGGCGCAGCAGCTGCTGACGCTCTGCGGCTACACGGAGGCGGATGTTGCAGAGGGAAAGCTCACGGAGCTGCCCCAGCGGCTCGAGGCCTTCGGCGCGGAAAAGGCGGCGGAGCAGTGCGGCGTCGGTTTGCCCACGCTGCGGGATATTGTAAAAGAATTATGTAAACCCGGCCGTGACCCGCGCGACGAGCTCCCGCCGCCCATCCTGCGCACCGACGTGCTGGAGCTCAAGGACCTCAAGCCCGGTATGGTGCTCACCGGTACCGTCCGCAACGTCATTGATTTCGGCGTCTTTGTGGACATCGGCGTGCATCAGGACGGCCTTGTGCACATCTCGCGCGTCTGCAACCGCTTTATCAAGCATCCCTCCGAGGTCGTCCGCGTCGGCGACATCGTCAAGGTCGCCGTCTTGGAGGTCGACGAAAAGCGCAAGCGCATCAGCCTGACCATGCGCGACCTCCCCGAATAAAGCAAAAAGCGCCGCACCGTTTGCAACAAACGGTGCGGCGCTGATTTTTATTTATGCTTTCGGCTCCTCGGCCTCGACGGTAGTGAAGCGGAAGTTCGTTACGTCGAACAGACCGAGGTCGGTGAGCTTCAGCTCGGGGATGACGGGCAGGGACATGAAGCACAGCGTCATGACCGGCTCGACACCGCCGGTGATGCCCAGCTCGGCATGCGCCGCGGCGTGGACGGCGGTCAGGCGCTCGTCGACCCAGCGGCCGCTCTTGTCGCTCATCAGGCCGGCGACCGGCATGGGCATGCGCTCGACGACCTTGCCGTCGCGCACGAGGACGATGCCGCCCTCCTGCTCGGCCAGCGCCTCAACGGCGCAGGCCATCTCCTCGTCGCTCACGCCGACGGTGATGATGTTGTGCGAATCGTGCGCCACGGAGAGCGCGACCGCGCCGTGCTGAATGCCGTAGCCGCCCAGCAGCGCCACGGCAACATTGCCGGTGCACTTGTGCCGCTCCACGACGGCGACCTTTACAATATCCACGTTGGGATCGCGGACGAAGCTGCCGTCTGCGTCGCGGGTAATGCGCGCCACGCGGTTTTGCGTCACCACGCCGCCGGGAAGGATCTGGATCACGTGCGCCCAGTCGCTCTTGAGCGGCAGACGCAGCCGGTCAACGGAGAAGTCCTTCAAATGGACACTGCCCTTGACGGACGAAATGTCGTGGCGGTGCACCTCCAGCAGGTACTCGTCCTCTTGAGCGCAGAGCTTGCCGGCCAGCCAGACCCGGTTGACATGGAAGTCCTTCAGATCGTCGAGCAGCACAATGTCCGCGCGCAGACCCGGCGCGATGGCACCGCGGTCGTTGAGCTGCCAGCACTCGGCGGCGTTGAGCGTCGCCATCTGGATGGCGGTGACGGGATCGAGCCCCTCCTCGACGCAGATGCGCAGATGACTGTCGATGTGCCCCTCACTGAAAATGGTCTTCGGCTGGCGGTCGTCTGAGCACAGCACGCAGCGGCGGCTGTTGGCCGGGGTCACGCCGTGCACCAGCGTGCGCAGATCGTGGCACGCCGAGCCCTGCCGCAGCAGGACGTACATGCCGCGGGAAAGGCGCGCGGGCATTTCCTCGACGGTGGCGCATTCGTGATCTCCGCGGATGCCGGGGGCGC
>CAKTZP010000102.1 GCA_934636045.1 uncultured Oscillospiraceae bacterium
CTTGTCCGTCCTTTTCGTCAGTTTGATTAGAGGTTTCCGCATATGCAATAGTAACAGAGTTAAGTATAAATAGTACAGCCACAATAATTCTTAACACTAAAATGGAAGTATTATTGCTCTTCATACATACTCCTTTCGCCACTTTAATCCATTACGCTTACCTCTCTACGCATAGGTCCTATCTTATTGCGATGATTACAATGACCTATGCGCTAGAGAAAGCGTTAGAAGTTGACCTCTCCAGAGCCAGAAGAAGCGTCCATAACACATTTGTATATAGTCAATCATATTATTAAGGTTGCACATAACACCACCTCAAATAGAATATATACACCTCAATTACATTAGTATTATAACAGAATTTTCACAGCGTGTCAAGTCGTGTTCTCTTCGGTAAAAAATAGCTCAGTGGAGGATTTTACTGAATCACAGAACGCTTCAATGCTCTGCGGCATGCTTGTCCTATCCTCACGATATATACGGAACGCCGCAAACACGCAGGTGCAGGACACACTGGGCGCTAAAAAAGAAAGCGCCCTCCGAGGGCTCGGAGGGCAAGACCAGTCATGGGATGGCGCTTGTGCGCCGTGGCATGAAGTGTGCTCGCATTGGATAAGCTGTAGCCATATTTTACCAGCGGCTGCCGGAAAAATCCGTCGAACACTGTCACCGATCAGAAAAATTGTCCGACCAGCGTGATGACAACGCCGGAAAGAACGCTCAGACTGTAGAGCGTGGCGATGATCAGCGCATTTTCCTTCGGGTTCTTGTTCGTGCGCAGCAGCACCAGCAGGCCGATGCCCGCGTTGGACAGCAGCCCTGCGAACATGCCGCCGAGACCGATCACGCCGCTGAGGTATGACCGCGTCAGCACCACCGAGACCGAGCAGTTGGGAATCAGCCCGAACAGCCCCAGCAGCGCCTCGCCCAGCACCGGCGTGTTCAGCACCGAGCCGGACAGCCGCTCCACGCCGATCTGCGCAAAGGCCAGATTCAGCACAATGTTGACCGCAATCAACAGCAGCGCGATCTTGACCGTGTGCTTCAGCGCGGAGAGGAGGACGCTGCCCTCCTCCTCGTCGCACGCGCAGTGCTCGCGTGCGCAGAAGCTGCGGATGTCCTTGCCCGCGCGCAGGCGCCGCAGCAGCAGCGCGTCGGTCAGGTAGCCGAGGACGATGCCAAGCGCTGCCTTGCCCACCACAATCAAGGCGACCGTGCCGATGCGAAGGCCGCTGCCCTCGGCCAGCGACGAGAGCATGATCGGCAGCATCTCGTCCGAGGTGGCAAAAAACACCGCCAGCATCGTGCCCACCGAAATGGAGCCCGTGGCAAACAGCGTGGCCGCTGCGCCGGAGATGCCGCACTGGGGAATTGCCCCGAGCAGTCCGCCCAGCGCAGGCCCGGCCTTGCGGGAATAGGCGTGCAGAATGCCCTCGTTGAGCTTTTGGCTGCGCTCGAGCAGCTCCATCAGCAGGTATGCAAGGAACAGAACGGGAATGCTCCAAAGCCCGTCCTTCAGCCCGTCGAGCGCGGCGTCCGCCAAGGCGGCAGGAAGGCCGCTCGCGGAATGCAGTAACAGTTGCAAATGAAAGTCTCCTTTGATGAGAAATTATTCTGCGATCAGCGGACGCAGCACCGCGCGATTTTCAAAGCGCGTGTCGCGCGAGGAGGCCTTGAATACCAGCTCCAGCAGCGTGCCGGCGTCCTTGTAGGCCTGTGCGTACAGCTCCACGCGCGAGCCGTCCACGTTCGGAATGTACAGCCGCCCGGCACAGGACGAGACCGGGAAATCCGTCGCGTCGCTTTCAAAGGAAATAACGGTCGAGCTGCCGGTAAAGAAGCTCGTCAGGTGCGCCGCCGCGTCGGCAATCAGCTCGGCATGGGTCTTGTCGGAGGAATAGACGATGTTCTCGCTTGAGGGGAAGGTGAACTTCGAGAAGGCGACCTCGCGGAAGCCGAGCCCGCTCAGCTCGCGCGCAATTTCCATCAGGTGGGAGATGACCTGCTCGTTCGCCGGGTCGAGCCAGTAGCAGCCGTTTTCGTCCATCCACAGCGCGCCGCCGGACATCGGCAGGCCGCACGACTGGTTGTTCAGACCGTACACCATGTCGGAAAATGCCGGGATTTCGGCGATCATATAAAAGCCGTTGTTCTTGAGATAGTCGATCAGCTCGTCGATGACGCTGGTCTGCACGCTGGCGCGCTCTGCGCCGCTGATGCCCGTGGAGTAGTAATAATAGCCCCAGATGCTCTTGAGCTGGATCATGACCGCGCAGGGCTCGTCAATGGCCTTCACCGCGTCGAGTACGGTCTGCGGCTCAAGCAGCATCGAGGTCGTGATGTAATATCCGCCGAGCTCGGCAATGGTTTTGCCGTTGGTTTCGCCGACGCTGTAGATGATCTGGGGATTGTCCACCACCGGACGGGTCTCCGGCTCCTGTAATTCGATGCTCGGCTCCGTGGAAGGCGAAAACTCCAAATGCGCGCCGGCGCGGTCGTAGACCAGATACGGCTCGACGTAAATCAGCACAATGATCGCCGCCACCAGCGCGATGGCAAGCACAATCAGCAGGATTCTCAAAAGCTTTTTCAGCATCAGCTTGCTTCGATAGGATAATCGCATTGCTTCGCTCCTTTCTAAGCGGGGGAGGGCAGGGTCACTGCGCCAGCAGACAGCACCATTCGTCGGTGTGCCCGGCCGCGACAACGTGCAGCCCGGCGGCCTCGATGGCCTGCCGCACCTCGCCTTCGCGCTCTGCCAGAATGCCCGAGCAGAGGAAAACGCCGCCGGCCTTCAGCAGCTTCGGCACGACCGGCACGAGCTGCACGATCACGCCCGCCACGATGTTGGCGCAGACAATGTCATAGCCGCCGCTCCCGCCCAAGCGCGCCATCAGTGCGGCGTCCGTTACGACGTTGCCCGTGCAGGCGGAAAAACGCTCCGGGCCAAAGCCGTTGCGTGCGGCGTTTTCTCTTGCAATATGCTCCGCAGCGGGGTCAACGTCTACGCCCACGGCGCTTTGCGCGCCCAGGCGCAGTGCGCAGATGGATAAAATGCCGCTGCCGCTGCCCAAGTCCGCCACGCGCTCGCCGCCGTGTACCAGCTGCTCCAGCGCGCGCATGCACATCTGCGTCGAGGCGTGCTCACCCGTGCCGAAGGTCAGTCCAAGGTCAAGAATGACGGGCAGCCGTCCCTGCGTGTCGTCCACCGTCATCCACTGCGGCACGACGAGCAGCCGCTCGCCCACCGGCAGCGGCCGGTAATTGCGCATCCACGACGTTTCCCAATCCTCGTCAGGCACATTTTCCAGTGAAAGCGTCAGCGAGCCGAAATCACAGCCGGGATAGCGCGCGGGGAGCTCTTCCAGCAGTGCGCGGAGCTCCGCCAGCTGCTGCTGCGCGCCCTCGGCAGGCAGATATAGCCGCACCTGCGAGACGCCCTGCATTTTTGCGCGCAGTGCGTCGTCCACATAGTCCCAGTAATCCTTCGCACTCTCCAAAAACGCCTGAAATTCCGTCTGATCGTCAATGACGAAGCTGTCAAAGCCCGCCTGCGTCAGCTCGGTACACAGCAGCTCGATGCCGTCGGAAACGGTGCGGATGGTCAGCTCGATCCAGCTCATGCAGCTCCTCCTCAGTTCAATGGGAAATCTTTTTGCCTGTCCGGCGAAAAACCGCAGCGCGGCCGCCGGGGGGTTCTCTCTATTTTACTAGATTCTCGTCGGAATAACAAGCAAAATTTCCTTTCCTCTTTTATTTTCTTAAAAAAGGTGTATAATGGAAAACAGCAGAAAAGTATTCTATGAAACGGAAGGAATCTGAAATGACCACAAACATCCGCCTTGCGCCGCAGGTGACGCTGCGGGCAATGCAGACCGATAAATTCAAGACCGGCTGCTTCAGCATCAACCTCGTCCGGCCGCACTGCGCCGAGACTGCGGCGGAGGATGCACTGCTGCCGAGCGTTCTGCTGCGTGCAACGGAGCGCTATCCGGACATCAGCAGCATCTCCGCCCGGCTCGACGAGCTTTACGGTGCGACCTTCGGCACACTGGTGCGCCGTAAGGGCGAGATCAAGCTGACCGGCTTCTATGCCGACTTCATCGAGGACGACTTCCTTCCCGCCGGAGACGAGGTCTTTGCGCCGATGGTCGACTTTGCGCGGGAGGTGCTCTTCCGCCCGTTTACAGAGAACGGCTGCTTCTGCCCCCGTTTTGTCGAGGGAGAAAAGCAGAATCTCATCAATGCCATCGAATCGTCACTGAACGACAAGCGCACCTATGCGACCACGCGCCTGCTGCGCGAGATGTGCGCCGACGAGGCCTACGGCGTGCCGCGCCTTGGCACGGTACCGGCCGTGCGGCGCATTACGGCGCAGTCTCTTTGGGCGCATTATCAAACGGTGCTGGCGAACTCCCGCGTTGAAATTTTCTACGCCGGACGGCGCAGTCCGGAGGCTGCTGCGGCTGCTTTTTCCCGCCTGTTTGCCGGGCGGCCGGCGGTTGACACCGACCCGGTCGGCACGGCGGTCGTCCGCGCGGCGCTGCATGCTCCGCGCGAGGTCGAGGAGACACTCGACGTTCTGCAGGGCAAGCTCGTCATGGGCCTGCGCACGGGCATTACCTGCGGCGACCCGGACTATCCTGCGCTTTCCCTGCTCAATGCTGTGCTTGGCGCGGGCATGACAAGCAAGCTCTTTGTCAATGTGCGAGAAAAGCGCTCGCTGTGCTACTATGCCTCGTCCAGCATCGAAAAATACAAGGGCATTCTGCTCATCTCCTCCGGTATTTCCGCCGAGCGGCGCGAGGAGGCACAGGCGGCGATTTTGGCAGAGCTGGACGCCTGCCGCCGCGGAGAAATCACGGAAACGGAGCTGGAATCGGCGCGGCGGCAGCTGCTGTCGGCGCTGCGCGCGTCGATGGACGCCCCTGCGCAGCTGGATGATTTTTACCTTGGCTTGGCGCTCTGCGGTGGCGAGGACATCCCGGCGCTGATGGAAAAGACCGCCGCGCTGACCGTACCGGAGCTGGCCGCGGCGGCGCAGAAGCTGACGCTTGATACGATCTATTTCTTGAAGGGGGAGAAGCAATGAAGCATCAGGAGTTTCCCGGTCTGGGCGAGAGCTGCTTCAGCGCGGCGCTTCCCTCGGGCTTACAGCTGCGCGTCGTGCCCAAGCGCGGCTTTGCGCGCAAGTATGCGTTCCTCGCCGTGAATTTCGGTTCAGTGGACACAGCGTTTGTTTTAAACGGCGAAAAGCACCGCGTGCCGGACGGCATTGCACACTATCTGGAGCACAAAATGTTCGATCTGCCGGGGCAGGACGCGACGGAGCTGTTCGCGGAATACGGCGGCAGCCCGAACGCCTTTACGAGCTATGGCATGACGGCCTACTATTTCTCCTGTACCGAACGGTTTGAGGACAATCTGCGGCTGCTGCTGCGGATGGTCACGACACCGTATTTCACGCCCGAGAGCGTCGAAAAGGAGCGCGGCATCATTGCCGAGGAGATTCGCATGTATGAGGACAGTGCGCAATCGCGTGTCGGCGAGGATCTGTTTGCCGCGCTGTTTGCGCAGCATCCCATCCGTGTGCCGATCGCCGGTACTGTCGAAAGCATTGCTGCGATCACACCGGAGCTGTTAACGGCCTGCCACCGCGCGTTTTACCGTCCGGACAATATGATCCTCTGTGTGGTCGGCGACGTGGATGCGGAGGCTGTGCGCGCCGTTGCCGAGGCCGAAATCGCCGTGCCGGTCGAGGGCGCGCTTGCGCAGCGGGACTACGGTGCGGCGGAGACCATGCTGCCCGTGCGGCAGCGCAGCGAGCGGCGGATGAGCGTCTCCATGCCGACCTTTGCACTGGGCTATAAATGCGCGCCGCCCGCGCCGGGCATGGATACCATGCGCCGCGAGATCATCGGTGACCTTGCCGGTGAAATACTGGTCGGCGAGTCCTCGCCGCTGTATGAGCGGCTATATGAGCAGGGGCTCATTGACGCCGACTTTTCCGCCGGGTATGAAAGCGTCAAGGATGCCTGCCTGTTTTCCGCGGAGGGCGACAGCCGCGACCCCGAGACTGTGGCGGCGGCCATTGCGGAGCGGGCTGCGCGCATCCGCGCCGAGGGCTTCGACCGGGCTCTGTTTGAGCGGCTGAAGAAATCTGCGCTCGGAAGACGCATGCGAGACCTTGACAGCTTTGAAAGTATCTGCTATCGTATCTGTGCATATTACTTTGAGGGCGTGGAGTATTTCCGCTTCCCGGAGGCCTATGCGGCGGTGACGCCGGAGGATGTCGCGCAGTTTTTGGCGGAGACCCTGCTTCCGGAGCGCGCTTGCCTGACGACGGTAATACCAAAGGAGGAGACCAATGTTTAACGACATTTCCATCAGCTTTCCCGGCATTGGCATCGACGAGATCGACCCGCCGACCGGATTTTTTATCCCGGGAACGAATTTTGAGATCAAATTTTACGGCCTGATCATCGCCATCGGCATGCTGCTGGCGGTGCTCTATGCCGTCCGCCGCAGCAAGGAGTTCGGCCTGACGAGCGACGACATCCTGAATATCGTCATTATCGGCCTGCCCTGCGCAATTTTGGGCGCGCGCCTGTATTACGTGATTTTTTACGGCACGCCGTGGAACGAGTTTTTCAAGATCCGCAATGGCGGCCTCGCCATTTACGGCGGCGTCATCGGCGCGGTGCTGGGCCTTTCGGCCTACTTCCTCAGCAGCCGCAAGCGCCGGGACAAGCTTTTGCCCTCGTTTGACATTGCCGGCCTTGGCCTGCTGATCGGCCAGTCGATCGGCCGCTGGGGGAACTTCTTCAACCGCGAGGCGCACGGCGGCCAGACCGACTGCTTCCTGCGCATGGGTCTGCGCGTCGGCGGCGAGTGGACTTACTACCACCCCACGTTCCTGTACGAATCGGTTTGGAACCTGATCGGATTGGTGCTGCTGCACTTTGTATCGAAGAAACGGAAGTTTGACGGCGAGGTTTTCCTGATGTACCTTGCATGGTACGGTCTCGGCCGTACTGTGATCGAGGGAATGCGCACAGACAGCCTCTATTGGGGGCCGTTCCGCGTCAGTCAGGTGCTGGGAGCGCTGACGTGCATCGTCTCCGTCGGCCTGATTGTCTTTGTCCGGCTGCGCAAGCGCCCGGACGGCTCGCAAATGTTGGTTCACCGCAGCGCTTCCGAAGCGTCTGCTGAAAAAACGGAAGATTAGGAGGAAATTTACTTATGGCAACGAAAGAACAGTGGAAGGATATGGCGGCCGGTGCTGCCCAGAAGGCGACGGAGGCCGCGCAGAGCGCAGCAAAGGCTGCAAAATATGTCGCATTTGTCTCCAAGAAGAAGCTCGCCATCGCCGCGGAGCAGGAGAAGATTCGCCGCGCCTATGGTCGTCTCGGCAAGGTCTATTATAAGGACTATGTGACCGACGAGGAGCCCGATCAGGCCGAATACAAGCCGATCTGCGACGAGATTTCGGACTCCTACCGCAAGATCAACGCGTGGAAGGACGAGATCGCCGACGCGAAGGCTGCCTACAGCGGTGAGACCTCGGAGGCCGAGGCGGAGCAGCTTGAGGCGCTGACCGAGTCTGCGGCGGAGACCGAAGACGCCGCCGACGAGCCCACGGACGAGGAACCCGAAGCGTAAACAAAAACAAATAGCCCCGCCGGGAGAACATTTCTTCCGGCGGGGCTTCAGACTGTCAAAAAAGTCCGTAATCGTCAAAATCGGTTCCCATTTTAATGGATTTTTGTTCTCTGCGTTTTGAT
>CAKTZP010000103.1 GCA_934636045.1 uncultured Oscillospiraceae bacterium
GTGCGTCTGCGGGTTGGTCGCGACGGTGGCCACAAAGCAGGCGGGCGTGTCGGCCTCCAGCGCGGCGATCGGTACCAGCCTCGTCCGGTCCTCATACGTGCGGGGATAGAGCCGGACCAGCTCGCCCAGCGTCGTTACGCCGAGCTTGCGAAACAGCTCCGCCTTCTTCGGTCCAATCCCCGGCAGCGTCCGAATCGAATCCGTCAACATCGCCGCACCTCCTATTGTTAATATAATAATATTATAGTATAAATCCCAAAAATTAGCAAGAATCGAAATAGCAACACCAATTCTTCGATTCAGAAAATATAAAGACGTTTCGCAAAATCTAGGGGAAGCTCCGGACGAATTCTCCGCAGTGGGCAGCGAGAGATTTTTCGTCAAGTCGAGGTTTGGCAAACGCAGGAATACTTTGTGTATTTCAAGTCCTTCAAACCGATGAATTGGCCAAAAAGCTCCGCTGAACGCCGCAGAGGATTTGTCCAGAGTTTCCCCCGCCCCAAAAAGCAAAAGCCTGACGGTGAGCACCGTCAGGCGGAAAACATCCAATTTTTGCTTACGCCATTGCGTTGAGCTTGAGGGTCATGCTGCTCTTCTTGCGGGCGGCGTTGTTCTTGTGAAGGATTCCCTTGTTCACAGCCTTGTCGACAGCGACGACAGCGGCGGTGTACGCGGTACCGGCCTGTGCCTTGTCACCGGCGGCAACAGCGGCGTCGAACTTCTTGATGGTGGTCTTCAGAGCGGACTTGGCCATCTTGTTCTTCTCGTTGGCGATACGGGAAAGGGAAACTCTCTTCTTCGCGGACTTGATGTTGGGCATGAATTGCACCTCCTCTGTTGGGGTTTATCAAAACGCTGAATTCACTTCACGCAGGAATATATTATAACGGCAAGAACGCACAAAATCAATAGTTTTTTTCATAAAAATGCAAATTTTTTTCTTTCTCTGCAAAAGATAAGCCCAAAGGAGGCGTTTTTATGACAATTCGGACGGATCTGGCGGTGGAAGCCAAGTCGCTTTGGGAAAAAAGTGCCGGTCAGACGACAAAGCTGGAGGGTGTTCGCGCGCGCACGTATTCGGTCGGCGGCGCCGAGCTGACACAGGTGGACATTCTCGACGCGCGCGGTGAAAAAGCGCTCGGAAAGCCCGCAGGGCGCTATGTCACGCTGGAGCTGCCGCGCGGGCGCGATGTCCGGCAGCCGGCACAGACGCTGGCCGGAGAGCTGCGCAAGCTGACGGGTGAGGCAGGCGGCATTATGGTCGTAGGGCTGGGGAATGCCGCAGTCACGCCGGACGCGCTGGGGCCGCTGGCGGTCTCCCGGCTGTTTTTAACGCGCCACCTCATCGAGCACCTGCCGGAGCAGTTCGGCAGCTGCCGTCCCGTGTGCGCCGTCTGCCCCGGCGTTTTGGCCACGACGGGCATCGAAAGCGCGGAGCTCGTGCGCGGCGCGGTGGCACACACGAAGCCGGACTGCGTCGTGGTCATCGACGCGCTGGCCACGGGCGCGCCGGAGCGCCTGTGCCGCACGGTACAGCTGACGGACACGGGAATTGTGCCCGGCTCAGGCGTCGGCAACCGCCGAAGCCGGTTTTCCAAGGAAACCCTCGGCGTGCCGGTGCTGGCGCTCGGAGCAGCCACGGTAACGGACGCCGCCGCCCTCTGTCCCGATGCGGACAGGCAGATGATCGTGACCCCGCGCGACATTGACGAGCAGGTGCGTTATCTGGCAGCGGTGCTGGGCATGGCGATCAATCTGGCGGTGCACCGCGATCTGAGCTATGAGGAATTGGCGCAATTTGTTCCAAATTGTTCATAAAGAATTATGTTAACTCCTCATGCAAAGCATGCAAGCGCTTTTGCACAACGCCGGATGTGCAAAAGCCTGTGCACAATGTGCAAAACTCTTGCAAATTCAGCTGTGCGACTCCGGTGTCCGACAAGCCGTTTGGATAAAACCGGTGCATATTTTCCTGTATACGGAAGGATTTCCGGTTTCAATAACAGCGGATAATCCCGAGAAAATTTAGATTATGTCAACTCTTTTTCGGCGTTTTTGGTCGAAATAATTCGAAAAACATCATTTTCAAGGGAACATGCGCGAAGGCTGCCGCACAGCAGGGTATGAACGGCGCTTCTTGGGAAATACTGTACCGTACCGGCTCCGTCAGTGGGCCGGGCAGGAGGATCACTTATGCAGGGAAAGGTCGAAATTTGCGGGGTCAACACATCCCGCCTGAAAACGCTGAAAAATGAGGAGATGCTGCGGCTGTTAAAGCGCTCCCAAGCGGGCGACGAGGCGGCGCGGCAGCAGCTTATCGAGGGAAATCTCCGGCTGGTGCTGTCGGTCATCCAGAAATTCATGGGGCGCGGCGAAAATCCGGACGACCTCTTTCAGGTCGGCTGCGTGGGGCTTTTAAAGGCCATCGCCAACTTTAACACCGACCTCAACGTCCGCTTCAGCACCTACGGCGTGCCAATGATCGAGGGCGAGGTAAAGCGGTATCTGCGCGACTACAGCGCCATCCGCGTTTCGCGCAGCATGCGCGACACCGCCTATCGCGTGCTGCAATGCAAGGAAGCCATGCAGCGCGAAAGCGCACGCGAGCCGACGCTTGAGCAGATTGCGCAGCGGCTGGAGCTGCCGCTGCAGGCCGTGCGCCAGTCCATGGACGCCATGGCCGCGCCAGTGTCGCTCTATGAGCCGGTGTATTCCGACGGCGGCGACCCATTGACGGTAATGGATCAGCTGCGTGACAATAAAAACACGGATGAGCGGTGGCTCGAGCGTATTGCGCTGCGCGAAGCAATGAGCGCCCTCGGCGAGCGAGAAAAACGCATCCTCGCCCTGCGCTTCTTTGACGGCAAGACCCAGATGGAAGTCGCAACGGAGATCGGCATCTCCCAGGCACAGGTCTCAAGACTCGAAAAAAACGCCATCTCCAGTCTTCGCAAAGCGATCTGCGTTTCATAGAAGCGCTGCCGCATCGTAAAGCATAAAAACCGGAGCTGTGCTTTGGGCACGGCTCCGGTTCGGTATGTACAGGCTCAGGCTGCAAGAACCCTCTGCGGGGGAATTGCGCGCGATTAAACTTGATTTTCGACAAACATGACCACATCGGCGACGGTCGACAGCGCATTCAGATCGTTCTCTGACCAGTCTATGGCAAACTCCTGCTCGAGGGAGAGCATCAGCTCTTCCAGATCACTGCGCTCCGCTTCCAAATCCTCGAGAATCACTGTTTGCATCGTAATGCGCTCTTCATCGCATCCGAGCAGCTCTGCCAGAAGACTGCGGATCGTTTCAAACACCAAGCATTCCACCTCCCTCTTGTTTTGACGATACAAGTATAGCCGCGGGAGGAAGGAAATGCAATAGGATTTTTCAGTTTTTCTTCATTGGTCGGGGCAAAACGGAATAGGACTGTATCAGCCCGCGAGAACCTCGGCCTTGACCACGCCGTCGACCTGCCGCAGCGTGCGCAGCAGCGCCTCTGCGCCCCATTCCATGCCCAGCGTCTCGGCAGAGATCGTAACCGACGCGCAGCCGCCCGTGGGGATGGTTTGGTTAATGGTGAGTATATTTGCGCCGAATTGGGCAAAAATGGATAGTATCGAAGAGAGCAGACCCGTTACGTCCCGCAAAAGGAATTGGAACGTAAGGATGTGCCCAGCCATCAGATTCTGGAAGGGTGAAATGGCGTCGCGGTACTTATAAAAGGCGCTGCGGCTGATGTCCGTGGCGCGGGTGGCCTCGCCGACGGTTTTCGCCTCACCGGTCTCGAGCATCCATTTGGCCTCGGCGACCTTGAGAAAAACCTCCGGGAGCGCGGTCGCCTCGACAATATAATACTTGGGGAGCTGCTTCATGCTGCCTGCCTCCTGTGCGCGAATTGCGCGCATTTGTATTTCTTTGAAGCACATTTTAACACAAAACGGCACACTTTGCAAGCCGGGAAAGGTCGTCCGCTATGAAAAAAAATTGGAAGCTCCTGCTCTGCGCACTGGGCGGTATTTTGGGCGTCTGGCTGACGGCAAAATTCCTGCTGCCCATCGGACTGCCGTTTTTGCTGGGTTGGGGCGTGTCGCGGTTGGCGCTGCCGCTGGAACGGCGGCTGACGAAGCGCGTGCCGCTGGCGGCGTTTGTCTCGGTGACCGCCGTGGCCGTCGCCGTGGGCGCTGCGCTTTGGCTGCTGGGCTGGGGGCTGTTTGCAGGCCTGGAACGGTTAAGCGCGCGGCTGCCGGGGCTCTTGACCTCGCTGACCGGCCCGGTGAGCAGTCTGCACGCGGCCCTGCTGCGGCTGGCAGGAAGGCTCCCGGATGGACTGGCCGCACCGGCGGTACAGTGGCTGGATGAATTCTTCGCCGGCAGCAGCGTAATTGCCGGAGCGCTGTCAGACTGGGTGCTGTCTCTGGCGGGACGTATTTTGATGTGCGTGCCGGACATTTTGCTCTTCGCCCTGACAATGCTGCTGTCGGCGTATCTGTTTTCCTCCGAACGCGGGAAGCTGCAGAGGTTCCTGACGCAGCATATTCCGGCGCAGTGGCGCGCGCGGGGGCAGAAAATTCTTAAAAAGCTGCGCGGCGCGCTGAGCGCGTATCTGAAAACGCAGCTGCGGCTGTCGCTGGTGATTTTAGGTCTGACGGCAGTGGGACTGCTGGTGCTGGGGCGAAAAAACGCCCTGCCGCTGGCGCTGGTGATCGCTGTCGTCGACGCCCTGCCCGTCTTCGGCGCAGGTACAATCCTGATTCCGTGGGGCGTGATCTCGTTTTTGCGGGGCAGCACCGTGCTGGGCATCGGGCTGCTGGTGCTCTACGCGCTGTGCTCGGTGAGCCGGGCGTTTTTGGAGCCGCGGTTTTTAGGCAAGCAGATCGGGCTCAATCCCCTGCTGACGCTCATCGCGCTGTACGCGGGTTATCGCCTGTTCGGCATTTTGGGGATGATTCTGCTGCCGTTTGCGGTCATTTTGCTCAAGCAGCTGTATGAGCTGATCGAATCGGCCTAAAGCAGCCCCGCAATGGTCTCCAGCGCAGCCGGAACACATGCCGTATCCAGACAGGCGTAGTTAAACACCATGCTTCCCTGTCCGCCCGGCCGGTTGCGGTAGTCGCTCAAAAAACGGACGGAAAGCCCGGCCGCCGCTGCGCGGCGCTCCAGCTCGGCATCCGGAAGCTCGGTCTTCAATTGCAGCAAAAAATGCGTTCCGGCGTTTTCCTCCATAACGCGACAGCGGTCGCGAATGGGGCTTTGCTCGATCTGCGCGAGGAGCACGGCGCGTTTTTCACGGTAGCGCTTGCGCAGTCGGTTCAAATGCCGCTCATAGTCGCCCGATGAAATGAACCGCGCGAGCGTATACTGCTCAAACGACGGGACGGCGCAGGAATAAAAGCTCAGCCGCTGCCGCAGCCGCGCCAGCAGCTGCGGCGGGAGGCAGACATAGCCAATGCGCAGCGACGGCGCGATGGTCTGAGAAAAGGTACTTAAATACAGCACCCGCTGCCGAGTGTCCAGCGAAAACAGCGGCGGCACGGGCTTGCCGGAATGGCGCAGCTCGCTGTCGTAGTCATCCTCCAGAATATAGCGCTCCGGCGCAGCATACGCCCACGCCAGCAGCTCGCTGCGACGGCGGGCAGGCATCACAATCCCGGTCGGGAAATGGTGCGCCGGGGAGATATGGGCAATCTGCGCCGCGCTTTCCTCCAGCGCTCGAACGCTCATGCCCTCATCGTCAAGCGGAATATGGCACACTGCCGCGTCATTGACCTGATAGATGTTGGTGATTTTGGGATAGCCTGGATCCTCTACCGCGTAGCGGCACTGTCTTCCGAGCAGCTGTACCATCAGGCCGTAGAGATACTCATTGCCCGCGCCGACGACGATCTGCTCCGGCGCAACGCGCAGCCCGCGCACGCGGTACAAATGTCCGGCAATGGCCTCGCGCAGCTCCAGTGCGCCGCGAAAATCAACCGGCTGCAGCAGCGCCTTTCCGCGGTCGGAAATCACGGTGCGCATCGTCCTCGCCCAAACAGAAAACGGGAACGGCACATCCTCTCCCCCGCCGCCGCTCAGATCCAGCAGCGGCTCCTTCGTCTGCGGCTCGGCAAAGGCTCGCTGCGGCAGCTCCGCCGGCGGCGGTGCAGCACCGATCGCGCAGACAAACACACCGCTGCGCTCGCGCGACTCCGCATACCCCTCCGCGATCAGCTGGGTATAAGCGTTTTCCACCGTAACGGTGCTCACACCGAGATTTGCCGCCAGCGTGCGCCGTGAGGGCAGCCGCGTTCCCGCCGCCAGACGCCCGGCACGGATATCCTCGCGGATGAGTTCATAGAGCGCGGCATACAGGCTCTTGCCGCTCCCTTTCTCTAAGGTATAGGTCAACATTGGCTGATCTCCAATCTGGTATTATCAAATATTCTTATTTTGGTTCTTTTAATCATGCCAATTTGCAGTATAATCATTTTATTCCAAAAATGCAAGGGGAAAAATCACAATGAGAAAACAATTTACCTTAAGAAAAATGGTGTTAACGGCGCTGTTCACCGCCCTGACGTGCGTCGCCACGATGCTTATTCAAATCCAAATGCCCGCAACGCAGGGCTACGTCAACATCGGCGACTGCTTCGTGCTGCTCGGCGCGTGGGTGCTGGGGCCGTGGTTTGGCGCGTTTGCCGGCGGTGTCGGCTCGGCGCTGGCCGATCTTCTGGCCGGCTATCCGCACTACATTCCCGGCACGCTGCTCATTAAGGCCCTCATGGCCGTGATTGCCGCGCTGCTGTATCGCCAGCTCGGGAAAAAGCACCACTATGTCGGCCAGCTCGTCGGCGGCGTCGCTGCGGAGCTGTGGATGGTGCTGGGTTACTTTGTCTATGCTTGGCTGATTCTCGGCAAGGGTCTGGCCGCCGCTTCGAGCATTCCCGGAAACCTCCTGCAGGGCGTCATTGGCCTCGTTGCCGCAATCGCGCTGGTCGCCGCGCTGCGCGAAAGCAAGACGCTGGAGAAGGTGAACGTCAATGGATGAGCTGAGAGAACAGGCGCGTCAGGCTGCGCTGGCGCTGGTAGAAAAGGCAAAGCTCAAGCCCGGCCAGATTGCCGTCGTCGGCTGCTCGACGAGCGAGATCTGCGGCAGCCGCATCGGCTCGGATTCCCGGCCGGAGGTAGCCAAGGTCGTCTTTGAGGCGATTTATTCCGTTTTTTCCGAGCATGGCGTGTATCTGGCCGCGCAGTGCTGCGAGCATTTGAACCGCGCGATCATCATCGAGCGAGCCGCTCTGCCGAACGCAGAGCCGGTCAACGTCGTTCCCCAGCCCAAGGCTGGCGGCTCGTTTGCCACGGCAGCGTACCATGCCTTCCGTGACCCGATTGCCGTGGAGTCCATCCGCGCTGACGCCGGCATGGACATCGGCGGAACGCTCATCGGCATGCACCTAAAGCAGGTCGCCGTTCCGCTGCGCCTCGGCATTGACCATATCGGCAGCGCAATTCTTCTCGCCGCGCGCGTCCGTCCGAAATTCATCGGCGGCATCCGCGCGATTTATGACGAATCGCTCCTGTAAAGTCATCTCACCTGTTTCTATCTCCGGATGCACTGCCTTTGGCAGTGCATCCGGTCAGACTGTCAAAGAAGTCCGTTTTTGTCATTGCGAGGCCCTGCAAGGGCCGTGGCAATCTCGCAGAATTGTTTTGATTTTCAGATGATTTTCGGCGAATTCGAAACTGCCTGCATGAGATTGCCACGTCGCTTCGCTCCTCGCAATGACAAGAGGGTACT
>CAKTZP010000104.1 GCA_934636045.1 uncultured Oscillospiraceae bacterium
TCGCCCTGCACAAGGTCGCTCTTGAGCAGCTCGCCGAACTGCGTGGCCACCGCATTGGTCGCAGCCGCGGAGGGGCTGCTGCCGACGGTGCTGCGGGAGGTGACGGCAAAGGTCGCGGAGCTGGTATAGCTCGGCTTAATGGCAAAGGTCAGAAGCAGCGAGACGAGCATCGCGCCCGTCAGCGCCGCGAGGACGACCAGACCGAAATGACGCAGGACGAACCGGCAGATGCACGCGGGGTCAAAGTCGCTCCAGACAAACTTTTTCTGTTCTTCCATGGCGCGCTCCTTACTCGACGATCACCGTCAAAATGGCGGTGTAGGTCAGGCCTTGGTCGTTGGTGTAGGAATAGCGGATGAACTGGCTGCCCGGAACGGCGGTATCGACTGCGCCGTCAACGGTGAGCTGCGCGGGCTTGACGGCGCTGCCCTTGGACGAGCTGCGCGCCGCTGCGACATAGTCGCGCAGGGCGTCTGCGGGGAAGTCCTCGCCCTCCTTGACGTAAATCAGATAGTCCGAAAGCTCGATGACCGGGTGCTGCGGCGTGACGTTTTGTACCTGCACGGTGAGCCGGGCGATGGACGTGTCGCCGGAGCTGTTGGTCACTTGCACGCTGATGGGATATTCGCCGGGCTGAGCGTTGGAGAGCGCGGCGGCGGAGACGCGGATGCGGCCGCTGAGGTCTCCATCGATCACGTCCGTGGCCGTCAGCCGCTCAGACAGCGAGATGACGCTGCTGACATTATAGATCAGCGGCGCAGTCAGCTGAAAGCGGGGCTTGCAGTAGTCGGTGTAGTAGACTGCACGGGAATAGGTGCAGTAGTTCGACGCGGAATCAAACACGGCGTAGTGGACGATGGCGCTGTTCGCGCCGATAAGCTGCGCGCCGCGGCGGACGATGATGGCATCGGTCAGATCGCCGTCGCGGTCGTCGGTCGCAGTCAGCCCGGCGCAGAGCTCACGGTCGCCGGCGCGGACGCTGACCTCCAGCGGCTTGCCGTCGCAGACGATCTGCGGCGCGGTGCGGTCTGCCGTCAGCCAGTCGCGGACAAACACCGCGCCAAACACGGCGGAGACCACCAGAAACAAAGAAATCACGATGATTCGTAAGGCTTTCATAACACTACCTCGGAGGAATCGTAGACTGGCTGGTTTTGGATGATGCGCCGGGGGTTTTCCTCCAGCAGGAGGCGCGCGTAGTCCGACGGGCAGCGCTGTGCGAGAAACGGCAGCAGCGAGGCAAAGCCGGTCGGGCGATAGACAGGGTCGTGGGCGTCGCTGGCGATGACGTGGGCAAGACCGCGGCGCAGCAGACGCAGGGATGTGCGCTCTGCGCCGGTGCCCAACCGGCCGAGGAGGCTGCCCTTGTTGAGCTGAATCACGTAGCCGCGGGAAAACCACACGGCCGCGAGCGCGGGCGACTCCTGCACGGCCTCGTAGCGCTCCGGATGCGCGACGACCGGGATGAGCCCGCGGCGCGCGATCGCCGCCAGCAGAGCGGAGATCTCCTCCCCGCTCTCCGAAAAGCGGAATTCGGCCAGAAGATAGCGCGAATGGTTCAGCGTGACGAGCTTCCCACTGTCGAGCAGCTGCCGCAGGTTGGAGCGGTGGGCAAACAGCTCCGCGCCGGGCAGGACGGTCAGTGGGATCCGATGCTGACGCAGCAGCGCCCGCAGCATGCCGAAGGCACGGTCATAGTCCGCGCCCGCAGCGGTCAGACGCGCGCCGCGGAGATTGCAGTGCGGCGTGGCGACGACGGTGTCGACTCCGGAGCGCAGCGCATGCTCAGCCATGGCGCAGGCGGCCTCGGCGCTCGGCGCGCCGTCGTCCACCCTGGGGATGATGTGGCAGTGCAGGTCAATCATGGAAGCCCTCCGCAGGTTGGTTCGCCGTGAGACGACGGAATAACGATTTTTAGAATGTCATAATATATCTTACCACGGAAAACGCCGGATTTCAACCGCAAATTGCCGGACTTTGGCGGAAAAACGGGGAAAAACGGCACGAAAAATGCGGCGTCCGGTGACCCGGAACGCCGCGAAAGGGGGAGAAAGGTTATTTTACGGTAATATACCATCGATTGGTGTATTCTGCAGCGGGAGCGAGGCGACGGTGACGGTGAGGCCGCTGCTTTGAATTGTATAAAGCGACATGACATTTCTCCCTTACGATAGCTTTCGGAAAATACGGTGCAGCAGCCGCGCCGCCAGCTGCGCCGAGGCGGCCATGCCGATGATCAGCCAGAACGGGAGAAGCCGGAAAAACAGTGCTGCGTTAAAATACAGGATGATCAGCGGAAGACCGTACAGGGCAATCAGCAGCACGCTCTGCGGCAGCTTGGCGATGCCGAGGGCGACGGCGTTCTTCAGCGTTTTGGCAACGGTGTTTTCGTAATAGGCCTGCAGCGGAAACAGAAACGTCAGCGTCGGCAGGTAGAGCGACAGAATGACGACGAAGAGCACCTCAACCACGGTCTTTCCGGCGAAGTCGGTCTGTGTGATGATGCAAAAATCGGCGTACAGCAGTCCGGCCACGGCCAGCATGACCAGCCATTGCAGCGTGGCCTTTTTGAAATTCGCGCCGAACGCGGTGAAGAACTGGCGGCAGACGTGGCTGCCCTTGCCGTCGAGGTTGTGAAACGCAACGGTATACAGCGCGGCGGCGGATGCCCCGGAGGTGACGACGGGCAGACAGCACAGAAGGAACAAAACGTTCAGCAGGATCAGATCGCCGAGGTAGATGAGCGCCCGCATCAGCGGACCGTCGTAGTCAAACAGCTTCATGCGGGCGTTCTCCTTTGCATCAAATCATTTTTCAGCTTGCGGCGGCGAAGAGCGCCGCGCCGCAGGCGGCCTCCTCCTCGTTGCGCGAAAGGGTCAGGGGCAGGCCGAAGGTGCGTTCAAAGCAGCGGCGCAGATGCACGTTTTTGCGCAGACCGTTGCCGGAGCCATAGAGGACGGCGCCGGGGGCGCTCAGCGCGGCGCAGCGCAGGTACATGCCGTACAGCTCGTCGGCCATGCCCTGCATCATGCCGTACAGCAGCGAAAGCGGCGTAAAATTGTCCGCGCTGATGTTCTCAATTCTGCCGCGCAGCGCGGGGTCAGCCCGCGTGCCCTGAAACAGGGGAACAACGCGCACAGGATCGTCCGGTGCCGGCGAGCCGGACAGCAGGGCGTCCATCGCATCATAGCACGACGCGGTGGGGACGCCGAGCATGGCAGCGGTCTCGCGGAAGAAGCGCTCGAGCAACGCATAGGCGCGGCCGCCGCAGAGGCTCGAGCCGACCAGAAGGAAGCCGCCCATCGGGAACGGGCGCGTCTCCAGCCCGGGACAGGACAGATACTGCGGCACATGGACGGAAAACTGGCTGCCCGTGCCGACGTTGACGAGCATGCAGCCGGTCTGGCCGCCGGTCGCACCGAGGAAGCTCGCTTGATTGTCACCGATGGCAACATAGACGGGCAGGTCGTCCCCGCCGAGGCAGGGCGTTTCGGCCAGCTGCGGAAGAATGGCCGGGTCAATGCCGATCTTTTCCAGCGCGGCGGTGTCGAAGCAGCCGCGTGCAAGGTCAAAAAAGCCGAAGCTGGCAGCGTCGCTGGCATCGATGCGCGGCGACGTGCGCCCGGCCAGACGCATGGCGATATAATCGTGAATGGTGCAGAAAACGGCGGCGTTTTCGGGGACAAGGCCGTTTTTTAGGTTGTAAAAATGGGTTACAAGGCCATAGCCGGTGGCGAGGGGGTAGCCGGTCTGCTCCGTCAGATAGGCGGCGTAGCTGTGCCGCTCGTCATAGGGCAAGTCGCCGCGGCCGTCCTGCCATGTGTACAGGGGACTGAGCGGCGCTCCGGCGGCGTCGAGATAGACGATGCCATGCTGCTGGCCGGTCAGGCCGATGCGCGCAACCTGCGGATAGGCGGCGCAAAGCTCCGCGACCGCCTGCTCCGCGGCGGCAGTGATCGTCTGCACGTCCTGTGCCTTCTCCCAGACCGGGCGGCCGGGGAGAAAGGCGCCGTTTTTCAGCGTTTTCGCGGCAAGCACCTTGCCGTCCTGCACGACAACCGCGCTGACGGTGGTCGTGCCGATATCCAATCCAAGTACCATCATACCCATAGTTTAGCAGAAAGTCGAGCCGGGGTCAAGACGCGTGATGATATCCTGCTGAATCGCGGGCGAAAGGTCAAGGAAATTGACGAACGTACCGTGGAGCACATTGCGCCGCTGATGGAGGCGCTCATCAACGCGCGCATTCTGCGCGGGCACGTGTCCGTCCTGCCGTCAGCACAGACGCCGGACATCAAAATCCTCTCCGCTGCCGACGTTGCCTTCAGCTGCTCGCTGATGGTGTGATTCCATTATAATTAAGTATTTCACGGGCAGTCCCGGTGGGCTGCCCGATTCTTATATCATTTCGGAAAGAGGTTTCTATCAGCGGCTGCACTGACACGGCGTACTATGAGCGCCCGGTCTGCTTCCGGCCGTTTCTGGCCTGTGTTGACACCGAGGTGCTGGCGTTGTATTATGATCTTAAGGTGGCCTTTGATGCGGCGCATGAGATGGATACGGACGATCTGGCGCGCGTCGATCTGATCGGTCACGTGAATGCCGCCTGCACGACGCGTGGAATCAGATGGCCTACTACGAAGAAGAATTTGAAGATATCGACAATGTGCAGTCGGTTAGACTCGTGGAGCACAACGCCCTCGGGACGGCGCTGCGCGTGGAGCGGCGCTTCCGCAGCAGCACGCTGTGCTTTACCTACCGCCTGCCTGCCGGGCGCGACGGCCTGACCATCTCCGCCGACATCGACTGGAGGGAAACGCACGTCACGCTCAAGCTGGACTTCCCCACGGACGTCAACACGACCAAGGCGAGCTTTGACATGAGGCGGCCTACACCTTCAACGATCCGCTCCGCGCAGTGCAGAGCGCAGGCGGCGGCGCGCTGTCCTGTGCCGGAGACAACCTACGTCAGTGCGGTCTTTGTCGACGGGAAAAGCTATCTACAGAAAAACGCCGACTGAGCGGTCGGCATGTTCTATAGGAGGTCAGAAAATGAAACGAATCATTGCAATGCTGCTTGCCGCGCTCCTGCTGCTGGGCACGCTGCCCGGCGCGTTTGCGGCGACGCCGGTGCAGACGGTGCTGGCGGAGGGAAACGATTTCTCCTTCAACAGCGGCTCCGGCTGGGGCACGAAGGGGCACTGGACCAACGGCCGCTCCGCTGAGGAGGGACTCTGGGCGCAGAGCGGCGCGACCGACGGCCCCGCCGCCGCGGCCTACATAGGCAAAAGGCTGACGGGGACCTGGAGCTTCAACGCCCAGCTGACGCCGCTGAGCACGAAAAACAGCGACGGCCGCGCCGTCAGCCGCGTGCAGCTGCTCGACCAATACAAAAATCCCAAGGTCATTTTTACTTATGAATATTTGGCCAAGACGAAGCAGACGGCGCTCAAGTGGGAGGCCATTTCCTCCGCCACCGGCGGCTCGTGGAACGAGCTGCTGCGGCTGGACTGGAACGCGCTGGAAGACACCGCGCTGAACCTGACCTTTACCAAAACCGGACTGATGCAGATCACGCTGAGCATCACCGGCAACCGCGGTTATCGCAAGACCGTCCGCGCGACGGTGCCGCAGGATGTGATGCAGGTGCTGTGCTACGCCGGTCTTGCCGCCGAGCGGACGACGGCGCGGTTTTCCAACGTCCGCCTGAGCTTTACGCTGGACGAGAGCGACTATGCTGCCGCGGCGGAAACGGCGTATGAGAATCTGATGAAAAACTTCCTCATCGCCGAGGAAGACCGCCTCCAGCCGGTCGTTTACGGCATGGTCAGCGGCGACAAGACCAACACCGGCTACACCATCAGCGTCTACCGCGCGGGCGACTTCTGGGAGGCCGCCGTCGCGCTCATGGCCATGGACACCTATGCGCAGTATCACGCACAAGACGCCGAGATCTATCAAAAAACCGCGCTGCGCATTGCCAATACGGTCAACTACTTCATTCAGGTCGACACCGAGGCCGAGCTGACCACGCCGGGCACCGCGCCGGTCAACCACGCGATGGACGACTGCGGCTGGAACGTCATGGCGCTCCTGTTGGGCTATCGCTACAATCTCATCCTCGGCCGGACGAGCGACGCGGCGGTCTGCCTGCGCTATGCGAAAAAGCTTTTTAACAATACGTTTGATCACTACTATGATGACGAACTCGGCGGCGGAATGTGGTATAACAACGCACGCACGGAGAAGTCTCTCTACGCGGCGACGCTGGCGCTTGCCGGGCTGGAACTATATGACCTGACAAAGGACGCGGCCATCCACGAGCGCGCCGTCAAAATTTACGAGGGTGTCGAAAACAACCTCCGCCGCGCCGACGGACTTTACAGCATGTCCATCTCCGCCAGCGGCGTAGAGGGCGCGGACAATCCCTATGACATTTCCGAGGGCGGCGCGTGCACCTACCTTGCCGGCAACATGTGCATGGCCGTGGTCAACGCCCGCCTCGGCAACGCCGAAAAGGCGAAGATCACGAGTGAGGGCATCGCCCTATTCGAAACGACACGCACCGGCGGCCTGCTCAACGACCGCGACGCGTGGAACAACACCTTCTTCCTCGGCTATTTCCTGCGCGAGCTGATGCAGGAAAATGTGGTCGACGCGCGCTATCAGGACATCCTGCGTGTCACGGCCTCGAACATTCTGAAAAACGCGGTCTTCTCCGACGGCTACTATTCCGCCGCGTGGGAGGGGCCGAAGGAGCCGCAATCCAACGGCTATCCCACCGACTACCCGACCGACCAGCGCAACCGCTGGGGCACGCAGGTCAATCAGGGCGGCATCTTCGTCGGCTCCACGCCGAACCAGATCATGACCACCGCGACGACCATCCACGTCCTGTTTGCCGTCGCCGCAATGACCGAGCAGCCCGCCGCCGCGGAGCTGACCGGCCTGCAAATTGAGGGCAAGACCCTCTGGCCGGTGTTTAACCCTGAGATCACGTCCTATACCCTGCTGGAAGCGGATGAGGGAAAGCCGCTCAGCCTTGCTTGGCAGGCGGCGGACGGCCTGACCGTGGCGCTCAACGGCACGGCGCAGGAGGAGCACACGGCGACGCTCGAGGCCGCGGTCAACAAGGCGGTGCTCACCGTCGCAACCGCTGACGGCAGCAGCACGCGCACCTATACCGTCACCATCCGCGAGGGCTGCGACCATCCGGAGACCGAGACCGTGACGACCCCGGCCACCTGCACCCAGAATGGCAGCACGAAGCTCGTCTGCAAGCTCTGCGGCGCGACGCTGGAGACCACCGTCCTCCCGGCCACCGGCCACCAGCACACGCGGACGGACACGGCGCCCGCGACCTGCCTCGCCGCGGGGCATGTGACGGTCGTCTGCACCGACTGCGGCGCGACGGTCTCTACCCAGCCCCTCCCGGCGCTCGGCCACGACTACGCAAACGGTGTGTGCACCCGCTGCGGCGCGAAGGAGGCGGCGCAGACCTGCGACGGCGGCGCAAGCTGCCCGAGCCGCGCATTCTCTGACCTCGCCACCGACGGCTGGTACCACCTCGGCGTGGATGATTGCCTGAACAACGGCCTGATGAACGGCGTCTCCGGCGGCAGCTTTGACCCCAACGGCGGCGTCACGCGCGCCATGCTCGTCACGATCCTCTACCGCACGGAGGGCAAGCCCTCGACCGCGGGTAAGACCAATCCGTTTGCAGACGTGCCCGCC
>CAKTZP010000105.1 GCA_934636045.1 uncultured Oscillospiraceae bacterium
GGGGGCGGCACCTACTGCACCCGTGAGCACGACAGCCTGAAAATCTCCAACGGCAAATGGTGCTGGTTTTCCCGTGGGATCGGCGGCTACTCGGCGCTGGACTATCTCATCAAGGTCAAAGAGATGCCCTTTACGCAGGCGGTCGAAACCATCATGGGAAATCTGTCGGCGGCACCGCCTGCCCTTGCCCCGGCTCCGAAAACGCCGAAAGAAAAGGTGCTGCTTCTGCCGCAGGTCAATCGCAGCGCCACCCACGCCATCGAATACCTTCACCGCAGAGGCATCGACGATGAACTGATCGACTTCTGCATCCGGACCGGCCGCCTTTATGAGAGCTATCCCTATCACAATGTTGTTTTCGTGGGCATGGATGCTGACGGCAAGCCCCGCTACGCCAACCAGCGGGGGATCGGCTCGGACTTCATCGGGGACGCCAACGGCAGCGACAAGCACTATTCCTTTGGAATCCCTGCGGCGGCCGCAAGCGACACGCTCCACCTGTTTGAGTCGGCGGTGGATCTGCTGTCCTACGGGACGCTGCAAAAGCTGGACGGCAAGGACTGGCGCAGCGAAAACCTGCTCTCCCTTGCCGGGGTCTACAAGCCAAAGTCGAACATCGAGGAAAGCAGCCTGCCCGCCGCACTGGTGCGGTATCTTGCCGAGCATCCCCATATCCGCCGTGTGGTGCTGCGGCTCGACAATGATGCTACGGGGCGAACCGCCGCCGAAACCATCAAGACCCTGCTGCCGGGGAAGTATGCGGTCACGGTGGACATCCAGCCGCCCCCGCAGGGCAAGGACTACAACGACTGCCTGTGCCTGCGGCTGGGCCTGCCCATTACCAAACGAAACGGACGAAACAAAGAACGATGAAAGGAGCGCTGAATAATGAACGAGGAAAAGAAAATCAAGGTGGTACTGCTGGAGCCGGGCAAGCTCGCCCGCGCGGCCGAGATCGACGCGTCCCTTGCGGGAATGCAGAAGGTGGTGGACGGCCTGATCGAGCCGTTCTATCCCTTTGC
Organism: uncultured Oscillospiraceae bacterium; assembly: GCA_934636045.1. Taxonomy (GTDB): domain Bacteria; phylum Bacillota; class Clostridia; order Oscillospirales; family Oscillospiraceae; genus JAZOXB01. Next base: position 1,023 of record CAKTZP010000105.1, read on the forward strand.
GGAGCGGGTCTGCATTGTCTGCAATGAAGAAGGCAAGATCAACGGGATGCGCCCGAACCGCAGCGTGAAGGATGACAGGGGCGTGATGGTGGATTTCATCTTCGGCCCCGCCTTCGTCTGCGACTGCCGGGGCGCACGGCTGGGCAGCCTCTCCGACGAGCAGATCGACCGCTACACCAAGATGTTCCGCTATCCGGAACACCTTGTGCGGCTGAACAAAACACTGCTCGGCATCCCGTACCACCCGCAGCGGGAGCGGGAACGGTGATGCGGTTTGCCTTGCCGTTCCCAATGTGCGGCAGCAGGACGTGTGGAGATGTTTTATCCCAGCAAGCAACGCCGTTTGGGGACAAACGGCAGCCGGACAGGGGCAGCCCCTGTAACCCCGAAGCCGCCACGGGCGGCGATATTGATATGGAGAGGACGGAACATGACCAAACGAAGCATTGAGATCAAGGTGCGGCTAAGCCGCAAGGAGGCGGAAAATCTGAACAAACAGGTGAAGAAATGCCGCCTCTCCCGCGAGGCCTATCTCCGCCATCTGATTGCTGGAGCAGTGCCGCGCGAGGCCCCGCCGCCGGAATATTTTGCCTTTCTGTGGGAGCTGCACGAGGTGGGGCACAGCCTTAACCAGATCGCCCGGAACGCCCAAGCGCTGAACGCCGTGGATGCAAAGCGCTATGACGAGGACAGCAAGCGGCTGGACAAGCTCATCCGGGAAATCACGGCGGCGGTCGTGCTTCCGGCGAAGCGGGGGTGAGGCGATGGCGGTTACCTCCATCTGGGCGGTCAAGGGGTGGCTTGGCAAGGTGGTGCTGTACATCGAAAACCCGGACAAGACGGAAAATCCGCGATGTTATCCGCCAAAGGATGGGACCGACGCGCAGGCGCAGAACCTGTCAGACGTCATCGGTTACGCCGCCCGTGCGGAGAAAACAACGATCACACCGGACGATGAGAGCGCGGGCTTGGTGCGGCAGTTTGTCAGCGGGGTCAACTGCCTGCCGTCCACGGCGCGGGATGAAATGCTGGCAGTAAAAAAGCGGTTCGGCAAGGAGGACGGCGTGATCGCCTACCACGGGTATCAGTCCTTCGCCCCCGGCGAGGCCACGCCGGAGCTGGCGCATGAAATCGGAGTGAAGCTGGCGCGGCAGCTCTGGGGCGAACGGTATCAGGTGCTGGTGGCGACGCATCTGGATAAGGCGAACCACCTGCATAGCCACTTCGTGGTGAACAGCGTGTCCTTTGTGGACGGCATCAAATACCACCGCACCCGAAAGGACTACCACGATATGCAAACGGTTTCCGATGAGCTTTGCCGGGAATACGGACTGTCAGTGATCGAGCAACCGCAGCAAGGCCGGGGCAAGCAATACGGCGAATGGCGTGCCGAGCAGGAACAGCGCCCCACTTGGCGTGGGCTGATCCGCAGCGAGATCGACGAGCTGCTCCGGCAGAGCGTCACAGAAAGGCAGTTTTACGATCTGCTCCGCCAAAAGGGCTATGAGGTGAAATTCGGCAAGGACATTTCCGTACGTCCGCCCGGAAAGGAACGATTCGTCCGTCTGGCGCGGAACTTTGGAGAGGCTTACACCGCTGAGGCCATCCGGCAGCGCATTTTGCACCAGCCCCTGCCGCAGCCGATGCGAGAAAACGCGCCCCAAAAGCCAACAAAAATCTACCGCGTTCATAGTGGCTGGAGAAGGACGGGCAAAGTGACCGGCTTTCGTGCACTGTATTTCTATTACTGCTACAAGCTCGGTATTTTCTCCAAAGACCGTCCGCAAAACCGGGCGCGGCTCCATTTCCTGCTGCGGGAAGATCTGCTCAAACTGAATCATATCGCACAGGAAGTACAGCTGCTCGCAAGGCATCGGATTGATACCGCCGGGCAGCTTGCTTTGTATAAAGAGAAACAGGAGGTGAACATCCGCGCGTTATCCGCCGAACGCCGGGCGCTGCAAAATGCGCTGCGCACAAAGGTAGTCCGGGACAGCCCGGAGCAGGCCGACGCACATCGGGCGCAGCTCCGGGAGCTATCCGAAAGGCTCAAAGCGCTGCGCCGGGAGGTGCGTCTGTGCGACGACATTGCCGCGCGCTCCGGAGGCATGGCGGAGAAACTGAAAGCTGTCCGGGAGGACGCACAAAAACAACGACAAAAGGAGGAACAACAGCATGAACACTTCCGGCGACGCGGCTGAACAGGTCGTCCGGCTCGGCTTGGAGAGCGCGGAGGTCGCGGCAAAGGTCACCGGCAGCGCGGCGAAAGAAGTGGCGGCGCTTCTGCTTGCGGCACTGAAAAACCGGGACAAAAGCAAAATCAAAGGCCGCCAACGGCTCACCGCGATGCTGCGCAGCGGCAAGGAGCTGACCATTTTCACCGTCAAAAATCAGGACATGGCCCGCTTTGTGGCCGATGCCAAGCGCTACGGCGTGGTCTACTGCGTCCTGCGGGAGGCGAAGGACAACCCGCACGGCGTCAGCGAGATCATGGTACGCGCCGAAGATGCCGCCAAGATCAACCGCATTGTGGAGCACCTCCAAATTGCCACCGTATCGGAACCCGAACAGGAGGCAGCACCGGAAAACCCCACGGCGGCGAGGACGGAGAAATCCCGTCCGTCCGCGCCTTCCTCAGAACGCAAAGGGACCTCCGCCGCGGGTACTGCGAAAGGTGACCGCCCCTCCGTCCGCGAGGCGCTGAAGGAGATTCGCCACGAGCAGCAGGAGGCGGAGCGGCACCAACCGGCCGATCGCAGCAAGAACACAAGACAGCAGACCGAACACCGACAGACCCCGCCGAAAAAGCGGGGCAAGAAACGAAAGGAGCGATGAGCCGTGAGCAAACAGAGGGACGCGCGGCGCGATGAGTAAGAAGAAATGGCCGTGGTATGCGGCGGGACTGATTTTGCCGCTGTGGCTGGGGCTGCGGATGGCCCCGGCGGCGCGCGGCGGGCTTCCCGAACTTCTGCGGCAGTTCCCCGCGGCAATGAATGCGCCGCTTTCTATTAAATGGTGCGAGGACAGCCTGAAAACTGTCCTCGTTTTCATTGCCCTGTACGCCATGGGAATCGGGGTCTATCGTTCCACCCGCCGTCATTACCGGCGCGGCGAGGAACACGGTTCTGCCAAATGGGGCGATGCAGAAACCGTGAACCGAAAGTACCGGGCGCGCCCGCCAAAGCCGAACAAGGTGTTCACGCAGCATATTCGCATGGGGCTGAACGGCCGCAAGCACAAGCGCAACCTGAATACCGTTATCATCGGCGGCAGCGGCGCAGGCAAGACCCGTTCGTATGCGAAGCCCTGTCTGTACGAGGCTTGCCTGTCGCCGCAGGGTTCGTCCTTTGTCTGCCTCGACCCGAAAGGTGAGTTGCTGCGCGATTCCGGCCGGCTGTTGGAGGAATCCGGATATGAGATCCGGGTGCTGGATCTGCTGCACATGGAGAAAAGTCACTGCTATAACCCCTTCGTCTATCTGACCGATGACAACGAGGTGCAGATGCTGGTGACGAATCTGTTCAAGGCGACCACACCCAAGGGCAGCCAGACCAATGACCTGTTCTGGGATACGACTGCAGCCATGTTGCTGTCGGCGCTGGTCTACTATCTCTACCACGAAGCGCCGCCCGATGAGCAAAACTTCCCGATGGTCATGGAAATGCTGCGCGCCGGTGAGGTGCGGGAGGAGGATGATTCCTACCAGTCGCCGCTGGATGTGCTGTTTGAGCGGCTGGAAATGCGCGACCCGGAGCATATCGCTGTCAAGTATTATAAGGACTATCACTCCGGCAGCGCCAAAACGCTGAAAAGCATTCAGATCACGCTGGCGGCAAGGCTCGAAAAATTCAATCTCTCGTCTGTGGCGGCGCTGACCGCCACGGACGAACTGAATTTGCAGGATATGGGCGAAAAGCGTGTGGCACTGTTTGCGCTGATCTCGGACAGTGATACGAGTTTCAACTTTTTAGTATCCGTTTTGTATCAGCAGCTCTTTCAGCAGCTTTTTGACAGCGCCGACCACAAGCATGGCGGCAGCCTGCCCGTTCCCGTACACTTTCTCATGGATGAGTTCGCGAACATCTCACTGCCGGAGGATTTTGACAAAAAGCTATCCACCATGCGTTCCCGCAATGTATTCGTTTCCATCATCCTACAAAACATTGCACAGTTAAAGGCGCTGTTTGAAAAGCAGTGGGAGAGCATTTTGGGCAACTGCGATGAACTGTTATACCTCGGCGGCAACGAACAGGGGTCACACAAGTACATCTCGGAACTGCTCGGCAAGGCCACGATCGACACGAACACCTACGGAAGATCGTCCGGACGAAACGGCAATTACAGCACGAATGATCAGATCACCGGGCGCGAATTGATGACACCGGACGAGGTGCGGATGCTGGACAACGGCAAGGCGCTGCTGTTCATTCGCGGCGAATTGCCGGTCTGCGACGACAAATTTGACATCATGACCCATCCGCTGGTGTCGCATACTCCGGACGGCGGCGCACTGCCCTATCTCCACGGCGGTACCGAACACGCCGTCGCTGCACTACGACTGTCCGACCGGCTTCCGCCGCCGGACACCACGGCAGAACCGACGGAAAACGAACCCCAATACGAACTCCTTTCCAACGAGGAGTTGGAGGCAATTTATGAACAGGAGGAATCTCACAATGAAGCATTTGAACAATACCAAGAGTACAAGCCCGCGGCCGCTGGGCAAAAAGGGCAGAATTTTTCTGGCGGTGTATAGCGCCGCCGTTCTGATTCTGTTTTGTATGCCAACGCCCGTCTTTGCGGCGGAGGGCGACCCGCTGGCGGTGATCGGCAACCTGTCCGACTTCATCTTCGGCGTGATTCGCGCGGTCGGACTGATTCTGCTCGGCTGGGGCATCGTGCAGATCGGTCTGTCCTTTCAGAGTCACGACCCCAGCCAGCGCAGCAACGGCTTTCTCACCCTCGCCGGTGGCATCGTCGTGACCTTTGCCAAGGAAATCCTCAACCTGATTACGGGCTAACGGAGGAAACGGTCATGGAAAAGTGTCAGTGCTATATCCACTCTCTGAAACAGGGAGAAACCCATGTGCTCGGCGAAGCGACGATCCTCAAACGCCTCGGGGACAACGACTACCTCGCCGAATACAACGGTGTGAAATGCCACGCGATCTTCAACCCCTTCGCTGGGCGCTATTTCGTAGACGATGTGCACGGTGTCATTCGCAGCACGCCCGGCCGGGATGCGCGATAATAAAGCTTGCGGCAGCAGGGCGGGTCGAAAACCCGCCCCACTGCCGGGAAAGGAGAAGCCAATATGAGTGACAACTGGATTGTGCAGAATCTCGAAAACGCACTCGAAACTTGGAACGAAAAGCTGGCGGAAATCTGGCAGCTCATCACACAGTCGCCCGAAACCTTCAAGGGCGGCACGATATGGAATGTCATCACGACCATCAACGGCACGGTGCAGGCCGTCGGCCTTGCGCTGTTGGTGCTTTTTTTCGTAGTGGGCATCGTCAAGACCTGCGGTTCCTTTGCCGAGGTCAAGCGGCCGGAGGTGGCGGTCCGGCTGTTTGTCCGTTTTGCGCTGGCGAAGGCCATCGTGACCTATGGGCTGGAGCTGATGATGGCGCTGTTTTCCATCGTGCAGGGTGTTATCTCCACCATCCTGACGGCGGCCGGGATGGGCGCGGCGCAGCAGACCGTGCTTCCGGCAGAGGTCGTGACGGCCATTGAGGACTGCGGCTTCTGGGAGAGCATCCCGCTCTGGGCGGTGACGCTCCTCGGCGGGCTGTTTATTACGATTCTATCGTTTATTATGATCCTCTCGGTCTACGGCCGCTTTTTCCGGCTCTATATTTACACGGCCATCGCGCCGGTGCCGCTGGCGGCCTTTGCGGGCGAGCCAAGCCAACAGGTGGGCAAGAGCTTCCTGAAATCCTACGCCGCCGTCTGCTTGGAGGGCGCGATCATCGTGCTGGCCTGCATCATCTTCTCGCTCTTTGCGTCCTCGCCGCCCGTGGTAAACCCCGACGCGGCGGCGGTCACGCAGGTGTGGACCTACATCGGCGAGCTGATTTTCAATCTGCTCGTGCTGGTCGGAACCGTAAAAATGGCCGACCGCGTGGTGCGCGAAATGATGGGGCTATAATTTAGAAAGGAGAACCTCATGGAAATCAAAATCAATCGCGAGATTCGCGAGTATCAGGAACACATGTTTTTCGGGCTGTCGCTGCGGCAGCTCGTTTTTTCTGCGCTGGCCTGCGGTGTTGCCGTCGGCATTTATTTCGGCCTGCGGAAGGTATTGGGGACGGAAACGGTCAGTTGGCTGTGCATCCTCGGCGCAGCCCCCTTTGCCGCCATGGGCTTTGTAAAATATCACGGCATGACGGCGGAGAAATTTGTGATCGCATGGGTGCGTTCGGAGCTGCTGATACCCAAGCGGCTGACCTTCCGCCCGGTCAATCTGTATGCCAAAGCGCAGCAGGAAGCGCGCACCAAAACCCAAAAACGGTGCGGCCATTGGAAACTGGGGTGCATTTTACCCTAAGTTTCCAATGATGTCCGATTCCATTCAAAGGAGGCAAAAAATGCTGAAAACACTGAGAAACATCCACCGCAGGGATACGGAGAAATTGATGATCCCCCACAGCGTGCAGGAG
>CAKTZP010000106.1 GCA_934636045.1 uncultured Oscillospiraceae bacterium
TTCGGCTCGTTTGCCGTGGATCCAAAGCCATACCTCGAAGTCTACGACGAGATCATCGTCCCGCCCGAGCAGCGCGCGGCGCAGACGCGCGCTCCCGCGTGGCGCGTGCGTGTGCCGGAGGAAACCGTCGAATTTTGCGACGGCGTGTTCGGCATGGTACGGCAAAGCTTGGCCGCAGACTGCGGCGACTTTATTCTGCGCCGCTCGGACGGGGTATATGCCTATCAGCTGGCGGTCGTCTGCGACGATGCTGACGGCGGCGTGACAGAGGTCGTGCGCGGATGCGACCTGCTGGACTCCACGCCGCGGCAGATCTGGCTCGACCGGCAGCTCGGCTTCCGTGCGCCGCAGTTTTATCATGTACCGCTGCTGGTTGCGCCGGACGGGCGGCGGCTGAGCAAGCGCGAGCGCAGCCTTGACCTTGCCCATCTGCGGCAGACGCACACGCCGCAGCAGGTGATCGGCTGGCTGGCACATGCTGCCGGGCTGCGCCCGACGCCTCGGCCGATCGCACCGCCGGAGCTTGTGCCGGACTTCCGTTGGGAAGCGATCCGGAAAGAAAATATCCCGATTTTTGCCGAGATCAGTTGATATTTCGGGAAATTGTGCTATAATGTAAGGGTTGAAGCAATACGCTGAAAGGATGAAGATCATGTTCAAAATCGTTCGTAAAAAGGAACTGAACGCCGCGGTCACGCTGCTGGAGATCGAAGCGCCGTTTGTTGCCAAAAAGGCGCAGGCCGGTCAGTTCATCATCTTCCGCATCGACGACAAGGGCGAGCGTGTCCCGCTGACCATTGCCGGCTATGACCGGGAAAAGGGAACTGTTACCATCATCTTCCAGAAGGTTGGCCTGACCACGAAGATGCTCGGCGCAATGGAGGTCGGCGATTACCTGCACGACTTTGTCGGCCCGCTCGGCAAGCCCACCAAGACCGAAGGTCTGAAGCGCGTCTGCGTCGTCGGCGGCGGCGTCGGCTGCGCAATCGCACTGCCCTCTGCGCAGGCGTTTAAGGAGGCCGGATGCGAGGTCGATGTCATTGTCGGCTTCCGCAACAAGGACATCGTCATTCTGGAGGATGAATTCCGCGCGGCCAGCGACAACCTTTATCTCATGACTGACGACGGCTCCTACGGTGAGCACGGCTTTGTGACCGTAAAGCTGCAGCAGCTGCTCGAGGTCGGCCGCACCTATGACGAGGTGCTGGCAATCGGGCCGATCCCGATGATGAAATTTGTAGCCAAGACCACCGAGCCCTTCGGCGTGAAGACCATCGTTTCCCTCAACCCCATCATGGTCGACGGCACAGGCATGTGCGGCGGCTGCCGCGTCACTGTGGGCGGCGAGGTCAAGTTTGCTTGCGTCGACGGCCCGGACTTTGACGGACATCAGGTCGACTTTGCCGAGCTGATGAACCGCAATGGTGTCTACCGTGATCAGGAGGCCGAGGACGAAAAGAATCACATCTGCCGAATGGAAAAGCTCGGCAAGGCGCTCATTCAGTAAGGGGAGGGAATTCACAATGCCGAATATGTCTATGACCAAGACTCCCATGCCGGAGCAGGACGCCAACGTCCGCAACAAGAATTTCAAGGAAGTTTCCCTTGGCTACACTGCCGAGATGGCCGTGGAGGAGGCCAAGCGCTGCCTCAACTGCAAAAAGCCGCATTGCGTCGAGGGCTGCCCGGTCAATATCCGCATCCCCGAATTTATCTCCAAGGTCGCCGAGGGCGATTTTGCCGCGGCCTATGAGATCATCACCTCCACCAATGCGCTGCCCGCCCTGTCCGGTCGTGTCTGCCCGCAGGAGAGCCAGTGCGAGTGCAAGTGCGTCCGCGGCGTGAAGGGTGAACCGGTTGCCATCGGCCGTCTGGAACGCTTCGTCGCCGACTGGTACCGCGAAAACGTCAACAAAATGCCCGAGAAGCCCGAAAGCAACGGCATCCGCGTTGCAGTCGTTGGCTCCGGCCCTGCGGGTCTGACCTGTGCCAGTGAGCTGGCCAAGAAGGGCTACGCCGTTTCCATTTTCGAAGCGCTGCATACCGCCGGCGGCGTGCTGGTCTATGGCATCCCCGAATTCCGTCTGCCGAAGGCCATCGTCGCAAACGAGATCAAAAAGCTCGAGGCCATGGGCGTTGAGGTCATGACCAACATGGTCATCGGCAAGGTGCTGTCCATCGACGAACTGTTCGAGATGGGCTACAAGGCAATCTTTGTCGGCTCCGGTGCAGGCCTTCCGATGTTCATGCACATCCCCGGCGAGGCGCTCAAGGGCGTTATGTCTGCCAACGAGTATCTGACCCGCATCAACCTGATGAAGGCCTACAACGAGGAGAGCGACACGCCCGTTATCGTCTCCAAGGCGGTCGCGGTCGTCGGCGGCGGCAACGTTGCCATGGACGCTGCCCGCTGCGCCAAGCGTCTGGGCGCGGAGCATGTGTACATCGTCTATCGCCGCGGCGAGGCCGAAATGCCCGCCCGTCTGGAGGAGCTGCACCACGCCAAGGAAGAGGGTATTGAGCTTTGCACCCTCTGCAACCCGACCCAGCTTCTTGACGACGGCAACGGCCGCGTCGGCGCAATGGAATGCGTGCGTATGGAGCTCGGTGAGCCGGATGCCTCCGGCCGCCGCCGCCCGGTCGAGATCCCGGACAGCGCCTTTACGCTGGCGGTCGACACCGTCATCATGGCGCTCGGTACCTCCCCGAACCCGCTGATCCGCTCCACGACCCCCGGTCTGGAAACGAACAAGAAGGGCTGCCTCGTCGTCAACGAGGAGAACATGACCACCCGAGAGGGTGTCTATGCCGGCGGCGATGCCGTGACGGGCGCCGCGACGGTCATTCTCGCCATGGGAGCCGGCAAGAAGGCTGCCGCTGCCATCGACGCGAGCTTCCGTCAGTAATTCCGATAAAAAAACGGCCCGAGCTGCTTTTCGCGGCTCGGGCTGCATTTTTGTCATTGCGAGGAGCGAAGCGACGCGGCAATCCGCAACTCCCGTCCTCGAATGACGACATTCTTGTGATCGCTGCGATTTGCTGTGCAAGCCTCGCAAGGAAAGACCCGAACCGTCAAAATGACGGCTCGGGCTTCGTTTATTTTTCGGAAAATCCGGCGATACTTTCGATAAGAATTCTGATCGGAGGGATTTCCATATGAAGGTAAAGGATATCATGTCATCCAAAATCGTTTCCGTCACGCCGGAGGAGAGCGCGTCGGTCGCGGCGCGGCTGCTGGCGCGGCATAACATCGGTGCGCTGCCGGTTTGCAGCAAGGACGGTCGGCTGCGTGGGATGGTCACCGACCGCGACATCGTTTTGCGCTGCGTCGCCGCAGACGAGGAGCCCAGCGGTGTAAAAATTGCGGAGATTATGACCCGCCGCGTCATTGCCGTCGGAGCGGAGGACTCCGTGGAGCGCGCGACCGACCTCATGGCGCACGAGCAGATCCGCCGTCTGCCGGTGCAAAGCAACGGCAAGGTCGTCGGGATGCTCTCCCTATGCGACCTTGCCAAGCTTCCGAACTATTCCGCTGAGTTTTCCCAAACTCTGTGTGAAATTTCGTCGAATTTGAAATTCTTATAAGTATTTATGGGCAATACAGCTTATCCTCTGCCCATCTTGCCGGGTTATTTTCAATGTATTCCATGACGCCGAGATCGTCCGCTTCCTTCCGGATTACATGGTCATAAAAGCCCTTTTGCCAAAGTGAAAAGCCCGCACGCTTGGATGCAGTACCTTTCAACGAACGAATGACCGTTGCCGCCGTAGGAGCGGTCAATGACCGTCCCTACGGCAGGACTTCAATTTGACAAAATTTCAAAAACTGCAGCGAGATTTACGGAATTGCGATATAGCCGGCGGGGTTGACGGTGCTGCCGTTGTAATAAATGGTGAAATGAAGGTGCGGGCCGGTGGAATTTCCGGTGGAGCCGACATAGCCGATGACCTGTCCCTGCGTGACGGTGTCGCCCTCAGAGACGATGTAGTAGTCCTGATGGGCATACAGCGTGGAATAGCCGTCGCCGTGGTTGATGACAACGTAATTGCCCCAGCCATAGCCGCTGGCGGCAGTGGAGACCGTGCCGGTCTTGGACGCGTAGATGGGCGTACCGCGGTTGGCAGCGAGGTCAATGCCGTTGTGAAGCTGGTAGTTTCCGGTGATGGGGTTGGTGCGGTAGCCATAGGGATCGGTCACACAGGCAAAGCCGCTCGTCGCAACAGGGAACAGGAAGCCTTTTTCTGTCGGCTGCGGCTGCTCCTTTTTCTTTGCTTCGGTGAGCTCCTGCTCCTTTTTGGCAATCTGATCGCTCAGCGCGGCAACCTCGGCCTCAGCCTGCAGCTCCGCCGCACGCAGCTTTTCGCGGTCATTTGCAAGGCTCGTCAGCATCGCATCAGCGTCCGCACGGGACTGCTCAAGCGCCGCCTGCGCCGCGTCGAGCTGCTCGCGCGTTCCGGCAAGCTCCGTCTTCTTTTCGGCAAGGTCCTCCTTTGCCGCGAGCACCTCGCTCGCCATATCGGCCAGCGCCGAGAGCATTTGCAGGTCGGCGCGGGAGATTTCCTCGACCATGGCCTGACTGGTCAGAAGCTCGGTAAAGCTGGAGGATGAGAGCAGCACCGACCAGAAGGAAATGTCGCCGCGCTCCTGCACCGCGCGCATACGCAGCTTGTAGCGCCCGGTCAGAGCCTTTTGCTGCTCCAGCAGCTCGTCAAGCTCTGCCTGCTTTTCGGAGATCAACAGATTGTATTGGTGCAGCTGTGCTTCGAGGTTTTCGACCTCCTGCCGCTTGAGCTCCAGCTCACGATCCAAGTCGAGCTTGAGCTGCGCATAGTCCGACAGCTGTTCGGAAACGGCAGAAAGATCAGCGGCGATCTTTTCCTGCTCGGCGGCCAAGTCGTCCGCCTCCTTCTTCAGCCGGTCGAGCTCATCCTGAATCTCGTCTGAGGGAAGCGCACCGGCCGGAAGCAGCAGCGCGCCCAGCAGCCCGACGCAAAGCAGCAGCGCCGTGAAAATGCGGAATGTTCGTTTCATAGCAAGGCCCTCCAAAGCGTTACGATTTTGTAATCATTGTAACACATTGGAGGGTAAAATGCAAGCTTTCGGTCGAATTATTTCAGCCGACCATGCCGTCGAGCGCGGAAGCGGTCGAAAAGCGGATGACCAGCCGGTTGGGAAGACACACGATCGGCGCGCCGGAGTTGGCCGGGGCGTGGCGCACGCAGTCCTGCGAGGCGCAGGAGGCCTCGATCACGCTGACCTTACCGTCCGCGACACACAGAATATTTTCGCCGTATTCACTGGTCACGGTGTACTCGCCGGGTTCGGACAGGTCGAGCGTCAGCACCAGCACGCCGTCGGAATAGACCTCCGCCGTCGTTCCAGCCGGGGTGAGGCAGGGGAGCAGCAACATTGCGGCAACACACAGCACACAGAACGCGGCAAGCAGGATGACCCATGTTCTCGTTTTCATCGTGTTATCACCGTAAATTCGCAGCCGGAGAGGCTCACGCCCTCCGTTGCATAGATTTCGCCGTCCGTTGTGATGAAAACGGCCTCAAAGCTCTGCTCGGCGCGCCAGAAGTCGACCGCGTCTTCCAGTCCCATCACGAACAGCGCCGTCGAGTACGCGTCGGCCATCGTGCCGCTGTCGGCAAGAATGGTCACGGAGGCCAGCCCACTTTCGGCCGGGCGGCCGGTTTTGGGGTCGATGATATGATGATAAGTCACGCCATCGGCTTCAAAATAACGCTGATAGCCGCCGGAGGTGACGAGCGCCTTGGTGCCCGTCACGGCTACGGACGCGACGGCCTGCTCCGGCTGCTGCGGGTCGGCAATGCCGATCGTCCATGGCGTGCCGTCCGGCTTGGCGCCGTAAGTCTGGATGTTCCCGCCGAGGGACAGCAGTGCGGCCGCGTCGCTCTGCTGCAAAAGCGCAACGCACCGGTCGGCGGCATAGCCCTTGGCAATCCCGCCGAGGTCGATCGCCGCGCCGGTGTGCAGAGAAACGGCATTTTCGCCCAACTGCACCTGCTCCGTGCCGATTTTCGTCAGCGCAGCGGCAATCTCCGCGTCCGAGGGAACGCGCTGCGTCTCGTCCGTAAAGCCCCAGAGCCGCACAAGGGGATAGACCGTCGGGTCAAACGCGCCGCCGGTCGCCTCGCTGTAGTCCACAGCCTGCCGAACGAGCGCCGTGACCTCGCCGTCGATCGTTTCCCCGGCGTTGAGGCGGCCGATGGCGCTCTCCGCATCCGTCGCGTCCAGCAGGGCATCGAGCCGCGTAAGCTCGTCCGAGACGGCGTCCAGCGCAGCCTCGTCGCCCCAGACCTTGAGCGAAAAGATCGTATCCATTGCAAACAGCTCCTTCTGCGCCGGAACCTTTGCGCCGCAGCCGCCGAGCAGCAGCACCGCAAGCAGGAGCAAAACAAAAATCTGTCGTTTCATTGGCTTCCCCGATCATTCCCCGCCGAAGTTGGCGGTTTTTTCAAAAATAGTATAGCAAATTTGTAAAAAAAGGTCAAATAGTATTTGACAAATTGGATTTCTGATGCTAGAATAGATAAGCCGCGTCGAAGAGGTTTTAAGTTGAGGCAACTCACACCTTCAGAGCGAGACTACAATAAAGGTAGGTGCAATCGAAAATGCAGGCAGTTATCGTTACCGGTGGTAAGCAGTACAACGTCAAGGAGGGCGATGTGATCTACATCGAGAAGCTCGGCGTTGAGGCAGACCAGACCGTGACCTTCGATCAGGTGCTGGCAGTCGTGGACGGTGAGAACTCCAAGTTTGGCGCTCCCGTTGTGGCAGGCGCTTCCGTCGAAGCCAAGGTGCTGAAGAACGGCAAGTCCAAGAAGGTCGTCGTCTTCAAGTATCGCCCGAAGAAGGACTCCAAGTCCCTCCGCGGCCACAGACAGCCTTATACCAAGGTGCAGATTGAAAAGATCTCTGTGTAATTTATGACAAAGGTCGAAGTTTTCAATCAAAACGGCAGGATCAACGGTTTTGCCGTCTCGGGGCACAGCGGGTACGGCGATGCGGGCAGCGACATTGTGTGCGCTGCGGTGTCATCGGCGGTCACCTTTGCGGAATGTACCATCAACGACGTGCTCGGCAATCATGCCAAGACCAAGGTCGTTGAGGACGAGCCCCGCGTCACCCTAACCATCCCGGCCACCTGCGACGACGAGGACGCCGTGCAGGCGGTGCTGACCGGCTTTTTGCTGACGGTCTGCTCACTCCGGGATGTGTATCCTGATTATATCGAAGTTATGGAGGTGTAACAAATGCTGAAAATCGGTTTTCAGTTCTTCGCTCATAAGAAGGGCGGCGGTTCTACTAAGAACGGTCGTGATTCCGAGTCCAAGAGATTGGGTGTGAAGCGCGCGGACGGCCAGTTCGTTCTCGCGGGCAACATTCTCGTTCGTCAGAGAGGCACGCACATTCATCCGGGTACCAACGTCGGTATCGGCAGCGATGACACCCTGTTCGCGAAGGTCGACGGTCACGTTCGCTTCGAGCGCAAGGGCAAGGATCGCAAGCAGTGCT
>CAKTZP010000107.1 GCA_934636045.1 uncultured Oscillospiraceae bacterium
TGTGAATGCTGTCGTCCAGCTGCACGCCGCCGTAGCGCAGCGTGATGCCGCCGAGCAGCGCCGGGTCCAGCTCGTTTGTCAGGACGGCCTGCTTGCCGGTCATGGCAGACAGCCGCTGCGTCAGCGCAGCCTTCTGCGCGTCCGTCATCGGCACCGCCGTCACCGCCGTGGCGCGGAGAATGTCGTGTGCCTCGTCATAGCAGCGGCCGAATGCATCGGCGCAGGCGGGCAGGGCGTACATGCTCCGCTTTTCGCAGAGGATGCAGAGGAAATTCATCAGATTTCCCTCCACGCCGCCGAACGCCTCACGCACGAGCGCCAGCTTTTCCTCCTTCGGCACCGCCGGGGTGTCGAGCAGGGTGACATACGACGGCTCCTGCCGCAGCGCACTGCGGACCAGCTCCAGCTCCTCCCGGACGCGTTCATCCGCACCGGTTTCCTGCGCGAGCCGGAACAGCGCTTTTCCGTAGCTGGCCGCGTCAATCATGCTGATCACCCAGCTTGTCGATGAAGGAGTCGATCAGGGCCGAATGCTCCTCCTGCTTGATATCCCGCGCCAGCACGGCGGCGGCAATATCCACCGCCATCACGGACACATCGTTCTTGATCTCGTTCATGGCGCGCTTCTTCTCCATCTCGACCTGCTCGTCGGCACGGCGAAGGGTCTGCGCTGCCTTTTCCTGCGCGTCGCGGAGGATCTCCTCCTGCCGGAGCTGCGCCTTGCGGTTGGCGACCTTTAAGATTTCCTCGCTCTCCGCGTTGGCCTCGGCCAGACGATGCTCGTACTGCTCCTTGAGCGCGGCGGCATCGGTCTTGGACTGGTTGGCATCGGCGTAGAGGTCGTCGATCTCCTGCTGCCGGGTGTCGATCATGTTCTTGACCGGCTTGAACAGCAGCTTTTTCATGAACTTATAAAGGATCAGAAGATTGAGCAGCGTAAAGAGGCACGTCCAGAAATTGACGCCGACAAAGCTCTCAAACCCGGTTAAAAAGCTCAATGTTCCTCTCTCCCTTCGGATTTTCTTTCTGCGTCAGGCTCAGAATACGAAGAGGAGCAGCAGGGAGATAACCAGCGAGTAGATACCGGTGGACTCGGTGATGGCGCAGCCAAGGATCATGTTGGTACGCAGGGTGTTTGCCATCTCAGGCTGACGGGCCATGCCCTCCAGCGCGCAGCCGACCGCGTGGCCCTCGCCCACAGCCGGGCCGATAGCGCCGATGCCCATGCAGAGACCTGCACCGATTGCGATCAAACCTCTTGCCAATGCTTCCATTTGTGTTTCCTCCTAAAATGTGTTTTGATATATGTGAATTGGATTTTGCTTACGCGTTTTGCTCCTCCGGGGGCGGACAGGCCGAGCCGACGTAGACCATCGTCAGCATGCAGAACACCAGCGCCTGAATGCAGCCGGAGAAAAGGTCGAAATAAATCGACAGGAACGCGGGAATGCCCACCTGGAAAATGGGAATGGCGCTGATGACCTCGTTCGGGATCCAGCCCAGCACCAGCGAGCTTGCCGCCGCCAGCGCCGCGTAGATCAGCGAGGTCAGAACGCCGCCGCCCGCGATGTTGCCGAAATGACGGAACGACATGGAGATCGGCTGGGCGATTTCGCTGATGATGTTCATCGGCGTCATCACCACGACCGGCTCGGTAAAGCCCTTGAGCCAGCCCAAAAAGCCGTTGTTTTTAATATTGTAATACCACACCATGCCGGTCGTTACCAGCGCCCACGTCACGGTGGTGCTGAGGTCGGCCGTTGCGCTGCGGAACACACCGCCGAACAGGCTGATGAGCGTGCCGCCGACGGACGACAGGAACAGCGCGCCGATATAGGGCGTGAATCTTGCGTTGTGCTCGCCCATCGTTTCGCGCACGAGGTTATCCAGCATGGTAAAGCCCTTTTCAACCACGACCTGCCGCCGTGTCGGGCGCTTCTGCAGCCCCTTGCCCAGCCGCCAGCTGAGCAGGATCAGCGTGATCATGACCAAAAACGAGGACAGCACCGTTTGGGTGATCCTCACGTCCATTCCGAACAGGGAAAACTCCACCAGAATTCTCGGACCGTTGCCGATTCCATCCATTTTAAGCTGCACCCTCCTTTTTCGTCCGTTTGAAATTCGCCGCAAACAGCGCAAGGCGCATAAAGCACAGCGGCAAAAGCGTCGTCACCGGGTCAAACCAGCCCGACACCAGTGCTGCAATCAGCACTGCCAGCAGCACGAACATGCGAAGAATATAGTTGGCCTTTGCAGTGAGCTGCCCCTTTTGCGGAGTCTCGGCCTGCTCTGCACGCAGCAGGGAGAAGGTCATCACCGCAAAATTGATCAGCTCCGCTGCCGTGCCGAGCAGCGCGCCGAGCAGCGCCTTGGTCGACCAACGGTCGAGCAGCGCATACACCAGCAGCATCAGCCCGGTGAGCACGATCTCCGTGATCAGCACCGGTAAAAATTCCCACAGAACCCTGCCGCCGGACGGCGGCGTGCGGAAGACGGGCGCGGTCATCTCGCCGTGGGGCGTCTCATTTGTTTTTTCGTTCACGGTCGTCCTCCTTTTCGGGCTGCGTCGGATCGACGTGCTTCGCCGTCTTGATAATAAAGTAGAACATGCTGTAGACCCCCAGCCCGACGCCGAGGATCACGCACACCGCCATCGCCCAGCGGCCCCAGCCGCGGCGCTCGGTGAGCCACCAGCCCAGCAGAACCATCAGACCTGTGGGCGTCAGCATGGAAAAGGCCGCCTGAAAGATGTAGTTCAGCGCGTAGACCACGCGGAAGAGCTTTTTCGGCATCCCGGCACCGCCTTTTTCCATCGTTTTTCTGGGAGGGAGGCACTGCAATTTCCCGTGCATTTCCAAAAAATTCAACTTCTCCCGATTATCTAAATCATACCTCAAAATGCCTTTTTTTGCAAGACGAATTTCAATTTTTTTCGAGCCCTTGAGAAGAGCTTCTCTCCGCGCGCCGAAGGAAGCTTCGTCCCCTGCTCCCCCACCATATCCTACCCTCCGCCGTCCCGCAATAGACATTTCCCGTCAACTGCCCGATTTTTGGTTCCCCTGCCTCCATTGATTGACTTTTCCCCTACGAACCGCTATAATTATAGAAATAAACGCATGCCCATCCGTTCCATATCCCGCTGCGGCGGAGACCCCCTCAGGCACGGCTTGTGCCGCACTGATAAAGCTCCCGATGAGCGGGAGCCCTGAATCTGTACAAGCCAATAGGGCTCCCCTGTGTAAGGGGAGCTGGCGCGCAGCGCCTGAGGGGTTGTCTTCGCGCCAAAGGCGCGAAGACCAATGTGTGCTGAAGGCACACCATCATGATTCATTTTTCAATATTCACCATTCCCAATCTTATCATAACCAATGTGAGGTACCCTTATGAGCCAGAAGTTACATTCCGAGACCCTTTGCATCCAGGCGGGCTATACCCCCAAAAACGGCGAGCCGCGGCAGCTGCCGATCATCCAGAGCACGACCTTCCGCTACGAAACTGCCGAGCAGATGGCACGGCTGTTCAATTTGGAGGAAAGCGGCTATTTTTATTCCCGTCTGAATAATCCCACCTGCGACGCCGTCGCCGCCAAGCTCGCCGCGCTGGAGGGCGGCACCGCCGCCATGCTCACCGGCTCCGGTCAGGCCGCGGTCTTTCTTGCCGTGTTCAATCTCGTCGGCGCAGGCGACCACATCGTCTCGTCCTCTGCCATCTACGGCGGCAGCTACAACCTCTTCGCCGTGACCATGAAGCGCATGGGCGTGGAATGCACCTTCGTTGACCCCGACTGCTCGGACGAGGAGCTGGCCGCTGCCTTCCGCCCCAACACAAAGCTCCTCTACGGCGAGACGATCGCCAATCCCTCGCTCGTCGTGCTGGACATCGAGCGCTTCGCTACCGCCGCACATGCGCACGGCGTCCCGCTGATCGTGGACAATACCTTTGCTACGCCGGTCAACTGCCGTCCCTTCGAATGGGGCGCGGACATCGTCGTGCACTCCACCACCAAATACATGGACGGCCACGCCGCCGCCCTCGGCGGCTGCATCGTCGACAGCGGCCACTTCAACTGGGCGGCGCATCCGGAAAAATTCCCCGGCCTGTGCACCCCGGACGAGAGCTACCATGGCGTAACCTACACCGAGCGCTTCGGTCAGGCCGGCGCGTACATCACCAAGGCCACCGCGCAGCTTATGCGCGACCTCGGCACCGTGCAGTCGCCGCAGAATGCGTTTTTGACCAACCTCGGCCTTGAAAGCCTGCCCATGCGCATGCGCCAGCACTGCCAGACCGCGCAGAAGGTCGCCGAATTTCTGCAGGCACACGAAAAGGTCTCGTGGGTCAAATACTGCGGCCTGCCCGGCGACAAATACTACGAGCGCGCGAAAAAATATCTGCCGAACGGCTCTTGCGGCGTCGTTTCCTTCGGCGTCAAGGGCGGGCGCGAGGCCGCCGCTGCCTTTATGAGCCGCCTTCAGCTCTGCGCGCTGGAGACCCACGTCGCCGACGCGCGCACCTGCTGCCTGCACCCCGCCGGAACGACCCACCGCCAGATGAACGACGCCGAGCTGCTGGCCGCCGGGGTCTCGGCCGACCTCGTCCGCCTGAGCTGCGGTCTGGAAAATGCCGACGACCTGATTGCCGACCTCGCGCAGGCGCTGGATTCCCTGCAATAAAGGAGCAACTGAGCCATGCCGATCAAAATCCCGAACGATCTGCCCGCAACCGCCATATTACAAAGCGAAAATATTTTTGTCATGACCGAGACGCGGGCACTCACGCAGGACATTCGTCCGCTGGAGATCCTGATTCTCAACCTCATGCCGACCAAGATCGACACGGAAACGCAGTTCGCCCGGCTTCTCGGCAACACGCCCCTGCAGGTACGCCTGTCCTTCCTGCACACGCAGTCGCACGTGGCGACGCACGTGCCCAAGGAGCACCTGTTCGCGTTTTACAAGACCTTTGACGAGGTACGCAGCCGCCGCTTTGACGGCATGATCATCACCGGCGCGCCGGTGGAGCATCTGCCGTTCGAGCAGGTCGAATATTGGCAGGAGCTATGCGCTATCATGGAATGGAGCAAGACCCATGTCCACAGCACCCTGCACATCTGCTGGGGCGCGCAGGCCGGGCTGTACTATCATTACGGCATCCAGAAGCACCCCCTGCCGGAAAAGCTCTTCGGCGTCTTTGCGCACCGGGTGGAATATAAGCACCCCATTTTGCTGCGCGGCTTTGACGACGTGTTCATGGCGCCGCACTCCCGCCACACCACCGTGCTGCGCGAGGACATCGAGGCCGTGCCGGAGCTTAGGATCGCCGCCGCCTCCGACGAGGCCGGGATTTATGCCGTTTTCACGGCCGGCGGCCGGCAGGTCTTCCTCACCGGCCATGCAGAATACGACCCGCTGACGCTCAAGCGCGAATATGACCGCGATAAGGCGCTCGGCCGCTCCGTTCCCGTGCCGAAAAATTACTTCCCCAATGATGACGACACCCAGCCCCCGCTCGTCACATGGCGCGCCCACGCGCATCTGCTGTTCTCCAACTGGCTGAACTACTTCGTCTACCAGACTACCCCCTACGATTTCATCACCTGACCCCCAGTGGTGTGAGCAAACCGCAACCGGCGCAGCAACCGCCAACACAAGCGGCCGCCGCAGCAAGCACACGGCAGACGCCAATGCAGACAAACAGCAGTCGACACAAGCAGCCCTACGCCCCGGCGCAGGCGGTCTTTTCCCCGTCTGCGCCGTAAGGCACGAAAAAACTCTAAATTCCGGAAAAAAGTTGTTGACATTCTTCGTTTCTCCTGCTATGATATTGGGGCTGTCAGAAATGCTGCTATAGCTCAGCAGGTAGAGCGCATCCTTGGTAAGGATGAGGTCTCCAGTTCGAATCTGGATAGCAGCTCCAATATTTACCGCTTGAAACCGCACGGTTTTGAGCGGTTTTTATTTGCCTTTCAAACTTTTAAGAGCGTTTCAGCATTTTGACGAACGCCCCGATTTTTGAAAAACCCATACAGAAACCCATACGGCCAACGGAAAACGTTAACCAAATCGGTCACGCCTGCACCGCCTTTTGACCATCAGCGAAGCCTCTTGCATAGGCTTTGTCGGCGACGGCTTTCATGAGATTCACGATAGCCAATTCCACGGGATTAACTTCTCTGCCGGAAATTTCCGAAAGCGATTCGGCAACGGCAGCGGAATCGAAATACTCCTTCATCGCGCCTCCCCCTTTCTGACGGGAACGACCTTAATGCCGAGGTCGATGCAGTTTGTCAGATACGTGATCGTCTCGACGACGAAATCCGCCCAAAGGTCGAGTGCAACAGGGTCGCAGATGAAAGAACCCTCGTCGCGAATAGTGTAGCTGGATTCTCTCAGGGAAACGGAAATACCAACTTTGCCATCAATGGCATTGCAAACTTCTCGAACAGTCATTTTTTATCGCCTTCCTTTTTCAGGCTTCGCGCAGATTGCTATGCTGAAAGCGGCGAAAGACGCGCTTTTCCGAGCACTCACGGCAGAAGCAGCCGGTACCGTAAAGATCGGATTCGCCATCTCCGAGAATCTCTTGCAAGTCAACCTTGATCTCCCTTCCGCAGCCGATGCAGCGAGTGTAAACGTTGTCGTCCTCAATGTAGACTTTGGTTCCGCGGTGTTTAAGATAAAACATGATTTTTCCTCCTTATGCCACGCAAAAACGGCGGCTTGTTATTGTTTTGGTGTATTTTTCTGCCAGATCGGGCAGCGCTTTGCGCAGTGCTGCGCTGTCAATTCTGGAAGAAGTTACAGGTTTGAAAGTGATTTTCCAGTCGGAGCCGTTCATGGTATCGACGCCGTGTGCGTCCATGTAGTCTTTCAGGCTGTCCGTAATGCCGTTCATGGCCGCTGCCAGCTCGTCGGCCATCCTGCGAAGCTCCCGCAGTTCATTGACCTTGCTGTTGATTTCTTTTTCGCTCATGTGTAAAAACTCCTTTCATTCTTGGCAAAGGGGCCGGAGGCTTTAAGCATCTAGCGCGCTGCGCGTCTCATTCTCCCTTATCCGTTCCGGCTCTTATCTGGCGTTCTTGGTTCGGCTTCCGCTTACTTCGTCCGTCTTGCCTTTGCTTTGTAGCTTCATTATAGTATATCTGCACAGATATATCAATAGGTATTATGCACATATTTGCGCAGATATATTTGTATATTTTCTCTATATACGCAGATATTAATCTATGCTATAATAGAATCGTGGAGGTGACGTGCAAAAATGGCTGTATCAAAAGCCCAGCAAAAGGCTGTAAATAAATACATGGCTGCAAACTATGACCGAATCAATCTGACCGTGGCCAAAGGACGCAAGGAAGAAATACAAGCGCACGCAGAGATTACCGGCGAATCTGTCAACAGTTTTATCGGGCGTGCAATTGCCGAAACCATGCAG
>CAKTZP010000108.1 GCA_934636045.1 uncultured Oscillospiraceae bacterium
CTGCGCGGCATGGGGATGCTCAGCGCCTTTGAAGACCTTCAGACGGTTGATGGCGGTACGGCCGAGGGTGTTCTTGGGAAGCATGCCCTTGACAGCGAGCTCCATCGCAAACTCGGGACGCTCGGCCATGAGGGTCTGATACTTGACTTCCTTCAAGCCGCCGATCCAGCCGGAGTGACGGCGATAATACTTCTGCTCGAGCTTTCTGCCGGTGAGGACGGCCTTGTCGGCGTTGATGATGATGACATAATCGCCGCAGTCGACGTTGGGCGTGAAGTCGGGCTTCACTTTGCCGCGCAGGATGTTCGCTGCGATGACAGCAGTACGGCCGAGGGGCTTATCCGCTGCATCCAGAACGTACCACTTGCGCTGCACATCTTCTTTTCTGACCAGAGTCGTGGACATGGATGGTTCCTCCGTATATCATAATTTTTATTTTGACAAATGGATGATTTGCGCGTACAATAACCGCGCGAGACTATTTATACCACGGAGAAAATCGAATGTCAAGCACATTTTTCAGGAATTTTATTTTGCTCCGGAAGAACTCGCGAATGCTCCGTTTTTCTCGCGAATGCTCGTGTTTTCTTCCGTTGTAATTCGACGAGGTTGGTGACTTTTATGCAACGAATGATGGGACTGGTGCGGCGCTGCGCCGCAGATTACCGGATGATCGAGCCGAACGATCGCATCGCCGTGGGTGTTTCCGGCGGAAAGGATTCGGTGACGCTGCTGTATCTTTTGGCGGCGCTGCGGGAGTATTATCCCGAGCCGTTTGCGCTGACGGCAATCACGATCGATATGGGGCTGCCGGGGATGGATTTTTCGCCCCTTGAGGCGCTGTGCGCGCGGCTGAATGTCCCGTACCGCATGGTGAAAACCGAGATCGGCCCGATCATTTTCGACTATCGCAAGGAGAAAAATCCCTGCTCCATGTGCGCAAAAATGCGCCGCGGGGCACTGAATCAGGCGCTTTTGGCACAGGGCTTTTCCAAGGTCGCGCTGGGGCACCACTATGACGACGCGGTCGAAACATTTCTGATGAGCCTGATCTTCGAGGGGCGTCTGAGCTGCTTTCAGCCGGTAACGTATCTTGACCGCACCGGCGTGACGCAGATCCGGCCGATGCTGTACCTGACCGAGGGCATGATCCGCAATTTCGTCGAGCGCGAGCAGCTGCCGGTGGTGCATAACGTCTGCCCCGCCGATAAGCATACCAAGCGCGAGGAGATTAAGCAGCTCATCGTCCGGCTGCAAAAGGACTATCCGGACCTCAAGGAGCGCGTGTTCGGCGCAATGCAGCGCCTTCCCCTGCCCGAATGGGGCGTAGCAGAGCATCAAGGATAATACATCGGACTTTTTTGACAGTTTGAAAAACGGGCAAGCGGTAGCTTGCCCGTTTCAGGCTGTCAAGGAAGTCCGATTTTGTCATTGCGAGGCCCTGCAAGGGCCGTGGCAATCTCGCAGAATTGTTTTGATTTTCAGATGATTTTCGGCGAATTCGAAACTGCCTGCATGAGATTGCCACGTCGCTTCGCTCCGACCGGCAAGCGGAGAGCCCGCATCCGTAAGGCTCCTTCGTCGCCAACGGCTGCGACATCGCAATGACATGCGGGGTAGTTTTTTGACACGCTCAAACGGGCAAGCGGTGGCTTGCCCGTTTTTTATGCTTTTACAGAAGCAGACAAATTAGGCCGTTTGCGCCCTCATTGATGATCTTGGTCAGGGCGTCCTTGAGCTTAAAGCGGGCATCCTCCGGCATTCGCTTGAGCTTTGCCGTCAGCCCCTCATTAACCAGCTCGAAAACGGATTTGCCGAAAATATTGCTTTCCCAGAGCTTTTCCGTGTTGCCCTCATACTCGCCGAGCAGAAACTTGACCAGCTCCTCGGACTGCTGCTCGTCGCCGACCATCGGGCTGATCTCCGTCTGGATATCCGCGCGCATCATGTGGATGGACGGCGCGCTGGCCTTGAGCTTGACGCCGTAGGCGCTGCCCTTGCGGACGATCTCCGGTACCTCGAGGTGCATTTCGTCGGCGCTGGGCATGACGATGCCATAGCCGGTGGCGCGCACCTCCTCCAAGGCGGTGGAAATTTTGTCAAACTGGCGCTTCGCCTCAGCCAGTGCGGTCAGAAGCGACAAAAGCTGCCCGTCGTTCTCGATCTCAAAGCCGGTGCGCTGCCCTAAGATTTGATAGAACAGCCCCTCGTTGAACTCCAGCTCGCAGGAAACGACCCCTGTGCCGAGGTCGATCTCGCTGATGCGATAGCCGCAGACCTGCTCCAGCTGCGCCACCGCGGCAACCGCCGGCTCGGCCTCCGCCAGACGGGAAATCTGCACTGCGTTCGTCCGCAGCGCCTCAAACAGCGCCGTTTTCAGCGGGCTGTCCAGCTCCAGCGCCTGCACCCACGCGGGCAGGAACACCCGCAGCTCGCGCATTGGAAAGGCGTACAGCAGCTCGGTCAAAAGCTCCCTCAGCTCCGTCTCATGCATGCCTTGGCAGTCGACCGCCCGGGCGCTGACACCGTAGGTGCGGCGCAGGTACTCCGCCAGCGTCCGTGCCTGTGCGCCCTCGGGCTCTGCGGAGTTGACCACGACGACAAAGGGCTTTCCCGTCGCCTGCATATCGCGGATGGCACGCTCCTCGGCAGCGATGTAATCCGCGCGCGGGATGTCCGTGACCGTGCCGTCGGTCGTGACGACGATGCCGACGGTGCTGTGCTCCTCCATAACCTTTTTCGTGCCCAGCTCGGCTGCCTCGGTCATGGGGATCTCCTCGTCGAACCACGGCGTCGTCACCATCCGCGGCGCGCCGTCCTCGCTGGCGCCGATCGCGCCGTCGACCATGTAGCCCACCGAGTCGATCAGCCGGATGGAAAGGCACGACTTGCCGTCGGGCGAGATCTCAACCGCCTCCTCCGGCACGAATTTCGGCTCGGCGGTCATGATGGTGCGGCCCGAGCCGCTCTGGGGCAGCTCGTCACGGGCGCGCTCCTTCTGGTACAGGTCGTCGATGTTCGGAATTACCAGCTCCTCCATGAGGCGCTTGATAAAGGTTGACTTGCCCGTGCGTACCGGTCCGACCACACCGATATAGATGTCGCCGCCCGTCCGTCTGGCAATGTCGGCGTAGATGTTACTCATAATGATAGCCTCCCCCACAGTCTCGTGCTACATGCTATGCGCCCGCAAGGACAACTATTCGCATTTCTCGTGCGAGCGGTGACGCATGCGCAGGGAGCTGCCTGTATTTATGTGGGCTGCTCCGTATTCTGTACGATGCGTAGGGGCGGATGCCTACATCCGCCCGTCGCGGGCACGATGTTGAAGTAATAGGTAAGCGTGAAGAAGTAAGAAGTGTGGTGTGCCTACGGCACGATTGAAAAACGCGCTGCGGCGCGGAGGGCGGGCGGTCGATGACCGCCCCTACGGCATAATTGGTGGGTTTTAAGGGAATTTACAAGCCTTTTCGCAAAATTGGATGCGTCGGTTGGGCGGGATCATGGGGATGATTATTTTTTTGCGAGATACCTTGACAGGCGAGGTATCTCGTGCTATACTGAGGCTACATTGGAAAAAGCACCTGCAGGCGCTTTGATACGAAGGAGGGAGCACCGTGTCCATTGCTGCGGATCTGATTCGCGGGCACACCGATACGATCATTCTGGCGCAGCTTTCCGGCGGCGACAGCTACGGCTATGAGATCAACAAGACCATCCGCCTGCTCACCGACGCGCGCTATGAGCTCAAGGAGGCTACGCTTTATACCGCCTTCCGCCGCCTGGAGGAGGCCGGGCTTATCCGCTCGTACTGGGGCGGCGAGCAGACCGGCGCGCGGCGGCGCTACTATTCCATCACCGACGCCGGCCGCGCGGCCTACCACCGGCACCTCGGCGATTGGGAAAACGCCAAAACCATCATCACGCGGCTGATCGAGCCGAAGGGGGATGCACAATGAGAGAAAAACTCAGGCAATATGTTGACCGTCTGTTCGTCCAAAGGCGGCAGACGCAGCAGACGCAGGAGCTGCACGACGAAATTTTGCAGAACAGCTTTGACCGCTACGACGATGCCGTCGCGCGCGGGCTGTCGCCCGAGGAGGCGTACCGCACAGCCGTGGACGGCATCGGCGACCTCGAGCCCATCCTGCGGGAGGGCGCGCCGGTCGGCAGCCGGTGGAATATTGCCGTTGCGGTCTGCCTCTATATTATCAGTGTCATTCCGCCCATCATCGGCGGCGAGCTCGGCGGCTTCGGCGAGCTGCTCGGGCCGAGCCTGATGTTCCTGCTGGCCGCGGCGGCCACGGCGCTGCTGCTCGGCGGCGGCCGCGCAGCCACGCCGGAGCTGGGGCGCAGGCGCCGCCTGCGCGCGTTGGCCATCGCGCTGTACATCCTCTGCGTCATCCCGACCATCCTGACGAGCAACTCCGGCGCGGTGCTGCAAACGGCAGGCACCTGCCTGATGTTCCTGATCGCGGCAGGCGCGACGGTGCTGATCGTCCTGTCCGCAGGGAAGCACTCGGGCGCGCCGGAAGAGGCGCGCGCGGCGCAGCCCGACGTTGCCGCAAATGCCGCTGCGCCCGCAAGCACCCCGGCGGCGCAGCCGCAGACGCCGAAAAAATCCCTTGCATGGCAGATCGGTACGCCGCTTTACTGGATCGCGGCGGCGCTGCTGTTCTTCACAGGCTGCTTCTTTGGCCTGTGGCGGTACGCATGGCTCGTGTTTCCGCTGTTCGGCGCGCTGAGCGACCTAATCGTCGGCTGCGTGCGGATGGCCAAGGGCGGCCGCGGCGGTCTGCGCGCCCTGACCGGCCTGCTTTGGCTGGCGCTGCTGGTGTTCTACGTGTTTTTGACCGAGCGCACGGGCGCGTGGCTCGTCACGTGGCTGGTTTTCCCGATCGGCGCGGCGCTGCGCGGTGTGCTGAGCGGCATTTTTGAATTGATCGGAGGAGGAAAGCAATGAAAGCAATTATAAAAATCTGCATCTGCGCGGTCGTTGCGGCGGCTCTGATCGCAACGCTGTGCGTGCTTTTGATCCCGTCGACCCGCTGGAGGCTGCCCGAGCTGCTGAGCTTTGCCGACATCGGCAGCGGCCGTTATGAGCAAGAGGATGCGTATCATGTCGGCGTAGAGACCGTAACGGAACCTGTCGACGAGCTGGAGCTGTACTGGTCGAGCGGCAAAATCATCATCACGACCCACGCCGGCAGCGACATCCGCATGACTGAGACCGGCTACCGCAGCGAGCGCCAGCAGCTGCGCTGGCGCGTGAAGGACGGCAAGCTGATCATCCGCGAGCAGGCCTCCGGCCTCAGCTGGAGCCTGCCGGGCAAGACACTGGAGCTCTCTCTGCCCGAGGGTGATTACGACGAGCTGTCCATCGATACCGCCAGCGCCGCCGTCAGCATCTCCGGCGCGCTCCGCCTTGGGAAGCTGGACGTGGACGCCGCCTCCGGCAGTCTCAGCGTCGCGGGCATCACGATGGAAACCCTGAGCTACGACTCCGCCAGCGGCGACTGTACGCTGGATGATTGTACCGTAACGGAATTTGATATGGACACCGCCAGCGGTAAGGCGACGCTTACCGGCAGCTTTGAGGACGTTTCGTTCGACGCGGCCAGCGGCAATCTGGAGCTGCACACGGACGTGACGCCGCGCGAGATCAGCGTTGATGGCGTGAGCAGCCGCGTGCGCCTGTACCTGCCCGCCGACGCGGAATTCAGCGCCAAGCTCGACTCCGTCTCGGGTGACCTCGTTGTCGAGGACTTCGTCGGCTCCTACCGCGGCGACGAATTTTCCTGTGGCAGCGGCGCCCGACAGTATCAGTTCACCACGGTCAGCGGCGACGTGGAGATTCGCAAGGAGCCCTAAAGGAGGAAGCAATATGAAACGACTTTATAAAATCGAGCAGGGCAAAAAGCTCGCCGGCGTCTGCGGCGGCATTGCGGAATATTTTGACGTCGACCCGACGCTCGTGCGCATCGGGTGGGTCATTGCGTCGCTCGCCTTCGGCTGCGGGCTGCTGGCCTATCTTCTGTGTGCGATCATCATGCCGAGCAAGTCCGAGATCCTTTGATGCGATGCAGCGGAGCGCAACGGGGTGCGAATCGTCGAAGATTTCTGCAAAAAAGCTGCAAAAAATCCTTGACAAACGGAGAAAAACTGCTATAATACTACAGGTTGCCAAAGACAGCAGGAGGCGCTATGCGTCGTAACGGTTCAAATCCTGCCGAGGTCACACACAAGATTGATTTTCTGTGTCCTCATGTCTTTCGGCATGAGGATATTTTTTTCGGAGGTGACACACATTGCCCAATACTAAGGTACTCGAAAGCAAAAAGGCAATTGTTGATGCTCTGGCAGAGAAGCTGCAGAATTCCACCGCGGCTGTCTTCGTCGACTATAAGGGCATCACTGTCGCACAGGATACCGAGCTGCGTAACAAGTTCCGTGAAGCTGGCGTGGAATACACCGTCGTCAAGAACACGCTCACCCGGTTCGCCGCCAACAAGGCCGGCTACAACCAGTTTGATGAGCTGCTCAACGGCACCACTTCCCTCGCCACCACCACCGGCGACCCCATCGCTCCCGCTCGCATCGTCTGCGAATTTGCCAAGAAAAACAAGAACGTGCTCAACATCAAGGGCGGCTTCGTGGAAGGCACCGTCATGACCGTTGACCAGCTCAAGGGCTTCGGCGAGCTGCCCGGTAAGGAAGCTCTGATCGCGCAGGTCCTCGGCACGTTCCTGGCACCCATCTCTTCCCTCGCGTTTGTTCTGGACCAGATCCGGCTGCAGAAGGAAGGCCCCGCTCCCGCAGAAGCTGCGGAAGCCTAATCAACCACCAAAAATTACATTAGGAGGATTTTACAATGTCTGAAAAAATCGCTGCTCTGATTGAAGAAGTTAAGGGCCTTTCCGTTCTGGAACTGGCTGAGCTCGTTCATGCTCTGGAAGATACCTTCGGCGTTTCCGCCGCTGCCGCCGCTGTCGCTGCTCCCGCCGCTGCTGAGGCTGTCGAGGAAAAGACCGAGTTCGACGTCATCCTGAAGGACTGCGGCGCTTCCAAGCTCAACGTTATCAAGGTTATCCGCGCTGCCACCGGCCTCGGCCTGAAGGAAGCGAAGGAAATCGCCGACAACTGCCCGAAGACCCTCAAGGAAGCCATCTCCAAGGAAGACGCAGAGAAGCTCGCCAACGACCTCAAGGAAGCCGGCGCTACTGCAGAGATCAAGTAATCTCACCCCGTTTATATCCAAACCCCGGCGCTCTGTACCACAGAGCGCCGGGGTCAGACTATCAAAAAAGTCCGTAATCGTCAA
Source organism: uncultured Oscillospiraceae bacterium (assembly GCA_934636045.1). GTDB lineage: Bacteria > Bacillota > Clostridia > Oscillospirales > Oscillospiraceae > JAZOXB01. Next base: position 7,322 of record CAKTZP010000108.1, read on the forward strand.
AATCGGTTCACATTTTAATGGATTTTTGTTCTCTGCGTTTTGATTTGCAAAAAC
>CAKTZP010000109.1 GCA_934636045.1 uncultured Oscillospiraceae bacterium
CTGCAATTTTCACTGCAGGATGTGCTATGTCCACCTCACGGCGGAGGAGCAGCGCAGCCGCGGCGCGGAGCTTTCCGCCGAGCGCTGGCTGGCGCTGGCCGAGGAGGCCAAGCGCGCGGGGACGGTCTTCCTGCTGCTGACCGGCGGCGAGCCGCTGGTGCGGCCGGATTTTCCGGAAATTTACCGCGAGATTCAAAAAATGGGCTTTATCCTCTCACTCAACACCAACGGATATTTTTTGCAGGGCGAGCTGCGGGAGCTGCTGCGCTCTGCACCGCCGTCGCGGGTAAATATTTCACTTTACGGCGCTGATAATGCAACCTATGAGCGCCTGTGCGGCGTCCCGGCCTATGACCGCGTGTCGGAAAACATCCGCGCCCTGCGCGCGGCGGGCATCGACGTGCGCGTGACGATGCTGCTGACGCCGGAAAACTGCGGCGAGCTTTCCCGCGTGCTGGATGAGGCGAAGGCCGCCGGCGCGCACGCCGTCGCTGCGTCGTACCTCTTTCCGCCGCTGCGGGCGCATCCGGAGCGTGTGGGCGAGAATTTTCGGCTTTCTCCCGAGGAGGCGGGGCGCTTTTCCGCCGAATTCAGCCGCCGCTCGCTGGACGCCGCAACCTTCGCGCGCCACGCCGAGGCACTGCTCGCCGGCGCGGCGGTCGAGCGCGACGAGGACGACTGCGCCCCGACGGAGGGAGAAGGCCTCGGCTGCCGCGCCGGAACGACGAGCTTCTGGCTGTCGTGGGACGGAAAGCTCCTGCCCTGCGGCCAGATGACGGAGCCCGCGGTCGAATGCCAAAGCCTTGCTGCCGCGTGGGACGAGCTGCGCGGGCGCGTTGCCCGGCTGCGGCTGCCGCCGGAGTGCACCGGCTGTGCTGTGCGCAATGCCTGCCAGGTCTGTGCGGCAAAATGCCTGTGCGAGACCGGACATATCGACGGAAAACCCGACTACGTCTGCCGCATGGGGCGGGCGTACCTTGCCGCGCTGCGCGCGGCGCGGGGGAAGGAGGACGAGCATGGACATCAAGCGTGATTTCGTCCTGCGCTATGTGGCAGGAACGGCGCTGCTCATCCCCACAGGGCGGACAGCGTTGGATCTGAACGGCATGCTGACGCTCAACGAGCTCGGCGCGGAGATCTGGACGATGCTGCCGCAGGCAAAAAATGAGCAGGACATTGTTGCCCGCATCTTGGAGGACTATGACGCGACAGAAGAACAGGTAAAGCAGGACGTTGCTGCCTTCCTTGCAAAACTACGCGGGTTGGGGATTCTCTGATTCCAACAAAACCGATTAAAAAACCGGGTAGAATCTGCGAAATTTGATGAAAATTGACAGTTGCGAACCGGCGCAGGTTCGTATATAATAGAAACGTTGAGAAATCATTACTGCGGTGTTTTGCGCCGCGGAAATAATTGGAGGAAAAACAAATGTCTGTAAAAGTTGCTATCAATGGTTTTGGCAGAATCGGCCGTCTGGCATTCCGTCAGATGTTCGGCGCCGAGGGTTATGAGATCGTTGCCATCAACGACCTGACCTCTGCGAAGATGCTGGCGCACCTTCTCAAGTACGACTCCACGCAGGGCAACTACGTTGCAATGGGCCACACGGTCGATTACAACGAGGGCGAAGGCGAGGACAACTACATCGTCGTCGACGGTAAGAAGGTCGTCATCTACAAGATGCCCAACGCAGCGGAGCTGCCGTGGGGCAAGCTGGGCGTTGACGTCGTGCTCGAGTGCACCGGCTTCTACACCAGCAAGGCAAAGGCGCAGGCGCACATCGACGCCGGTGCCAAGAAGGTCGTTATCTCCGCTCCCGCCGGCAACGACCTGCCCACCATCGTTTATAACGTCAACCACGAGACCCTGACCAAGGAAGACCACATCATCTCCGCCGCTTCCTGCACCACCAACTGCCTCGCTCCGATGGCAAAGGCTCTGAATGACCTCGCTCCCATCGAGTCCGGCATCATGTGCACCATCCACGCCTACACCGGCGACCAGATGATCCTCGACGGCCCGCAGCGCAAGGGTGACCTTCGCCGCAGCCGCGCTGGTGCGGTCAACATCGTCCCGAACTCCACCGGCGCTGCCAAGGCCATCGGCCTGGTCATCCCCGAGCTGAACGGCAAGCTCATCGGCGCTGCACAGCGCGTCCCGACTCCCACCGGCTCCACCACCATCCTCAACGCCATCGTGAAGGGCACCGTGTCCGTCGACGAGATCAACGCGCAGATGAAGAAGGAAGCCACCGAATCCTTCGGCTACAACGAAGACCAGATCGTCTCTTCCGACGTCATCGGCATGCGTTACGGCTCCCTGTTTGATGCCACCCAGACCATGGTCGTCAACCTTGAGAACGGCACCACGCAGGTGCAGGTCGTTTCTTGGTACGACAATGAGAACTCCTACGTTTCTCAGATGGTCCGCACCATCAAGCACTTCTCCACGCTGCTGTAAAAATCATATCATACCGAATCTCCCGCAGGCTTGCCTGCGGGAGATTTCAGCGTGTCAAAAAACTACCCCGCATGTCATTGCGATGTCGCAGCCGTTGGCGACGAAGGAGCCTTACGGATGCGGGCTCTCCGCTTGCCGGTCGGAGCGAAGCGACGTGGCAATCTCATGCAGGCAGTTTCGAATTCGCCGAAAATCATCTGAAAATCAAAACAATTCTGCGAGATTGCCACGGCCCTTGCAGGGCCTCGCAATGACAAAATCGGACTTCTTTGACAGTTTGGAATCTCCTGCAGGCTTGCCTGCGGGAGATTTTTGTTGCATCTGCTGAGGCTTTGTCCTATAATAGCAGCATAAACGGCGCACCGTGTCCGGCGCGGCCAGAACGGAGAGAAGAAGATGAAGCGTTTCTTTGTGATTTTACTGACCTTTTCACTGTTGATGAGCGTATGCGCGCCGACTGCGCTGGCGGCCGACACTGTCGCAGAGGGTACCTGCGGCGAGAAGCTGACGTGGCGGCTGGACGGGGACGGGATCCTGACGATTTCGGGAACGGGAGCAACGGAGGATTTTTCCGCCGCCGCTCCGTGGGCCGCATATAAAGCGCAGATCAAATCCGCGGTAGTGGGCGAGGGGGTAACGCGCCTCGGCAACTACGCCTTTTCCGGTTGCGGGAATTTGACGAACGTCTCCCTGCCGAGCAGTCTGACCGAGCTCGGCGACGAGACGTTCCGCGCCTGCCACTCGCTGAGTCGTATTACGATCCCAAACGGGGTAACAAGACTCGGCGACCGCGCGTTTTTTGCCTGCTCGGGGCTGACGGAGGTGCGGCTTTCGGCGAAGCTGGAGCGCATCGGCGGATATGCGTTCGAAAGCTGCACGGCATTAAGGCAGATCGAGCTCCCGCAAGGTATGACGGAGCTTGCTGCCGGTGCCTTCAAGGGCTGCACCGCGCTGGAGCACATTGAGCTGCCGAGCAGCGTGACGCATGTGACGGCAAGCCTCTTTTATGAATGTGAGAGCCTGAAAAGCGCGGTATTGCCGGACAGCATCGAGAGCATTGCGTCGGAGGCGTTTTCCTACAGCGGACTGGAGAGCATTTCTGTTCCGGCGAGCGTAAAAACGGTGTACCAAACCGCATTTCAGGAGTGCTTTGCGCTGAAAAGTGCGGAGATCGCAGCGGAAGAGGTCGGGATTGGCGCTTTTTTGGACTGCTGGGCGCTGAAGAACGTCACGTTCGGCAGGACGGTGAAAAAGCTCGGGAAAAATATATTCGGCGGCTGTACGTCTCTGACCGAGGTTTCTTTTTTGGGCGCGAAGCCGGAGCTTGCGGATAATACTTTTAATGAAGTAGCAGCGACGGTCGGATATCCCGAGGAGGCGGACGACGCAGTAACGTGGACGGATGAGGCGCGGCAGGATTACGGCGGCGAACTGACATGGGAGCGGCGGCATGACCTCGAGCACGTTCCGGCAAAAGAGCCGACCTGCACCGAGGCGGGGAATTCCGAATATTGGGGCTGCTTGGTTTGCGGAAAGCGCTTTGCCGATGCGGCGTGCAGGACGGAGATTACGAACCCTAAGCTGCCTGCGCTGCCGCACATTTGGGACGAGGGCAGGGTCACACATGCTGCGACGACCGAAGCGGAGGGCGTTAAGACCTTTACCTGTTTGCGCTGTGAGACGACAAGAACCGCGCCGATTGTTAAGCTCTCGTCCGAGACTTCACGCGCGGAGGGTGTCTGCGGCGAGAAGCTGACGTGGCGGCTGAGCGATAACGGCGTCTTGACGATCTCGGGCAGCGGGAAAATGGAGGATTATGTAAACCGCGGGCCGTGGGCGGCGTACCGTGACGAAATTACCTCCGTCGTCGTTGCGGCGGGCGTCGAGTCCGTCGGAAAGCGTGCTCTTGCGGACTGTGCGCAGCTAAAGGCAGTTGAGCTTCCCGACAGCCTGACCGCAATCGGCAGCGAGGCGTTTTTCTCCTGTGCTGCCCTGACGAGTCTTACCGTTCCGAAAAATGTGACAAGCATCGGCAGCGAGGCTTTTTACGGCTGCGAAGCCCTGCGCGGCGTATGGGTCGATGCAGGAAATGCGGTGTATTGCACTGATAATTTCGGCGTTGTGTATAATAAGGAAAAAACAGCGTTGGTATATGTCCCGATCATGGCGGAGCTGGGCGACTATGTGATTCCCGACGGCGTAACGAGCGTAAAGCCGTATGCGTTCGAGTGCCGCCTCGGCCTGACGGGCGTGCGCATCCCCGAGGGCGTGACGAGCATCGACGAGCATGCCTTTTACGGCTGTACCGCGCTGAAGAGCGCCGTGATCCCGTCGAGTGTGACAAGCGTCGGAGAAAGCGCGTTTAACGGCTGCACGGCGCTGGTGAGCGTATGCTTCCTCGGCGACGCGCCGGAGCTCGGCTATATGGCCTTCCAAACCTACGACGCGGACAAAAATGAGGACGTCAATATCCGCGGCCTGACGCTCTACTACATTGCGGGCAAGAAGGGCTGGACCACCCCGACCATCGGCGAGGAGGAATATCCCACTGCGACGTGGGATGGTGTGAAGGTTCCGCTGCCGTCGCATGAGCATGACTATCAAGCGGTCGTGACCAAGCCGACCTGCACGGAGGGAGGCTACACAACGTACACCTGTCGGATTTGCGGCGACCAATACGTCGCCGACCCTGTCCCGCCGAAGGGACACAACATGGTCCTCGACCCGGAGATCGCACCGACCTGTACCAAGCCCGGCCGCTCCATCGGTACCCACTGCACCGTCTGCAAGGAGGTTTTCCTCGCGTCTACCGTCCTTCCCGCGCTCGGCCACGCGTGGGACGACGGCACGGTCACGCTTAGGCCGACGACGGTACGGGAGGGCATACGGACCTTTACCTGTACGCGCTGTGAAGCAATCAGAACCGAGCCGATCGACCGCCTGCAAATCACCGTCCCCTTCCGCGACGTGGACAAGGACGCATACTACGCAGCCGCAGTCGAATGGGCGGTGGAGAAGAACATCACCAAGGGCACGGCAGCGGACACCTTCGCGCCGAATGACACCTGCACGAGAGGGCAGATCGTCACCTTCCTGTGGCGTGCGGCGGGCGAGCCAAAGCCGAGCGACACGGAAAATCCGTTCACCGATATCCAGCAGAGCGACTATTGGTATAACGCGGTGCTTTGGGCGGTGGAGCAGGGCATTACGACGGGCACGAGCACGGCGACCTTCTCTCCCAATGAGGGCTGCACGCGCGGACAGGTGGCAGCGTTCCTGTGGCGCTATGAGAACAAGCCCGCTCCCACGGTGAAAAATCCGTTTGAGGACGTTAAGGCAGGCGCGTATTATTATGACGCGGTGCTGTGGGCGCTGGAGGCCAATGTCACCAAGGGCACGAGCGCCACGACCTTCGCACCGAACGACACCTGCACGAGAGGGCAGATCGTGACGTTCCTGTATCGCGATATTGCATAAGGATCACCGACAAAGCATCATCATCAGCAGAATTCTCGGGCGGAGCCCATGAGGCAATCGCCGGTCGGACAACGGCCTTATGCCGGGTCTGCGAGAATTTAAAAATTATGAGAGGCTCGGAAAATCAATTGAATTTCCGAAAAATGCGTGCTATATTGTGCGTGGATGCGGAGGGAAGGCTCACACGGCTCAGACGAGGCTTTGAAGCGGAGCGCTTCGCGGCCGGCTTTAAGAAAACGCCGTCAGCGTCCTGCTCGGAGCTGCGGCAATGCAGCTGCACGGCACGTCCGAGGTGAGCCGTTCCTTTCCCAGACGGAGCTTGCGTAAGGAGGCAGTATCCTATGCTTGAAAAAATGATACAGACACAAACGGAAAAGCAGGCGCAAACGCTCGACCGTTGGCTGGAAAAGCGCGAGCGGGAGCAGGCGTTCCCCGCGGGCGTTCGCCTGACGCCGGACGTTCCCTATATGGACGACGGCGCCGCCTGCCATAAGATGGACATTTATCAGCCGGAGGAGGGGACAGGCACATACCCCGTGCTGATCAACCTTCACGGCGGCGGCTTTCTGCTGGGGCGCAAGGAGATCAATCGTCTCTTTTGTGCCGACCTGTGCCTGCGGGGATTCGTGGTGTTCTGCCCGGAGTATCCGCTTGCACCGGAGCAGACGGTTTTTGCCGCCTATCGGGATGTCAGCGCAGCGATCGACCGCAGCTGTGCCCTTGCACCCTCCTATGGCGGCGATCCGAGCCGACTCTTTCTCTGCGGCGACAGCGCCGGAGCGCAGCTTTGCATTTACCTCGCGGCGATGCAGAATGTGCCGGAGCTTGCCCGCGCGGCCGGCGTGACCCCGCCCGCGGCGAAAATCCGGGCGCTTGGTCTGCAAAGCGGAATGTTCTATACTGACCGCTTTGACAAGATCGGCCTGTTCCTGCCGAATTCAATTTACGGAAAGGGCTGGCGCAAGTGTGCCTTCCGGCCGTATATCAATCCGGAGAACCCGACGCTCCTGCGCAGCTTGCCGCCGTGCTTTCTTGTGACGGCCAAGGGCGATTTTCTGCGGCATTACAGCCGAAAATTTGCGGCGGCTCTACGCTGCAGCGGAAATCCGCTCCGCTTCATGGATCTTGAAGCGGACCACCCGCTGCCCCACGCCTTTCCTGCCATGCTCCCCGAGACCCCGGAGGCGCAGGAGGCCAATGCCGCCATGGCCGCGTTTTTCCTAGCGCAAGGCGCCTGACAGACAAAAAAGCCCCTGCCTTCATTCCAAGAAGGCAGGGGTTCCAGACTGTCAAAAAAGTCCGATTAAGTCATTGCGAGGCCGCTTGCGGCCGTGGCAATCTCGCAGAAT
>CAKTZP010000110.1 GCA_934636045.1 uncultured Oscillospiraceae bacterium
CCTCGTCGCGGGTGATGACCTGCGTGCCGAGCTTGCTGAAGTCGTGAGTTTTCTTGTCGGTCGGCGCGTCGGCGGCAAAGGTATAGGTCTTTTCCGCGTCGGCGTTACAGCTGGGAACCCATCCGGCCTTGGTGACGCGGGTGCCGGTCGGATCGGTCAGGCGCCACGTGTAGTTGGGATTGCTCTTGGAAACGCGGTAGCGATAGGTGGTCATGCCGTTTTCCGCATTCACCGCCGTCTCAAACGGCTCGACAGGCTTGGTGTTGAAGTTGTTGTACTGGAAATACAGGCCGAACTCCGCGTCCGTGGGCGCGTTGACCGTCAGCACGACCGCGCCGGAGATGGAGATGCGCTTGGTCGTAACGTTGAAGGTCTTGTTTGTGGTCTGGTTGATCATCTGATTAAAGGCGTAGTGCTCCGTGTCCGTCGGGTAGGCGTAGATGTTATACAGCGAAGCGTTGCCCGCCTCATAGGAGAGGAAGGGGAAGGCGGTATAGTTGGTGTCGTACGTGTACGGCGTACCGGCGTGGATCATGCTGCCGGTGACGGGCATGATCATCTCAACGGTATAGTCGTCCACGCCGAAATAGGTCTTGTCAACCTTTTTAGAGTAGGTGTAGCAGCTGACGATGCCGAGATAGATGTCGTTGCCGCCGCCGCCGTAGATGTCCTTTTCCATCGGCAGGGGCAGGCTCTGGCCGCCGAGATAGATGTCATAGGCTTCGGTTTCGGCGTTCCAGCCGTAGCCGCGGGTGGAATAGCGGCCGGTGGACAGCGTGGCGTAGAACATGTTGTAGTTGTTCACGACCGTGCCGCTGGCCGTTGCCGTCTCGTCGGCAGCGTCAAAGGCGCTGTTGGTGAAGGTGAGCCTTTCGTAGTCGTGCAGCTCGTACTGCGTGCCATTCACCTCGACGTAGTCCGTCTCGCCCTCGATGATGGTGTAGTCGGCGGGGTTATAGACATACTCGGTCTTGCCCTCGGCATTGGTGAACCAGCCGACGTAGTCATACTGCTTTTCGTCGATGCCCGCGGTCTTGTACAGCTCGAGCTTCGGGTAAACGTTGCCGTTGGTTTTGTAGTTCTGGTCTTGGCCGACATAGAAGTTGACGTTAGCCGTGACCGAATCGCGGACGTGCAGCGTCAGTGTCCATGTCTTTGCGGAGGTACCGGCTTCGTTTCTTGCGTAGAATTTGTAGAGATAGTCGCCCGCCGTGTTCTGCACCAGGCTCTTGTTCACGCCGCCGAACAGCGCCTTTTCAAAGCCGGTCTCTGCGCTCCAGCTCTCGCCGCCGTCGGAGGACATGGTGTAGAAATAGTTTTCGTAGGTCAAAGCCGCACCGGTCGGATCCTCGAAGATCTCGCCGTCCATCAGCGCGTCGAGCTGATAGCTCTTACCCGTCTGCACCGTCGCCTCGGTGTCGGTCACGCCCTCGCGAAGGCGCGGAAGATTGGGATCCTCGGTCAGCTCAATCAGCAGGCCGTATTTCTTGCCGATCTCGGAGTTCATGACGCTCAGGAACGCGGCCTTGCTGCCAGGCTGCGGCTGGAAGGCCGTCGCGTGCAGCGCCTCGAGGTTGCCGGCATCGATCAGCAGCGTATTGAGCCGCTCCGCAGTCAGAGTGACGGAGTTTTCATCCATTCCGTTGAAGAAATCGTCGCCGTTAATATCATAGGTGATGATCTCCGCCGCATCCGGCATACAGACCGTCAGACTGCTGCCGTACGGCGCGGAAAGCGTGTAGTATTCGTCGGCAAAGGAATCGCTGCCGCCCTCAAAGCTCGTCAGCGTCAGCGCTTCATCGCCGGCCTTCACCGTCACGGGAGGGGCCAGGGGCGCTTCCTTCTCAAAGCGCACCGCAACGTCGTCATAGGCGAAGTACGCGGGCTGGGAGAAGCCGTAGCCGTTGTTGCTGGAGCCGGTAATATTGAACTCCACCTTCGCAACCTTGCCCAGAGAGGCGAGATCCCACTTTGTCCAGTCCATAAGGATGTTGTCCGGACCGTTGCAAAGATAGATGCTGGCCTCGCCGGTCTTGACGCCGTCCGCGCCGTAGCCGGTGGCGATCAGCTTGACCCAATCATCGGGGCCGATTTTGGCGGTCTGGCCGTTGCCGTTGAGATAGCAGTTGACGGCATAGCAGATGTTGTTGACGTACATGTGGTCAATCACATGGGTTTCGCCGTCTGCAAACGAGAAGGAGGGGAGAATCTGGCTGTCGGTATAGCCGGAGTTGTCCTTGTAGCCGAAATGCACGGCGAAGTTATCCGAGCCGTTATGGCCGCCGCCGGTGCGCTTGAGGCCGGTCGTGTCCTTCTGGTAAACCGTCAGCTGATTGTTGAAATTGCCGTAGGTGGTAAATTCGCCGGACACGTAGTTGGAAACGGCGTGGCCGCCGCCCCAGTAGCAGTAGTTTCCCCAACTGGCCGGAAGCGTGTGGGTCAGGCCGGTGTTGTTGGTGTCCGTCCAGGTATAGGCTTGGCTAACATCCGTCGTGCCGCTGCCCTCGCCGTAGAGCAGCTTGCCGCCGTACTGGGGGTCGTCGATCAGGCTCGACCAGTTGGTGCCGCCGGCAAAGTTCGTGCCGCCCTTATAGTCGGCATCCTCAAAGGTCAGGACGCGCAGCTCGTAATTCTGCGTGGTGCCCTCGTCGGTCGGCTCGGCGGAAGGGGTGTCGGTGCCTTCGTTGGCATAGACCGCCGTCTCGTCGCTGCCCGTCGTCGCTTCCTCGGCGAACACCGCCGTCGGGAGCAGCGAGCAGACCATCAAAAGCGCCAGCACCAATGCCAGCAGCCGCTTGCCGTAGCTTGCAGTTTTTGTTTGCATTCGTTTCGTTCTCCTTTTTGATAATATGGTCTATTTCCAGCCGCCCAAAGCGGCGAACCCAAAGAAAAGCCCCACCGGGGCAAAAACCATCGCGCAATCTGTGCAGCGGGCAGAGCCTACCCAATGCGTATGCGTTCGTGGTTGCGCATAAGAACAATTTTTGCGTAGGGCGGGGTGCCGTTAGCGCAGCCGTTGGCGGCTTTGCCGCCTTACGGATGCGGCATACCCCTTGCGGGTGCACCCCGCCGCGAATTCCGGACGCAGAACTGATGGTGCCGGCAGCGGCGGGCTGTGGGCAGCCCGCCCTACGCAGCGTACGAAGCAGTGAATACGGCAGTGCCGGCGGCGGCGGTCAATGACCGCCCCTACGGCGTGGTACGTGCTTTATTGCATCACGCGCTGTGCGTATCTGGCCAGAATGGTGGCAACCTGGGCGCGCGTGGCGTGGCCTTGGGGGTTGAGATGATCGCGGCCGGACTGCGCCATGCCCTTGACAAGCCCCGCGGCGTTTGCCCACGCCAGTGCGTCCTTCGCGTAGGCGCTGACCTGCGCCGCATCGGGGAAGGCACTCAAATCGGCGCGCTTTTGGGTGTCCGCGCCTTTATTCTGCGCATAACGGTACAAAATCGCAGCAATCTGCTCACGGGTGACCTCGTTTTCAGGGGAAAAGTGCGTCGCGTCGATCCCGTTGACGACGCCGCTTTCAGACGCCCATGCTACCGCCTCAGCGTAATACGCCGCGGAAGCAACGTCTGCAAAGCGCCCTGCGGCCGCCGCCGCAGGCTTGCCGTCGAGCCGCCAGAGGACGGTAACGAGCATCCCGCGCGTCATCAGTGCGTCCGGGCTGAAGGTGTCCGCCGCCGTGCCGTTAAACAGCGCGTGCTCGTTGGCGAATTTCACGCCCGCGTAGAACCAGTCGGCCGGCCTGACGTCGCCGAACGGGTTTTCCCACGGCGTTTCGGGCTCGGGGTTCGGCTTCGGATCGGGCTCCTGCCAATTCGGGTCGGCCGCGCCGCAGACGGTGCATGTGCCGTTTGCGAACACATGTCCCTTCGCAGGGATTTCTGCTTGCTCGGCCAGAACGGCCGCGCAGACGGCGCAGTGCTTTCCTTCCGTCTTGCCCGGCTCCGTGCAGGTCGGTGCGACTGCCGGGTCAACGACCTCGGTGTGTCCCTTCGCGGGAATCACAGTCTGCTCAGCCAGAACCGCCGCGCAGACGGCACAGTGCTTCCCTTCCGTCTTGCCCGGCTCCGTGCAGGTCGGCGCGACTGCCGGGTCAACAACCTCGGTATGTCCCTTCGCAGGCACTGCCACGCCGCGGCGCAGCAGGGTATCGCAGACGGTGCAGTACACGTCGCCGCTGTAGCCGTCCATGGTGCAGGTCGCCGCGGTGGCGTTGCGCACCTCCTCCACGTGTCCCTTCGCGGGAATCACAGTCTGCTCGGCCAGAACGGCGGCGCAGACGGCGCAGTGCTTCCCTTCCGTCTTGCCCGGCTCCGTGCAGGTCGGCGCGACCGCCGGGTCAACAACCTCGGTGTGTCCCTTCGCGGGGATCACGGTCTGCTCAGCCAGAACGGCCGCGCAGACGGAACAGTGCTTCCCTTCCGTCTTGCCCGGCTCCGTGCAGGTCGGCGCGACCGCCGGGTCAACGACCTCGGTGTGTCCCTTCGCGGGGACGGGGGAATCGGTATAGCTCGCGCCGCAGGCGGTGCAGGTGTGGGTCGTGTAGCCATCCTCGGTGCAGGTCGGCGCAGTCACAGCGGCGGCGTAGCTATGCGGCTTTGCCGCGATGGTCTCCGTCTTCGTGTCGCCGCAGCGCTGGCAGGTATAGAGCCGCGCGCCCTCCTTGGCGCAGGTGCTCTCGCGCAGAACGATGCCACCGTCCCACGTGTGCTCGCCGGGGCACTGCACGACGAGCCGCGCGGTGGCCGGCGCGATGCGCGCGTTCTGCGTGCCTGCGTTCTCGTCCAGCCCCATCAGGTAGTAGACGCCCGGCTCCAGCCGGTCGGTGCCGACGGTGTAGGTGCCGTTGTTCTCCTCGCTGACGATACTCTCGCAGCCCGGCACGATGCTCCAGCTCTGCGTATACAGTGCGACGCGCAGGGTCGTGAGCGGCTCGAAGCTCTCGCTGCCGCCGTCGGCCACCGAGCGCGTGTCATATTTCTGCGCCCGGAAGGTCAGCGCGCTGCCCTGCCTGACCGCGTAGTCGTCTTGGTCGAAGCAGGCAAAGGCGCCGCCGTCCGACCAGAAATTCCAATCGCTGAACATGGCCAGATCGACCGTGTCGCCGTCGGACAGCAGAATGTAGTCCGCCGTCGCGCCCCATGCCGGGCGCATCAGCGGGAAGACATGGTTGCGATAGTACATGAGGTTTTCGTCGTGCCCCCAGAACTCCTTCATATAAAGGGAGGTGGCGCTGCCTGTAATGTTCAGCGCGCGGGCGCTCGCCGTGTAGGCGTTTTCCTCGGTGTCGAACATGTCCGTAACCAGCCGTCCCTCGGAAAAGTCCAGCAGCCCCGAGGTGCCCTTGCCGCACTCTGCGGCGGGCAGACCGATGTAATACCGCTCGAGAAGATAAATGTAAAGATGCAGCAGTGTCGGCCGCTCGATCAGCACGTTGTCCATGTAGCTTCCGCTCTCCGCGTCGGCATGATAGCGGTTAAAGTCGCTCAGGCCGTAGGCCTCCAGAGGAAAGTACGGAACGTCGACCGTCAGGTGTGCCAGCGCCGTGCCGTCGTCGTCCGCCCCGCGCAGCGGGATGCCGTTATTCGACAGGGTGACCTCCACGCGCACGCTGGCCTGATTGCTCTCGTCGTAGTTATACTGCGCCTCGTCGCCGCGCGGCGCTTCGGTAACGGTCAGCGTGAGCTCCGCCCGCGCCGTGCCGCCGCCCGTGCAGGCCGCAGTCACAGCCAGACGGTACTCCCCCGGCTCCGGGGTCGTAAAATTCAGCACGTTATCCTTGATGACTGCCCGCCCGCTGCTGTCCTCCGCCAGCGCAAAGGTCAGCGCATGGCCGTTCGGGTCGGCAAAGACCTCCGCCAGCGGCAGCCGGAACAGCTGTCCCGCGGCAAAGGGCTTCGTCTCCGGTGCGGTCACGGTCAGCGCGCAATCCGCCGCCGCAGCCGCCGGAAGCATGCCCAGCAGCAGCGCCAAGGTCAGGAAAAATGCAAAATAGCGTCGTTTCATCGGCTCAATCCCTTCTTTTTCAAGCACAAAAATACGCCCGAAGGCGAAAAACAGCAGAATTTTTCCCTTGGCAGACCGGCGGCACCCGGTCTGCCAAGGCACAGGAAGAAAAAACAAAAATCGGTTGTGGGGATAGTACGACTATCCCCACAACCGATTCGGGCAAAGTGAATGCTCCCAGTAGGTCTTCTGAGTTGCGCCTGTGCGGAGTGCTCCGCGCGGCTGCCGCCCTGCCTTCTCAGGAACGCGCCCAATGACCGGCTTTCGCCGACGGACAGCAGCCTCAGCGCTCACAGCGACGGTCATCCAAGAGGCGCAACGCGCCTCCATCGGGGTGTTCAATCCCCGTTCCCTTGTTTACCAACGCGCCTGACGGGCAGCCTGCTGCTCCGCCGTTGCGGCCACGCGGTCTCTGCGAGCCGATATTTGATTTTCCGGTTTCATTATACCGGCCGTTTTCCGGAAAGTCAATAGGATTCCGTATTTCTGTATCGAAAAATCGTTCGACCCGTTTTGCATGCCCTTGACATTGCGCATCGCGGTTGCTATACTGTAGGCGTGAAAATAGAATACCGGCTCAAAGTGCCGCCGCGCCCGCTTGGGGTACGGCGGAGAATAGGGAATCGGGTGCAAAACCCGAACGGTACCGCCGCTGTGATCGCGGAGGCCGCGCGCAGGGACGAAAGTCCGCCATTGGGAGACCGAGAAGGCCGCGCACGCGCCGACGATGCGAAAGTCAGAAGACCTGCTTTGCGTTCGTTCCTCTCCGCCGCCCGCGCATTTGCGGCCGACGTGTGCCCGGGTCTTCCCTGCGCGCCGCCCGGCAGGAGCGTCTCTCAATTTGCCAGCAAAAAACGGAGGCTGCAACCAGCGTTGCCGCCTCTGCTTTTTATGTACAGCCTTTCGTCCCACGCCGTAGGGGCGCTCATCGAGCGCCCGTGCTGGCACGATCGTATCCCCACACACGGCTTCGTACGCTGCGTAGGGTGGGGTGCCCTCACCCCGCCGCCGGCAGCGGCGGGAGGTAAGAGGTAATAGTGAAGAGGTAAGAGGTGTGGTGTGCCTATCGGCACGATTAAAAAATCCGCTGCGGCGGGGTTCGGGACGTCGAGGACGCCGTCCCCTACATGTGAAGACCGAAGCCGCGCACCTTGTAGGGGGCGGCGTCGTTAGCGCAGCCGTTGGCGGCTCTGCCGCCTTACGGATGCGGCATACCCCCTGCGGGT
>CAKTZP010000111.1 GCA_934636045.1 uncultured Oscillospiraceae bacterium
GGGAATGACCCCTCAGTCAGCCTGCGGCTGACAGCTCCCCTTCGTAAGGGGAGCCAAAGGCGGTGCGGCGGGGGAGCATCAGAAGATCAACCGCAGCCGCACCAACCGGTGCGGCTGCGGTTCGGTGGGTGCGGCTGCAGGTGGGATTTGACGGTCAGAAGCTTCCGCTGCGGCCGCCGTGGGAGGTGCCCGAGGAGCCGGTGTGCGAGGAGCTGTTGCTGTCGCGGTCGTTTGCCTTCGGGGTGGACGTCACGGTGCGGTAGAGGAAGATATCCCGGTCGGTCGTCAGCTGCATGCTGTCGCGGCGGATGTAGCTGTTGGCCGCAGCCTGCGAGCGGACGGTCTTGAGCGCACCCTTGTAGCCGGACATCACGAGGAAGGACAGCACGATGCCGATGACCACCGCAAGCAGCGCCCAGCCGAGACCGGGCAGGAAGGACTCCGTGCTGCCGTCAGTGTAATCCGAGGGATCGTAGGTGCCGTCCTCCGAGTAGAGCACGTCGTAGACGATGTTGTTGCAGGTGTCGGCAAAGCTCCGGAAGGCAGCGTTATAATCCAGTGCCCGCAGCGAGGGCAGGAAGGCGTCGTCGAGGGCGTCCATGACACGGTCGCTAAAGACCCATTCGCCGCGGCCGGTGGTGGTGTAGGCGTATTGCCGCCCCTCGTCGCCGACGCAGACGAGCAGCAGAATGCCGTCGTTGCCGTCCATGCCGTAGCCGTTATAGTCATAGAAATCGTCGGCATATTCGGTGGCGGTTTTGCCGTCGAGCGAAGGGACCGTGACGATGGCAACGTCAAAGTTCAGATCAATGCTGATCGTGTCGAGCCGCTCGCTCAGGGCGAGCTGCTCGTCCTCGGTCAACAGCCCTGCGCCGTCAATCAGGCGGGCGGGATGGTCGTCCTCTGCGGAGACCGACAGGATGGGCAGGAAGCAGAACAGAAGGGCCAGAACGATACATAATTTTTTCATCACGTCGCCCTCCTTACAAAATGCCCATCACGCGCAGCAGCAGCATGACGCCGTAGGACACGGCGGACAGGCTGGCCGCCCAGATCAGCCAATATTTCCAGTACAGCCTTTTGTCCATCGGGAGATTGCCGACAAGCTTACCGGTCTGGCCGTTCATAGCGAAGGGATAGCGCTGCCCGTTCCACGTGACGTTCAGGAGCCACACGGGATACAGGGCGTAGTTGGTCTTCTGCCGGCTGAGCTGGATGTTGCTCTTTTCTGCCACGACGGTGGCATAGCCCTGCGCGGTGGAGGCGAACAGCTCCTCTGTGCTGCGGCGGATGCGCTGGTTGACACGGGGAGCGCAGTCCTCGGCGCTGACGTCGTAGCGGTCGGCAATGTAGCCGGACAGATATGCGGTCTGAAAGTCCACGGCGTCGGAAAAATCGAACGGCTCGATGGATTCCATCATATCGTCGGGCATTTTGCTCGAGCCGTCCATCGGCACGTGCTCAAAATCGACCGTGCCCCGCCGCAGGAGCATAAAGTGCTGGGTTTCGAGATAGTCGTTTTTGGAATCGCTCCACGCATGGGTGCGCGTGGCGTGGTAGCGGATGTTGGCATCGGTCTGCGCGTCAAAGAGCCAGTAGGGAACATAGACGCCCTTGACCTCGTCGAGCTGGTGCTCGTTCAAAAAGCGCTTGGGCAGGAGCTTTTTGCCTTTGAAATGGTTGCGCAGTGCCTGCTTGGCGGCCTCCTTGTCGAGCTTGAAGGGCAGGACGTAGTCCGGCCTCAGTTCGCCCGCGACGCGCCCGGTCAGGATCACGGGGTTGCCGCAGAAGGGGCAGTGCGTCGCGGCGGTGGTCTCCTCGGCCACAAGGCTCGCGCCGCAGGACTGGCAGGTGTAGACCGATGCGTTTTCGTCGCTCCACTGCGCGCCCTGCTCGGTCTCCCAGACGGGCTCGGTGTCGTCGTGCTCGTTTTTCAGAACCTCATCGTATTCCTTCAGCGTCTCAACGTCGAGAGTTGTTCCGCAGTAGGGGCAGGTCATCTGCTGCGCGGTGCTGTCAAATTCCAGCTTGCCGCCGCAGCAGGGGCATTTATACTCCAGTAAGACAGCCATCCTTGCGTCCTCCGCTTACTGCACGTCGTTAACGTCAAAGGGGTCGCCGCATTCGGGGCAGAATTTGGGCGGATGCTTCGGATCGGCCGGCTCCCAGCCGCACTTATCGCACTTGTAAAGCGGCTCTCCGGCGGGCTTGGGCTTGCCGCACTCGGCGCAGAAGCGCCCGGTGTTCACCGCGCCGCAGGAGCACGTCCAGCCGGCCGCGGGCTTGGGCTTGCCGCAGTTCTGGCAGAATTTCGAGGTGTTGACCGTACCGCAGGAGCACGTCCAGCCGCCGGCCGGGGCAGGCTGCTGCGGTTGCTGCATTTGCTGCTGCTGCATTTGCTGCTGCTTCTGCGCGGCGCTCATCTGGAACAGCTGCTGGGCGTTCATGCCGCCGGACATCTGCGCCATGTTCATGCCCATAAAGCCAATGGCTGCGCCGCCGGCGTTTCCGGCTGCGGCCTTCATGGCCTCGGCCTGCGCGCCGGTGAGGGTCGCGGCGGCCATATCCGCCGAGCGGAGCACGGCGGTCTTTTGCAGCTCGCGGATGGCCTCAGCCTGATCGGCGGGCAGACTGGGCGGATTCATCGTGATCTCGCCGAGGCGGATGCCGCGCGGATCCCAATCGGGCTTTAGGAAGTCGCGCATCGCGTCGCGCAGCTCAACGACGTGGCTGCCGAGCTGATTCGGACGGATCTCCAGCGCGGCGATCCTGCCCAGCGCCGGCTGCAGCGCCATGACAAAGGAGTTGCGCAGCATGTCGTTGATGTCCTCGCGGGTATAGTCGCCCTTGATGTTGCCGCTGAATTTTTCAAAGAACAGGATCGGATCGTCGAGGAAGAAGGTGTAAGTACCGTTGCAGCGCAGGTCGACGTCCATGTCCAGCCCGATGTTGCGGTCGACGGCGCGGAAGAGCACCGGCGTGGGCGTGCCGAAGAGGTTGTTTTTGATCTCCAGCAGGTTGAAGTAGTACACACGCTGATCGCGCGCGGTATTGCCGCCGAAGGCGATGCGGCGACCGATGGTTTTGAAGCTGTTGACGATGTTTTTGCCGAGGCTTCCTTCGAAGATGCTCGGTTCGGCCGAGCTGTCGTAGACGAACGGGCCGGGCTCAGCGGTGAATTCCACAATCTGGCCCTGGTCGACGATGGCCATGGCTTGGCCGGGGTTGACGACGATCAGCGAGCCGTTGGAAATGATGTTCTCTGAGCCGTTGTTGCGGGTTTTGCCGTCGGTGTTGCGGGTGGCGCGACGCACGATGACATTGTTGGGCAGGGCATCGCAGATGAAGTATTCCTTGTACTGATCGGAGATCACGCCTCCGACCGCACCTAACGCGACTCTAATAAGTCCCATTGCAGTGCTCCTTTCTGTTCCGATGGTTTTTTCTCGTCCGCGCAGCGGGTGCACGAACCATTATCCACATTATAACACACTCGCCGTGCAATGTACAGGATTCCGATAAAAAAACTTGCGCTGCCCCGTTGCGCATCGGCGGCGGTCTATGTTATACTATAGGAAAGACGCTCCGCTCCCTGCACGGGGGCGGCTATGGAGGAAAATAAGATGACAGACTATGCGCTGGAGCTCTGCCGCTGGCTCGACGGCGGCGTATCTCCTTACCATACCGTCGCTTTTGCCGCGGACTACCTGCGCGAAAGCGGATTTGCCGCCCTTGCGGCGGATGAGCCCTTCGCGCTGGAGCGCGGCGGGAGATATTTCGTGCAGAACGGCACCTTCCTCGCGGCCTTCACCGTGGGGCAGGCGCCCGACCGCTTCCGCATTGCCGCGGCGCATACCGACTGGCCGTGCATGCGCGTCAAGCCCGACCCCGAGCAGGTGGTCGGCGGCTGCTGCAAGCTCAGCGTCGAGCCCTATGGCGGCGCGATCCTCAATTCGTGGCTCGACCGCCCGCTCTCCCTCGCCGGCATCGCGCTGGTGCGCACGGACGATCCGATGCGCCCGAAGGCGCGGCGCGTCTGCTGGGACGAGCCGCTTTTGACCATCCCGAACCTTGCTATTCACATGAACCGCGAGGTCAACAAGGGCGTTCCCACGAAGCCGAATGTTGACATGCTGCCGCTGTGCACCGCCGTCGCCGACGGTTGGAGCAAGAACGGCTACCTGACCGGCAAGCTTGCCGAAAAGCTCGGCGTTGCGCCCGCGGACGTGCTGTCCTTTGAGCTATCTGTCTACTGCGCGGAAAAAGCACAGCTTGTCGGCTTTGAGCAGGACTTCCTTTCCGCTCCTCGGCTGGACAACATCACCTCGGTGCACGCCGTTACGACCGCGCTGGCCAAGGCACAGGGCGAGGGCATCAACATTGCCATCCTGTATGACAACGAGGAGATCGGCAGCAACACCCGCCGCGGCGCGGACAGCACCATGCTCACCCTCCTGATGGAAAAGATCACCGCCGCGCTGGGGCTTGACCGCACTGCGCTGCTCGACGCGTGCCTGCGGGGCATGTTCCTGTCCTGCGACGCTGCGCACGCGCTGCACCCGAACCATCCGGAATACGCCGATACGGCGTGCGCGCCGCTGCTGGGCCGCGGTGTGGCACTCAAGCGCAGCCCGCGGTATTCCTCGGATGCCGAGACCTGCGCCGTCATCCGCGGCCTGTGCGATAAGTATGATATCCCGGTGCAGTGGTACATGAACCGCCCCGACCTTGCCGGCGGCGGCACCGTCGGCTCGATGGCCTCGGCGCTGCTGGCCATGCCTGCGGCGGATGTCGGCGTCCCGATGCTCGCGATGCACTCCGCGCGCGAGATGATGGGCACGAAGGATCAGGCCGCGCTCTGCCGCCTGTGCGAAGCATTTTTCAGCGAATGACAAAATAAAAGAGAAGGGAAAGGGAGACCGACATGAAAAAAATTGCGATGCGCGCGGCGGCGCTGCTGTGCTGCCTGTGTCTGCTGCTGGGCGGCGCCTCGGCGGCCAAGCTGCCCACGGACGGCTATGAATTCCCAGAAAACTGGAGCCGCGAGGCACTGATCTTTGCCGTTGAGAACGGCATTCTCGCCGGCGACGAGAACCACGATCTCAAGGCCGAGAGCAACATCACCCGCGCCGAAATGGCGGCGGTGCTGGTGCGTCTGCTCGGCGCGACGGAGCAGGGCGACCTGAGCGCCTATACCGACGTGCAGAAGACCGACTGGTTCTATACCGAGCTGGCCGCAGCCGTCGGCGCGGGCGTGTTCAACGGCACGTCCGACACGACCATGGCGCCCAATGCGCCCATCACCCGCGAGCAGGCGGCCGTCGTGCTGTGCCGCGCCTTCGGCGTGGTCTCGGCCGACCGCGAGAGCTACAAAAGCTTTGCCGACGGCAAAAAGGTCTCCGGCTATGCCCGCGACGCCGTCAGCGCCATGAAGGAATCCAAGCTCGTCAACGGCTACTCCGACGGCACGTTCCTTCCCGGCAATCCCATCACCCGCGCGGAGGTCGCGCAGCTGCTGTATAATCTGTTTGACTGCATCGCCGACACGCCCGAGGAGATCCCGGCCTCCGGCTGGGTGCTTTACCGCGGCAAGGACGCCCTGCCCAAGAACATCGCCATCGACGGCACGCTCGTCCTCGGGCAGGCCATGCCGACCAAGATCGAAATTGAGGAATGGTCGGTCACCGGCACACTCGTCCTGCGCACTGCGACGAATACCGAGGCCGATCTGACCGGGCTGACCGCCGGAAGGCTGGTCTGCGCGCCGCGCAGCGGTGTTGTTTCCAGCGGTGTCTCCGCCGTCTGCCTCTGGGGCGGCGGCGTGAGCTACACGGGCGTGGCCTCTGAGCTCATCGTTATGGGCGGCAGCCACACAGCCAGCGGCGGCTATCCCACGCTCGATCTCCGCGGCGGCACCCTCAAGCTTGCCGGCAGCAGCGAGAAGGTCACGATGGATCCCAACACCACGCTGGACATGACCGGCGGCGCCAAGGAGATCACCATGCAGGCCGGGGCGAGGCTCACCCTCGGCGGCAACGTGGACACCCTCACCATCGCCGGACAAAACTGTACCGTCGACGGCGCGGGCCATGCGGGCTCGGTCATCGTCGGCTACGGCGGCCTGAAGCTGAACATCGGTTATGACAAATATGACGACAGCTGGTATCAGAAATACCAGAAGGATTATGAGAACGCGCTGACCACCGTTAAGACCATGCGCGTGCCCTGCACCGTGCTGAAGGAGACCAAGCTCTACGCCAACCGCTATCTCTCCGACTATATCTGCACCCTCCCCGCGGGCAGCATCGTCTATAACGAATGGCATCCGGCCGGCAGCACCTTCTATGTTTCCCTTATGGACGGCACGACCGGCTGGGTCAACCGCTGGGACTGCGATATCCCGGACGACGCCGTGACCACCGACGGTGCGTTGGATTATTCCAAGGCGACCAAGGAGGGCTTCGTCGACCAGCGTGGCTATTCCAGCAAGACCGAGTACCTGCTCTGGGTCAGCCTCTACACGCAGAAGGTCATCGTCTTCCAGGGCGAGCAGGGCAACTGGGAGGTCATCAAGACCTTCCCGTGCTCCTCCGGCGAGAACAACACCCCCACGCCCATCGGCGTGTTCGAGACCAGCCTGCACGAATGGCGCTGGAATTTTGACAACTATTATGTCTCCAACGTGACCATCTTCAACGGCGACCACGCGTTCCACTCCATCCTGTATAACTATGGCGGCGGCACGTTTGACGACCGCGTCGGCCAGCCGCTTTCCCATGGCTGCATCCGCATGCTCATCGACGACTGCAAGTACATCTCCGACCTGCCGCTGCACACTACGGTCATCGTCTATTGATGCCTGACCGCTGCCAAGCAACAATCAGAACTCTTCTATCGGAAGCTTTCGTTTCAACCGGAGTGGCGCTGCGTTAGCGGCGTCACTCCGGCTTTTATCCGGATGCGCTCGGGACAAGAAAAGCAAATATCTGTTTTAGGGGCAAAAAATAACGCCCACATTTTCTGTGAGCGTTACTGTTGCAATATTGATTTCAGATACAAAATGCGGCATAGAGAGGAACGATTTTTTTGTTATCCTCAAAGCCGAAGTTTTTGGCAGAGAGCTTGATAGCATAAGCGGGCTTGTAGGTGTCCATATAGACCTTTAAGCTCTTGGCTCTGGTGTTGTCGGCAGACTTGACCTCAATGGGAATGAGCTG
>CAKTZP010000112.1 GCA_934636045.1 uncultured Oscillospiraceae bacterium
AATGCTTTCACATTCTTACACTGACATCATTTTGAACAACTCAATTGTTTTTTCACAATCATTTGCTCAAGGTGTTTTGTTCATGTTTCTCGTTGTTTAATTTACAAGGTACACCCTGTCCCCTCTCGGGCTTCCCCCTCGCGGACAGCTTTGACATGATAGCACAGGTCCCCCGGAATTGTCAAGTACTTTTTTTCCTTTTTTTCAGATTTTTGTGAAAACCTGTCCTTTGGTCTGCATGCCTCTATTCATTACGATCCGAGCGGTGCTTTTTTCATTCGTCACTTTGCTCATTTTTGCACCTAAAAATTTGAGAGTTATGTACAAAATTATTTTGTTTTCACTTAATTTGGAAAAAAACTATTGTGTATGCGCTGATTATTGTGTATGATTAGGATGTGCAGCGAGTTATGCTGCGCAATACCGGAGGAACCCGGATAATATTAAGGAGGAACACAAATGAAAAAGATCTTAGCGCTTCTGCTGGTGCTTGCCATGGTCGCCTGCATTTTTGCCGGCTGCGGTGACAATACCGACAAGGAAACCAAGGGCAACGACCCTGTCACCCCGACCGAGAACGGCGGCGACGAGCCCACTCCCACCGAGGACAACGGCGGCAGCGAAGGCAAGACCGTGAAGGTCGGCCTGATCTGCATCGGCGACGAGAACGACCTCGGCTACACCTACAACTTCATCCGCGGCAAGGAAGCTGCCACCGAAGCGCTCGCCAAGGAAGGCCTCAATGTTGAGTGGATGGTCAAGTGGAACATCGGCGAAGACTCCAAGTGTGAGGAAGCCAACATCGAGCTCGCCGAAGCCGGCTGCCAGCTCATCATCAACAACTCCTTCGGTCACGAGCAGTTCATGCTCAAGGTTGCTCCCGACTATCCGGACATTCAGTTCGTCGGCTGCACCAACCAGGGCTCCTGGAACGACGGTCTTGAGAACACCCATAATGCTTTTGCCAACATCTATGAGGGCCGTTATCTGGCCGGCGTCGTTGCAGGCATGAAGCTGCAGGAAATGATTGACAACGGCGACATCACTGCCGAGCAGGCGGTCATCGGCTACGTCGGTGCGTTCTCCTTTGCAGAGGTTATCTCCGGCTTTACCGCCTACTATCTGGGCGCGAAGAGCGTTTGCCCGAGCGTTACCATGAAGGTTCAGTTCGTCGGCTCCTGGTCCGATGCTACCGAAGAGGCCAACGCTGCCTCCGCTCTGTGCGACATGGGCTGCGTCCTCATCTCCCAGCACTCTGACAACACCACTCCGGCTACCGTTGCGCAGACCAAGGGTGCCTTCCACACCGGCTATAACAACGACATGACCGAGATTGCTCCCGAGGCCTCTCTGATCGGCACTCGCATTGACTGGAGCATCTATTTTGAAGAGATCATCCGTGCGGTCGCCAACGGCGAAACCTTCCCGCAGGATTGGTGCAAGGGCTACGGCGACGGCGCGGTCGTTCTGACCAAGCTCAACGAGGCCATCTGCGCCGAGGGCACTGCCGAAAAGCTGAAGGAGGTCGAGGACAAGCTCGCTACCGGCGAGCTGCAGGTCTTTGATACCAGCACCTTCACCGTCAAGGGTGAGACCCTGACCAACGCATTCGCGCTGGATACCGACGGCGACTTCACTGCCGACTCTGAGGAAGCTGTTTTCGACGGCGCATTCCATGAGTCCTACTTCCAGTCCGCGCCTTACTTCACGATCCAAATCGACGGTATCGAGTGGCAGAACTCCGCGTTCTAATTTCATCCTACATCAAGCTCGACGGAGCCGCTTCGGCGGCTCCGTCTTTTTCTGCAGCAGCAAGCTCCGGCCCTCCATGGCAAAAAATTTTTTAGCAAATCAAAATTTTTGTTTTTTTCACAAATTTTGATGAATTTTTTTTGTATTTTTAACCAAAGGGTTTTTATTTACATCGGTATCGAGATGTGATAAGATATCTACAGAAGAATATCCGCAGGAATCCTGCGGCGCAGAAAGGATGACAGCCTTGGATCCCGTTTATGCAATTGAACTGAAGCACATTACCAAGCGGTTCGGCAGTGTGGTCGCAAACAATGACATCAGTCTTGGCTTGCAGCGCGGCGAGATTCTCTCCCTGCTGGGCGAGAACGGCAGCGGCAAAACGACACTGATGAACATGCTTGCAGGCATCTATCTACCGGATGAGGGTGAGATTCTTGCCGACGGCAAGCCCATCACCATCCATTCTCCGAAGGATGCATTCTCCCATGGCATCGGCATGATCCATCAGCACTACAAGCTCGTCGACGTGTTCACCGCGGCGGAAAATATTGTCCTCGGTCTCCACGAGGGGCGCCGTTTGGACATGAAGGCGATCAACGCAAGGGTCAAGGAGATCTGTGACCGTTACGGCTTCGACATTGACCCGACGCAGAAGATCTACGACATGTCGGTTTCCCAAAAGCAGACCGTTGAGATCGTCAAGGTGCTTTACCGCGGCGCAGACATTCTGATTTTGGACGAGCCGACCGCCGTTCTGACGCCGCAGGAGACGGACAAGCTCTTCGCCGTGCTGCGGAATATGCGCGAGGACAACAAGGCTATCATCATCATCACACACAAGCTCAACGAGGTCATGGCGCTTTCTGACAAGGTCGCCGTCCTGCGCAAGGGACAGTACATCGGCACCGTCAACACCGCCGAGACCAACCCGCAGGCGCTGACGGACATGATGGTCGGTCACGCGGTCACGCTGAATATCGACCGTCCGAAGTATGACAACCCCGTCAAGAAGCTCGAGGTTAAGGACCTGACCGTTTATGACGCCGAGGGCGTCAGCCGTTTGGACCATGTCAGCTTTACCGCCATGGGCGGCGAGATTCTCGGAATCGCAGGCGTTGCCGGTTCCGGTCAGAAAGAGCTGCTGGAGGCAATTGCCGGTCTTTACCCCATCGCGGAAGGCTCCATCGTCCACTCCCCCGAGGTCGGCGTGGACAACGAGCTGGTCGGCAAAACACCGAAGCAGATCAAGAAGGCAGGCGTCGCGTTGGCGTTCGTCCCCGAGGATCGGTTGGGCATGGGTCTGGTCGGTTCGATGGGCATGACCGGCAACATGATGCTGCGCAGCTGGCGCAGCGGCCACGGCGTTTTCGTCAACCGCAAGAAGCCGGAGGCGCTGGCCGAAAAGATCTGGAACGACCTTGAGGTCGTGACTCCTGACACGGACTTCCCCGTGCGCCGGATGTCCGGCGGCAATGTGCAGAAGGTGCTCGTCGGCCGTGAGATCGCGTCGGAGCCGACCGTCCTGATGACGGCCTATGCCGTACGCGGCCTGGATATCAATACCTCTTATACAATTTATAATCTGCTCACCGATCAGAAAATGAAGGGCGTCGCCGTCGTTTATGTCGGCGAGGACCTGGACGTGCTGCTGGAGCTGTGCGACCGGATCATGGTGCTCTGCGGCGGTAAGGTCAGCGGCATCGTGGATGCCCGCACCGCCACCAAGGAGGAGATTGGTCTGCTGATGACGAGCGTCGGCGGGAAGGAGGCCGTAAAATGAAAGAAAATAAGATGCCTCTGATCCGTCTGGCCAAGCGCGGCGTCATGCCGCAGCGCCGCATTTGGGCGATCCGCCTCGGCTCCATTCTCGTCGCGCTGCTGCTCGGTTCGATCGCCATTGCCATTACCGGCAACAATCCCATCACCGCCTATGCGACCATGATCACTGGCTCGCTCGGCAAGAAGACCGCCATCCGCCAAACCGTGAAGATCGCCGTCCCGCTGCTGGGCTGTGCGCTGGCCATTGCGCCGTGCTTCAAGATGCGCTTCTGGAACATCGGCGCCGAGGGTCAGATCACTGCCGGTGCAATCGCCGCCACCTATTTTGCCCTGTTCTGGGCGGGCAAGCTGCCCTCCGTCCTGCTGCTGATCGTCATGGCGCTGGCCGCGGCGTTGGCCGGCGGCCTGTGGGGTCTGATTCCCGCGTTCTTCAAGGCCAAGTGGAACACCAACGAAACGCTCTTCACCCTGATGATGAACTATATTATCATCGGCATCGTCTCGTGGCTGCAGGGCGGTCCGTGGGAGGGTCGCCCCGGCTCGCAGATCATCCCGCAGTTTGACAGCGCTGCGTGCCTGCCGAAGGTCCTCGGCGTCCACTGCGGCTGGATCATCGTGCTGCTGCTGGTCGTGTTCATTTTTGTCTATATGCGCTACTCCAAGCACGGCTATGAGATCGCCGTCATCGGTGACTCGATGAACACCGCGCGCTATGCCGGTATGAACGTCGGCTTTATCATGATGCGCACCATGTTCCTCTCCGGCGCCATCAGCGGTCTGGTCGGCTTCATCGTTGCCTCCGGCGCAAACGGCACGCTGTATAACGGTGTCGCGGACGGCGTCGGCTTCACCTCCATCACTGTTGCCTGGCTCAGCCAACTCAATGCCTTTGCCATGATCGCCATTTCCATGATGCTGGCCGTTCTGACCAAGGGCGCGGAGACGCTGCAGACCATGCTCAACGTGCTGGCCTCCATTTCCGACATCATCATCGGTCTGCTGCTGTTCTGCATGCTCGGCTGTGAATTCTTCATCAATTACCGTATGATCTTCCGCTCCAAGAAAGCCGCAAAGGAGGCCGCTGCAAAATGAGTAACTTTATGACCCTGTTCATTGCGCTTCTGGTCGCAGCCATCACCTACGGCACGCCGCTGCTGTTTGGTACGCTGGGCGAGATCCTGACCGAAAAATCCGGCAACCTGAACCTCGGCGTCGAGGGCATTCTGTTCATGGGCGGCGCGGTCGGCCTCGGCGGCGTGTTCTACTACGAAAAGCTCGCCTCCTCCCCCAACGGCTACGTCGCGATCCTCATCGCCATCCTCTGCGCCTTTATCGCCGGCGCGATCGCCTCGCTGATCTTCAGCTTCATCACCATCACCCTCCGCGCCAACCAGAACGTCACCGGCCTTGCCCTGTCCATCTTCGGCACAGGCGTCGGCCAGTTCATCGGCGAGTTCATGCGCGTCAGCGAGGGCGGCTACGTCGCCATCGGCAACGAGCTCAAGAGCTTCTTCATTGCCTCCCCCTTCCCGAGCGCGCTGCAAAAGATCCCGTATGTCGGCACGCTGCTGTTCGGCAACAGTTTCTTCTTCTATCTCGGCCTTGCGCTGGCGATCTTCCTGTTCTGGTTTCTGAACAAGAGCCGTTCGGGTCTGCACCTCCGCTCGGTCGGTGAATCGCCCGCCACGGCGGACGCCGCGGGCATCAACGTTTCTCGCTTCAAGTACCTCGCCACCATCATCGGCGGCGGCATCTCTGCCATCGGCGGCATGGTCTACATCACCACCATCGCCGGCTGCGTGTGGAACCACGAGGGTCTGTCCGGCGTCGGCTGGCTGGCCGTCGCGCTGGTCATCTTCTGCATGTGGCGTCCGCTGTCTGCAATTTGGGGCTCAGTGCTCTTCGGTGCGCTGATGATCCTGTACCTGCGTCTGCAAATCGCATGGATTCCCACGCAGCTGTACAAGATTCTGCCCTACGTCGTCACGGTCATCGTGCTGGTCATCTCCAGCATGCGCAACAACAAGGAAAAGCAGCCGCCCGAGGGGCTGGGTCTTTCCTACTTCCGCGAGGATCGCTGATTTCTCCGCAATCCGCTTCCGCTGCAAGGCGTTTGGCCTTGCAGCGGAGCTTTTTTGCCGCTTTTCTCTTGGAATTGTGTTTTTTCTCTTGTATTCTCTCCTTCCGTCGAGTATAATATATTGCAAATTACCGCAGAGTAATTTTGTACAGTGGGAAAATGCCTGCTCTCGGCTTTTTCCCTAAATTTCCCATATTTTTGAAGAAAAGGAGGATGTCAAATGAAAAAATGTTTCATTCCCGAAGGGTACCGCAATCCCCTTTCGGTCTACGAAACGCAATGCGCCATTGAGTACATCAAGCACAATTTCCAAAAGAACCTGTGCCGCGCGCTGAATTTGCTGCGGGTTTCCGCACCGCTGTTTGTCGAGGAGGCTTCCGGTCTGAATGACAATCTGAACGGCTACGAGCGTCCCGTTTCCTTTGACATCCCCGATGTCGGGCAGGAGGCGCAGGTGGTGCATTCGCTGGCCAAGTGGAAGCGCTATGCCCTCGCCCGCTATGATATCCATCCCGGCAAGGGCATTGTGACCGACATGAATGCCATCCGCCGCGACGAGGTCGTGGACAATCTCCACTCGGTCTATGTTGACCAGTGGGACTGGGAAAAGGTTCTCACTGCCGAAACACGGAATGAGGCGCTTCTGCGCGAGACGGTGCAGCGCATCGTCAACGCCATCTACGTCACCGGAGAGACGCTGAAGATCGAATTCCCGCAGATCGCCACGCACATCCCGCGTGAGGTGCTGTTCGTCACCACGCAGGAGCTGGAGGATCGCTTCCCCGACCTGACCGGCTCCGAGCGCGAGACCGCGTTCCACCGCGAACATAAGGACAAGGCCGTCTTTTTGATGCAGATCGGCGGGAAGCTCCGCTCCGGCAAGCCCCACGACGGCCGCGCGCCGGACTATGACGACTGGCAGCTCAACGGCGACATCCTGTTCTGGAATGACGTACTCGGCCGCTCGTTCGAGGTCTCCTCGATGGGCATTCGCGTCAGCCCGGAGTCGCTCGACCGCCAGCTTACGCTTGCCGGCTGCGATGACCGCCGCAGCCTGCCCTTCCACAAGGCACTTCTAAACGGCGAGCTGCCGCTGACCATCGGCGGCGGCATCGGTCAAAGCCGCCTGTGCATGCTGCTGCTCGGCTGCTGCCACATCGGTGAGGTGCAGTCGAGCATCTGGGATACCGATACGCTTTCCGCCTGCAAGGCTGCGGGCGTTATGCTGCTATAATGTGAATGAAAAGAGAGGACTCATCATCATGGAGCTAATTTCCGTCCGTGAATTGTTCAAAAACACCGCCGCCTATGTCGGAAAGACCATCGAGGTCGGCGGTTGGGTACGTTCCATCCGCGCGTCGAAGTCCTTCGGCTTCATCGTCCTGTCCGACGGCACGTTCTTCAGCCCGCTGCAGGTCGTCTACCACGACACGATGGAAAACTTTACCGAAATTTCCAAGACCAACGTCGGCGC
>CAKTZP010000113.1 GCA_934636045.1 uncultured Oscillospiraceae bacterium
TTGCCCGTCTCGGTATCGACGTCGATGCGGCGATAGGCCGGGTCGGAGCTGGTGCCGGGCATCATGGAGATGGTGCCAGCCATCGGGCAGAGGAACTTTGCGCCGCCGTACTCGAGGATGTCGCGGATGGGCAGACGCCAGCCCTTCGGCACGCCCTTCCAGCTGGGCTCGTGGGACAGCGACAGATGGGTCTTGACCATCATGGTGCAGTAGTCGGCATACTTCGGATCGCTCTCGAAGCGCTTGGCCTTCTCCTGTGCCAGAGGTGCCCAGTCAACGCCGTCGGCGCCGTAAACTTCCTTCGCAATCAGCTCAACGCGCTGACGCAGCGGCATTTCGAGCGGATAGAGGAACTTGATCTCGTTCTTCTGCTCGCAGGCGTCCATGACCGTCTCGGCCAGCTCGATGGCGCCCTCGCCGCCGTAGCGCCAGTGGTTGGACAGCGCGCAGCGGACACCCTTCTCCTTGCAGAGTCTGCGGATGAGGGCGATTTCGGCGTCGGTGTCGGTGTAGAACTGGTTGATGCAGACGACGGGAACGATGCCGGACTTGTTGATGGTGTCAACATGGTGGAACAGGTTCTCGCAGCCCTTTTCCAGCAGCTCGAGGTTCTCCTCGGTGTACTCGACGGGCAGGGGACGGCCGGCCACGACCGCCGGGCCGCCGCCGTGCATCTTGAGCGCGCGGATGGTCGCGACCAGAACGGAGACGTTCGGGGTCAGACCGGACAGGCGGGACTTGACGTTCCAGAACTTTTCAAAGCCGATGTCGGCAGCGAAGCCGGACTCGGTAACATGGTAATCGAACAGCTTGAGCGCCAGACGGTCGCCGATGACGGAAGACTGGCCAATGGCGATGTTGGCGAACGGACCGGCGTGGATCAGCACGGGCTGATGCTCGACGGTGTAGCAGACGGTGGGGTTGATGGTGTTGCGCATCCACGCGGTCATTGCACCGGCGACCTCAAGGTCCTCGGTGGTGACGGGCTCACCGCTGCGGGAATAGGCGACGACGATCTTGCCGATGCGCTCGCGCAGATCCTTCAGATCGCGGGCGACGGAAAGAATGGCCATCAGCTCGGAGCCGACGGCGATGCCGAACTTGGACTCCATGAGGTAGCCGTCCTTCGTGCCGCCGATGCCGATGATGATGTTGCGCAGACCCTGCGCGCAGAAGTCCAGCACCCAGCCCATCTCGACACGCTTGGGGTCGATGTCCAGACGCTTCAGGCCGCGCTTGGCCAGCTGCTCGTCGTTATAGTTGCGCTCGTGCTGCATGCGAGCGTTGAGCGCGACCATGGCAAGGTTGTGGGCGTTCATGATGTCGTTGATGTCGCCGGTCAGGCCGAGGGAGAACTCGGTCATCGGCATCAGCAGCGCGTTGCCGCCGCCGGCCGCAGTGCCCTTGACGTTCATGGTCGGGCCGCCGGAGGGCTGACGCAGGCAGCCGCCGACGTTCTTGCCGAGCTTGCCGAGGCCTTCGATCAGACCAAGAGAGGTGGTGGACTTGCCCTCGCCCAGCGGAGTGGGGGTAATGGCGGTGACTTCAATGAACTTGCCGTCGGGCTTGTCCTTCAGGCGGTTCATGATCTTGATGAAGTCCAGCTTCGGGGTCTTGCCATAGGGAATGATCTCCTCGGGGAGCAGGCCCAGCTTTTCGCGGAAATATTCCACGGAGGGAAGGGTCTTCTCGGCTTCCTCAGCGATCTGCCAGTCCTTGTAGACGGTGGGGTCGAGGGTCACACGGCCGTTTTCATCTACGTACTTGCCATCCTTGAATTCGATTGCCATGGGGAATTTCCTCCTTGTCGTCCCGGGATCTTTCACTACCCCCGGGAGATATTTTCTTTGACGCCGCGCTTCATTCGTCCGCGACTCCCGGCGCCATTCGATATAAATATATCGGTATTTGCATTATAGCATTATGCGATAGTGTTGTCAATACGCGATGCAGGATTTTTTGCAGAATTTGCCGGAAAAGGAGCACCCTGCGAAGGGACGCTCTCGCAGGGTGCTGATTCGGCAATGTAAAACAATAAGAAAATGACGTTAAACCGTCTTTTCCTTGACGGTTGCCTCGGCGCGGACAAGGGCGAGCACCTTGCGCGCGACGACGGTTTGGATGACGGCCTGTTCGAACGCGCCGACGGAGTCGTCGTCGAGCTGGTCGAGATTGATGTTGTTCTGGCGGCAGATCTCCTGCTGCGCGCGCTCGATCTCGGCGTCCTCGGCCACGATGGACTCAAGGGCGGCGATCTTCTGGATGGCAGTGCGGATGCACAGGCTCTGCCTGGCATCGGGCAGCAGCTCCTCGCGCAGCTGTGCTTCGGTCTTTCCGCTAAAGCTGCAATAGGCCTCAAGCGTCAGCCCCTGCTGCGCCAGCTGGGCGCGGAGGTTGTTCAGCTCCTCGTCCACCGCATTTTCAAGCTCGGCCTGCGTGGGCTCGTAGTCGAGCGTGGCCGCCGCCTGCCGCAGAAGGCTGTCGAGCAGCTCGGCCTCAGCGCGGTCGTCATAGTAGGCCTGCAGCGCCTTGCCGACCTCTGTGCGCAGCTGCGCCATGCTCTCGCAGCGGCCGACCTCGCGGGCAAAGCGGTCGTCGAGCGCATAGACGCCGCGCGCGCGGATTTCGTGGATCAGGCAGTCGAATTCGGCGTCCTTCCCGGCCAGCTCCGCCGCGTGATATTGCTCGGGGAAGCGCACACGCACGGTCACGCGGTCGCCGGGATTCTTGTTCAGCAGCTGCTCCTCAAAGCCGGGGATGAACGCGCCGCTGCCGAGGGTGAGCGTCTGCATCTGCGCCGTACCGCCGTCGAATTTGACGCCGTCCACCGCACCGGAATAATCCAGCACCAGCTCGTCGCCCAGCACGGACGGCCGGTCGGTGATGACCGTAATATCCGGCGTCTGCGACCGCATCCGCTCCAGATGCTTGTCGATGACACTGTCGGAAACGGCCAGATGCTCCAGCGTTCCTGTGAGTCCTTTGTATTGAAATTTCATGAGATTCTCCTTGTGATATTGAGTGATATCGGTGGGATGTTTTTCGTATCTGCGTATGGCTCCCTGCCTCCCTCCTTGAGGGAGGTGGCACGGCGAAGCCGTGACGGAAGGGGTCCCCCGCGCCGCAGCGTGCGTATCGATATGGCTTGCAGCAAAAATCGAAGGTGCCAGCGTGGGCGGTCATTGACCGCCGCTGCGGCGTGACACGGAGTGCCGATTTACATTGCCGCCTTCAGCGTGGAGATCAGCAGATCGCCTGCAACCACGCGGTCTTCGGCGGCGAAGTTATCGGCGAAATTGGCGGTGTACAGCAGCTGGGCGTTGGGCGGAAACTCGTCGTCGCCCTCCCAGACCAGCAGCCGCAGGCGGTAGCGGTCAAACAGCGTGAATTCATAGCCCGCATCGCCGTGCTTGAGGGGAATGCCGCCGAGCTTTTCCGCCGCCGCGCGGAAGGCGGCGATGCGCGTGCCGAAGGTGAACGCCGCGCGGGTCAGGACGCGGCCGGTAAACGGCTTGATGTAAACCTCGCCCCACGGCAGCTCGCGGAAGGTCTTAAATTCGTCCGTCGGCGCGGCGAGCCTCCCGAGCAGCAGCAGCCGCAGCAGGAAGGTTTGCAGCGGAAGCGGCGGCGTTGTGCCGTCCGGTGCGGCGACGGCCGCGGTGGGGTAGGCCACGCGGTAATCCGTGCCGAGCAGGCGGACGGTAAAGGCCGCGCCGTCAAATTTCACGCCCGTGCGCGCGGCGGCCTCGTGCGGGTCGAGCGCAGCGAATTGCTCCGCGTAGTGCGCGAAGGGGACTTCCTCCTTGTGATTTTCTACCTGCATGGGCTCACTCCAATCCCGCAAAGCGTGCTGCGTCTGTGTGCGGCAGGAAGCAGGCGGCCACGAAGCTATCCATGTAGCCCGGGTGGGTGGAAAGCTCAACATAGGTCATGTTGCATGCCACCTCATCCACCTTCTGCTCGGCTTCGTCGGACAGCGCCATGGCGTAAGCGCCGGAGAGCGAGGAGTTGCCGATGTAGTGGAACAGCTCCAGCGGGACGTTCGGGAACATGCCGATGCGGACGGCGTTTTTCATGTTGATGCCGCTGCCGATGCCGCCGGCGACGTAGAAGCCCTCAATGACGCTCTCGTCCATGTCCATGCTGGAAAGCAGAGTATCAATGGCGGAGTAGATCGCGCCCTTGGCGCGGATGAAGTTCAGAATATCGACCTCGTTGAGCGCGACCTCGCGGCCGGTAGCGGATTCCACCGCCGTGGCCAGCAGGTAGCGGCCGGTGCCGTGGTGGTCGCGCAGGACGCGCGGGCTTTCGCGGACGAACAGACCCTTGGAATTGATGGCGCCGGTGCGGAACAGCTCGGCGATCGTGTCGATGATGCCGCTGCCGC
Source organism: uncultured Oscillospiraceae bacterium (assembly GCA_934636045.1). Lineage (GTDB taxonomy): Bacteria > Bacillota > Clostridia > Oscillospirales > Oscillospiraceae > JAZOXB01. Next base: position 4,388 of record CAKTZP010000113.1, read on the forward strand.
AGAGGCCGACAGGCTTCTGTCCTGCCTCGCCGATGATGCGCAGCTTCGGCTCGAGGGTCGTCTCGTCGATCTCGCAGGCCTCGATCGCGCCGTCCGTGGCGCGCATGCCGCAGGAAATGTCGCCGCCCTCAAAGGCGGGGCCTGCCGAGCAGGCGCAGGACATCAAAAAGTCGCGGTTGCCGAAGACGATCTCGCCGTTGGTGCCGAGGTCGATGAATAGCGACAGCTCGTCCTTGTTCCAGATCATGCCCGCAAAGGTGCCCGCCGTAATATCGCCGCCGACGTAGGAGCCGATGTTCGGCGCGATCAGAATGCGCGCGTTGGGATGGATGGGCAGCGCCAGATCGCCGCCGCGCAGGCCGTTCCAGTGGAAAAACGCGGGAATGTACGGCTCGGTGCGCACAGGCTCGGCATCCACGCCCACAAGCAGGTGGTTCATGGTGGTGTTCGCGCCGACGCTCATGCGCAGAATGCGGGTCGCGGTCACGCCCGCATGCTTACACAGCGCGGCAATCAGGGGCACAAGCGTTTCCTTGACGATGGCATCCTGCAATTTCTTGCGGCCGCCGGGCTTGCCCTGCTCCACGATGCGGTTGATGACGTCCGCGCCGTAGCGGATCTGCCCGTTACCGCCGGAGGCCTTGGCCAGCAGGCGGCCGTCCTTCAGATCAAACAGGACAGCGGAAACGGTGGTGGTGCCGATGTCGACGGCAAGGCCGCACAGGGGTGCGGTATCTGCAGCAGGGAGGATATCATAGACGACAAAACGGTCATCGAGGTGTTCGCCTGCAACTTTGACCGAGAAATTGCTCTCGCGCAGGATATGCGGAAGCTTTCGCAGCGGGAAGAACGGAAGCTCGACGGTCTTGCAGCCGGTTTTTTCCATGAGTGCACGCTCAAGCCGCTCGTTGTCGGGCATGGTGTCATCAAGCGTCGGCTCGTCGAGCGTCAGGGCGACGGCTTCAAAGCGGTTTTCCAGCGCAATGCCCGCCTCGCGGACACCGGAAAGCAGCTGCTCGAAAATCGCGACCTCCTCGCCGGAGGACAGGTCGGCGGTCTTCATGCGGCTGCGGTAGGCCGAGGCGATGTCCGGCACCTGCACCGTCACGTCCGAGCGGGCGTAGGTGCAGCACGACAGCCGCCAGCCGTCGGCAAACTCCTCGTCGGAGATATGGGAGGTCTGCAAGCCCTCGGTGCTGCCGGAAATCAATTTGACGCGGCATTTTCCGCAGGAGCCGTTGCCGGAGCAGGGGGCGTCGATGGCAACATTGGCCTTCCGCGCGGCGTCAAGCAGAGTTTCCTCGTCGCTGACGCTGATGGAAACGGGTGCATCATGGTTTTCAAAGGTAAAGGTCAGTTCGTGGGTCATGTGAAGATTCTCCTCAAAAATCAATAGGTCAAAAAACGCATCAGAATTGCTGCGACCTCGGCACGAGTGCCGCCATCTTGCGGCGCAAGACAGAGCGTGCTGTTCTCCTGACGGCCGCCGATGATGTCGTTCTGTACCGCCCACTGAATTGGGGCGACAGCATAGTCTGAGACGGTGTTCCTATCGGTAAATTTGTCCAGCGAGGCCGAGGCGGTGACATCAACACCGAGGCTCTTTGCGTAGCGGCACAGAATGGCTGCGATCTGCTCACGCGTGATCTTGCCGTCTGGGTCAAATTTGCCGTTGCCGACGCCGTTGACAATATTGTTTTGCACAGCCCAGATCACGGCCTTCGTGTACCATGTGTTTTCCGGCACGTCCGTAAAGGGGGAAGCGCCGCTGCCCTCGCCGCCGTCCAAGCGCCACAGCACGGTTACCAGCATGGCGCGGGTCATTGTCCCGTCGGGGTCGAAGCTGTCCGCGGCCACGCCGTTCATCAGTTTGTTATGGTAGGCAAAGGAAACCGCGCCGTAGTACCAGCCATCAACTGAGACATCGTCGTACGGGAGCGGAAGTGCCTCATAGATGCTCATGTACGGATACGGTTGCTCCTTGACCAGCTTCTCGGCAGGCGTTCCGGGGTAGTAAAGGTATACAATGCCTCCCTCGACCGGCGTTCCGAAGCAGTTTGCACCAAGTTCGGTCAGCGTCGGCGGCAGGAGCAGGAATGGTGGCGTAAAGGAAGAGAGAAATGCGCCGTCAACGATTTTTGTAACAGGGTATTGCTCAATATACGACGGCATAAACGGATCCACGAAGCCGAGACAGCTCAAGATCGTTGCCGCTTCGTTCTCAATTTTATATTCAAAGTTAGCATAGTATCCCGTACGGGTACCGTCGGCAAGCACGGCCGAATGGAATTCTCCTCCGATTTGTTCGGCATACGTATGGCCGGCTGAACCTTCCGCCGCATAGACGGTGGGTTTAAAGATTTTGTTCTCGTACGTTTCATTTATGCCGATCGTTTTCAGGCTGTCCGGCAGAGTGACCGTCAGCGGGCCGCTGGGGTTGCCCAAAGCATAGTCGCCGATAGTTTCGACACCTTCGCTGAGATAAACCGTAGCATGATTCGTCATTAAATAAAACGCATAGCTTTCAACGTGCTTCACAGAGGCGGGGACTACAATTGCCCGGAAACGGTTGGTATTCTGATGATAGACATTGTCGAACCATGCAGACGTAACATACGCGCCGATGGAGGTAACAGGGCAGTCATCAACCATCTCGGGAACATATAGCA
>CAKTZP010000114.1 GCA_934636045.1 uncultured Oscillospiraceae bacterium
TGGGCTGCGTGAGCAGCATTGTGAAGAGCGTCGTGATCAGGACGCAGACGGTCAGGATTGCCGCCATGATCAGGCGGCTGCGGCGCAGATTCTCCTGCGCCGCCGTAAAAATCGAGGTCACCTCGTTGCAGCTTTCGATGAGATAGGTCGCCTCGAGCAGCGTCGCCTTCTGACGCGAAAGAAGATAGACCGTCTCGTCCTGCCGGACGATGGCCGTTTCCAGCTCGTCGTCGCAGGTGCCGGTGGGCAATAACGCGATTTGGCTTGTCAGATAGATCAGATTGCCGGCCTCGTCGGTCACCCGGAATTGGTAGCTGCTGCTGAGATTGTTCTCCCGCAGGATGCTCTGCAGCAGCTCCTTCGGCTGCTTTTGAAAGGCAAACACGCTCTGCCCGCTGACGAGCGCCTGCACCGTCAGGGTGAACATGCGCAGATCCTTCTGGCTGTCCTCAATGGCCGCTTTGAGCTGCGACGAAAACGCATCGCTGACAAGCAGATAGCTGCCCAGCGAAAGCGCCAGTGCCAGAAGAACCGTAACGGCGATGATCATTTTCCATGTGAACTTCAAGGCGCGACCTCCAGGCGGTAGCCAACCTTATAAATCGCGACCAGCTTGTCCTGCCAGCCGAGCTTTTTGCGCAGGCGCTGAACATGCAGATCGACCGTCCGGCTATCGCCGGTATATTCGTTTTCCCAGACGCGCTCGTAAATCGTGTCGCGAAACAGTGCGATATTTCGGTTGCGGACAAACAGGAGCAGCAGCTCATATTCCTTGTGCGTCAGCGTGACCGGCACGCCGCCGCGCGTAACCAGCATGGATTTTGGCTCAATGACCACATCGTCGATGACGTAGCGCTCCTCGGTTTTCCCCGCGCGGCGCAGTACGCTCTCCACGCGGGCGATGAGCTCTACGATCTCGAAGGGCTTGACCAGATAGTCGTCCGCCCCGGCACGCAGACCCTGCACACGGTCGGTCACACTGCCGAGCGCTGTGATAAAGATGACCGGCGTTCCCGTGGGCCGGATCTGCTCCATCAGCTCAAAGCCGTTCGCGCCGGGCAACATGATGTCCAGAAGAATCAGGTCAAAGGCCGTCTCCTCGATCAGATCCGCCGCCGCCAGTCCGTCGCCGACCGCGAAGCACTGATAGCCGCAGGCAGTCAGATTGATATCGATCAGATTGGCAATCGCCTTTTCATCTTCCACAATCAAGATTTTCATGTTCTCATCCTCCAGTGCCTATTTTGCATCGGAATTGTATCTTATTTCCATCATCCGCCGCGCGGCCCCGCGAAATTATTCTAACACAATTTGCCGCATAAGGCAAGCCGCCGGGTTTTCATCCCGGCGGCGCATTGTATTGCTGCTTTTGCTACTCGCGGCGCTCGTGCTGCGTTCCGAAATAGAAGGAGATCACGACCGTGAAGATCGTGATGAATTCCTGTGCCGAGACCGAGCCACGTGCGGAAAGCATGCAGAAAAACACCGTCAGCAGAACCGTGACGATGGATTTTACGCAGAGCAGCCGTTCCAAACGTTCCTTCATGCGTTCACCCCTGTGTCATTGTATGCGCAGGCGCGAAAAAAAGCAAACCCTGCCGCGAGGCAGGCTCGCAGCAGGGTAAACAGGCTTTTTCATCAGAAGGGCTCGTCTTCGCTCTCGTCGTCCTCATCGAAGTCGAACTCGAGCAGCTCGTTGCACTTCGGGCAGTGGATGGATTCCTTCAGGATCGTCTCCTCGTCGAGATGCAGCTCTTCACCGCAATTCGGGCAGGTCACGTCGTAGATGACATCCTCATCATAGTCAAAATCCTCGCCGTCATCGTCGGCAAAGCCGAAATCGTCGTCTTCGTAGTCGTCATCATCGTCGTCTTCTTCCATGAGGAATTCCTCAATGGCGTCCAGATCGTCCTCGATCTCGTCGAGCTCATCGGAAACAGCGATTGCGTTTTCTTCCAGATCCGAGACCGTGCTGGCCATATCCTGCAGCAGGTCAACGATTCCGGCAATCATTTTGCCCTCGTTGGTTTCCTGGTCGAGCTTCAGCCCGTCCATCAGGCCCTTGAGGTACGCGGATTTTTCAGAAAGAGTCATGTCGTTCTCCTTTCCTGTGTTGCGCCCGGATCAGCCCTTAGCTCTGCTAAGATATTCGCCGGTACGCGTATCGATAGAAATGCGGTCACCTTCGTTAATGAACAGCGGAACCTTGATCTGTGCGCCGGTCTCAACGGTTGCAGGCTTGAGCGTATTGGTCGCGGTGTTGCCGGCCAGACCCGGCTCGGTCTCGGTCACGACCAGCTCAACAAAGTTGGGAGCCTCCACGCCGAAGACATTGCCCTTATAGGACAGCAGCGTGCATTCCTCGTTTTCCTTCACGAACCGGAAGGCATCCGGCAGGACGTCCTTGCCGAGGGGAATCATATCGTAGGTCTCTTTGTCCATGAAATAGTACAGATCGCCGTCTGCATAGCTGTACTCCATCTTCTTGCGCTCGACGAAGGCTTCTTCAAACTTTGCAGTCGGGTTGAAAGAGGTTTCGGTCACGCCGCCGGTGATGATGTTGCGCATCTTGGTACGGACGAACGCAGCGCCCTTGCCGGGCTTGACGTGCTGGAACTCGACGACCTGATAAATCTTGCCGTCCATTTCAAAGGTCTTACCGTTTCTGAAATCACTTGCGGTAATGGTTGCCATATATGTTTCCTCCAGTGTGAAATATTATACATTCAACAGAATGACGCCCTGTGGCTTTTCGCTTTATTAGTATACAACAGGGGCGCACTTATTTCAAGTATTTCTTATAAAATAATCAGGTTTTTCGGGCTTTTCGTCAGAATGCGGCAGCCGTTGTCCTCGAACACGGCCACGTCCTCAATGCGAACGCCGAATTTTCCGGGGATATAGATGCCCGGCTCGGCGGAGACGACGGCATGCAGGGGCATGGGCTCCTCGTTGCGGGGGTTGCAGTTGGGATTCTCATGGATCTCAAGGCCGAGGCTGTGGCCGTAGCTGTGGGAGAAGTATGGGCCGTAGCCGGCATCGGCAATGACCTTGCGCGCTGCGTCGTCGACCGACTTTCCGGTAACACCCGCCTTGGACGCCGCAATGCCGGCCAGCTGCGCCGCAAGGACAGTCTGGTAGACCTTCTTCATCTCGTCTGTAGCATAGCCGAGGGCAACGGTACGGGTCATATCCGAGCAGTAGCCCTGATACAGCACGCCGAAATCCATCGTGATGAAGTCGCCCTTTTGCAGCTTTCGCTCCCCGGGAACGCCGTGGGGCATGCTGGTGTTCGGGCCGGAAACGACAATCGGGTCAAAGGACAGGCCGTCGCCGCCGTTTTTATACAGGCAGTAAATGAGCTCCGCCGCCAGCTCCTTCTCCGTCATGCCCTCACGGATGCGGGTGCAGACCTCGGTGAAGGCGCGGTCGGTGATCTCCTGCGCCTTTTCCATGCGCTCAAGCTCCCACGGCTCCTTGGAATGGCGGAACGGCTCGATGCGCGCCTGCATCGGCACAAAGTCGACCGCAACCATCTTTTCAAAGGCGTTCAGCTCGCTCACGGTCAGATAGTTTTCCTCAAAGCCGAAGGTCTTGACCGCAAAATCCTCAACCGCCTCGTTCAGCGCAGCGCGCAGCGGGTGGCTCAGGCCGATCTCGATGACCTCAAAGTCCTTGATATTATTCGTTGCCGACTCGATATAGCGGCTGTCGGTAAAGTAGCGCGCGCCCTGCTTGGTTACAACAGCATAGCCCTCGGCAATGTCAAACTCGGCGGCATACATCCGGCTGTAGCGTGAGGTCAGCAGCAGCGCCTCACCGTCGTTTTTCAAAACGGAACGGTACTTTTCCAGATTTTTCATGATTCGACTCTCCTTTTTCTAGCCATCCAGAGGAAGGGCAGCTCCAAGACGTGGCGCAGCTTGAGCCAGATGGTGTGATTATGTATGGAGCGCACCTGCAGCGAGGTGATCCCCGCCAGGTTCGCGCCCAGAACATCGGTGTAGGTCTGGTCGCCGACGAGCGCCGTTTCCGTCTTGTCGGCAGAAAACTGCCGCATGGCCGTGCGGATGCCGCGTGTGCGCGGCTTGACCGCGCGCAGCACGCACGGCACACCATACTGCGCAGAGAAATTCGGCACACGTTGGCGGTGGCTGTTCGAAACGATACACAGCCGGATTCCGGCTCTGCGCATCTGCTCCATCCACGCCAGCAGCTCCGACGTCGGCTCGTTGGTCGTATAAGGAAGCATTGTGTTGTCAAAATCCAGCAGCAGGAGCGTAATGCCGCGCTCGTGTAGGAATTCCGGCCGCAGATCAGTCAACTGCGGAAACCAGTAGGTCGGCAAAAATGACAGCATAGTTCACCCAAAAAAGCATGATAGGATTCGCCGCACTCGGCTATTTGCCATTATAGCACCGAAACCGGGCTTTGTCTATCAGAAAGCCCGTGTATTTTTGCGGCAAATTGGAAACATTTTGCGTACGCTTTGATGCTTCCTGCATTTTCGCAGAAGCCCGTGCTATTTGAGCTTGCGCAGGCGGTCGGTATCGGCAATAACAATCAGCGTCTGCGCCTTGGAAAGCGGCACATTCGGATCGATCGCAGTGGAAACGGACGCGCCTTGGCGCAGGGCAACGACGTTCATCGAATATTTGCCGCGCAGGTTCAGCTCGGCAAGGCTCTTCCCTGCCCACTCGTCGCGTACCTCCAGCTCGACCATCGACACCTTGCCGCTGAGCTCTACCATGTCGATAAAGCCCGCGCTTAGCAGGTTCCGCGCAAGACGCACGCCGGAATCGTTCTCCGGGAAGACCACGCGGTCAGCGCCGACCCTGCTCAAAATGCGCCGGTGAATCTCATTGGAGCACTTGGCGATGACCATCGGAACGCCGACCTCCTTGCAGAGCATCGTGGCCATAACGCTGGCCTCGAGATTGCTCGCCATGGCGACGATCACGGTGTCGACATTCGAGATGCCGAGCTGATCGATGACCTTGCGGTCGGTGATGTCCGCGCATTTGCAGACCGTCAGCAGGGGCGCGGCATCCTCGACCGCTGCGGGGTCGATATCAATGGCGATGACCTCGGCACCGCGCGACTCCAGCTCCGCCGCGACTGCGCGGCCGTAACGTCCCAGTCCGAAGACGGCGTAGGTTTTCTGAATACTCATATTGCTCCGCTCCTTTATCCGACACTGAGATCCTCGGTCGGATTTTTGATCATATTGGTGCTTTTGCCGCGGCCGCTGAGCGCAAAGGCCAGCGAGATTGGCCCAACGCGGCCGAAATACATTGTCGCGGTGATGATCAGCTTGCCCGCGCCGTTCAGCATCGGGGTCAAATTGCGGCTCAGGCCGACGGTAGCCGTAGCGCTGACGGTTTCAAACATTATATCGATCGCCGGCGCGTCTACCACCGCTGCCAGCGCAACCGTGGAAAAAAATGCCGTGGCAAACGAGATGGCCGCAACGGCAGCCGCCTTGTGGATCACCTGCTCAGATATATGGCGGTGGTAAAGATTCACATTGTCGCGCCCCTTGATGACCGAAAACGCAGTCGCCGCCAAAACAGCCGCCGTGACGGTCTTGATGCCGCCGGCGGTACCGGCCGGCGAGCCGCCGATGAACATCAACAGCAGCGAAATAATTGCGCCGCCGTCTGTCAGCGCTTGCTGCGGCACGGTGGCAAACCCGGCGGTACGGGTCGTGACCGACTGAAAAATTGCCGCCTGCAGCTTCTCCCCCGTCGACATGCCGCCAAGGGTCAGCGGGTTATTGCCCTCAAAGATCAGCAGCAGCGCCGCGCCGCCGAAAATCAGCAGCAGGGTCATAAAAATCGCCAGCTTGCTTTGGAGCGTCAGCCGCTTCCACAGGCGCAGCGGCGTTCCGCGCCGCTTCAGGCCGAGCACACGGACAACATCCCACCAGACAATGTAGCCGATGCCGCCGAGGACGATCAAAAGGCACGTGACGATGTTGATGAGCGGGTCGCGCGCATAGGCGCATAGGCTGTTTTCGGAAATAATATCGATGCCCGCGTTGCAGAAGGCGGAAACAGAGTTGAATATGGAGATCCAAATCCCGCGGGCACCGAACTGCGGAACGAACACCGTCATATATGCCAGCGCGCCAGCGCCCTCGACAATCAGCGTGCCGAGCAGCACCTTTTTCACAAAGCGAACCAGTCCGGAAAGCGTGTTGAGATTGAATGCGTCCTGAATCAGCAGTCGGGTGGAAATACCGATGCGCCGGTGGAACAGCAGCATCATCCACGAGATGATGGTCACAACGCCGAGACCGCCGATTTGGATGAGCAGCAGGATAACGGCCTGTCCGAAGGCGCTCCATGTGCTGACCGTCGGCAGGGTCACAAGCCCCGTCACACAGGTGGCAGTCGTTGCGGTAAAGAGTGCGTCGATATACGGGACGGACTGTCCGTCCGCCGCGCTGATGGGCAGCACCAGCAGCACGCTGCCCGAAAGAATCACCAGCAAAAAGCCCAGCAGGATAAACTGCGACGTTGTCAGATGAATCGTCGATTTTGGTTTCATTCGGTATCCCCCCTCCCGGTAGGCGCTCCTAGTATAGCACAGCCCTCCCGCACACGCAAGCTGAAATCTCATCAAAACAATGTAAAAAAGCCCGCAGAGCTCCCTCTGCGGGATCCAGACTGTCAAAAAAGTCCGTAACCGTCAAAATCAGTTTCCTTATTTATGAATTTTTGTTCTCTGCGTTTTGACTTACAAAAACAGAGTGTTCCGAACTTTATCGCTCAAGAAATAGTTTGCTTCGCAAGAATTTTGACTTACTGCGCAACTCACGCC
>CAKTZP010000115.1 GCA_934636045.1 uncultured Oscillospiraceae bacterium
TCGGCGTTTTGACCAGTGGCGGAGACGCGCCGGGCATGAATGCAGCAGTCCGCGCCGTCGTGCGTTCGGCAATTTTTCGCGGCGTTGAGGTCGTGGGAATTCGCCGCGGCTGGAATGGACTGATCAACGGCGACTTCGTCCGGATGGATGAAAAGAGCGTCGCGCACATCATCAACCGTGGTGGAACCGTCCTCTACACTGCCCGCAGCGCCGAGTTTATGACGGAGGAGGGGCGCCTGAAGGCTCTGAGCACCTGCAAGCTGCTTGGTCTGGACGGCATCGTGGCCATCGGCGGCGACGGCACCTTCCGCGGCGCGCTGGAGCTTTCCCGGCTTGGCATTCCTGTCGTCGGAATCCCCGGTACGATCGATAACGACATTGCCTGCACGCATTACTGCATCGGCTTCGACACTGCGGCCAACACGGCCATTGAGTGCATCGATAAGCTGCGCGACACCATGCAGTCGCACGAGCGCTGCTCGGTCGCGGAGGTTATGGGACGCAACGCGGGGCATCTGGCGCTGTATGTCGGTCTCGCCGTCGGTGCAACAGCGGTGCTGGTACCGGAAAATAAGGATAATTTTGAGGCGGAGATTATCGAAAAGATCCGTAACGCCCGCCTCAATGGCTTCACACACTACATGATCGTCGTCGCCGAGGGCGCGGGCAGCGCCTACGACGTGGCTGCGCGCATCAAGGAGGAGATTTGCATCGATCCCCGTGTGACCGTCCTTGGCCACATCCAGCGCGGCGGCACGCCCACCGGCCGCGACCGCGTGACCGCCACTCGCATGGGCTACCACGCAGTCGATATTCTCGCAAACGGCGTGAAAAACCGCCTGGTCTGCATCCGAGACGGCCGGATGTGCGATATCGATATCGAAGAGGGCCTTGCCATGCACAAGGGCATCGACTTGGAGGAAATGACCGTTCTGGAGTCGATGACCGGTGTATAATTGAATAAAAATACGCGTCCGGAGTGGAAATATTCCATTCCGGATGCACCTTTTTGCAGTATGGAATTCGCCTGTGGCAGTCCTCCCTTCGGGCGCCGCGGTATTCCTTAAAAATCGAGTGCTTCCCTGCACGAAGCGTGATGCCGCCTAGATTGTATCAAGACTGTGCAAAGGCTTGAAAATCATGATTTTTCTACGATGGAGCGACACCCTCCACTCAGCCTCGGCGGAAGCGATTAAAAATGTTACGCGTTGATTTTCCCAATGCAAAAAACTGGTAAAAAATGCCGACGGCTATTGAAAAAAACAAGCAATTGTGCTACGATTGAACCGCTTTGGAAGAAGGCGCTCAAATGAATGGGCTGAATAGAGAGTGAGGCTTCCTAATGGAACAAAAACGAAAAAAACTGCGTACTGCGGCGATTATTTTAGGCGCGGTGCTGGCGCTGAGCCTCGGCGCACTGGTTGGCACGCTGATCAGTAAGGGCTATTTCCGCGGTGAGTCGTCGACTGTTACCGTGCCGGACAATTTGATTCAGATCGAGCAGCCATCCTTGCGCCCGACGTTGGTGACCGAGGCGCCTACACAGCCTGCGATGGAGACGGCTGCCCCGACGGAGGTCTCCAAGCCAACGGAAACGACGACTGAGACGCGAGAAACGACCGCTGCGACCGTTTCTCCGACCGCTGCGCCGACGGTCAAGCCGCCGGATAACGGCGGAACCTCGCAGCACAAGGCTGCGTCGATCGAGCTGTACAAGGGGCGCGCGGAGGATAATAGCCCATTCAAGGCAGAGAACCTCTTCCCCGGCGACGCGGAGACAAAATACTACCGTGTCCGCGTTTCGTATGAGGATAGGGTGACGGTGCACTTCCACGCAGATGTCCGTCCGGGCTATGAAAAGCTGGCGGAGGTCTTGAAGGTTAAGATCGTCCTGCTCTCCGACGGCTCGACCCTATATGACGGACTGATGCGCGACATGCCCACGAGCGTGACGCACAAGCTGAACGCCGCCAAGCAAACCTCGGACGAGCTATACTATGAAATCACTGCCTATCTGGATACCTCGGTCGGTAACGACTATCAGAGCAAGAGCCTTGCGGCAGACTTCCGCTGGTGGGTTGAGGAGACCGGCAACCTGATCCCGCCGACGGGCTATGCATCGAAGCTCTGGGTTTGGGCTGCGATTGCTGCCGTGTCCGGCGCTGCCTGTGTGATCGTCATAGTTGCCTGCCACCGCAGAAAGAAGATGGATGTACATGAGTAAATCAAAAACTGCCTCACGCCTGACCGGCGGTATTGTGCTGGTCGTCATCCTTGCGCTATGTCTTGCGCTGACGACCTTTGCGCTGGTTTATGCCTCGGTTTCGGTTGAAAACAACCGCTTCCGCACGGGCGAAGTGCACATCAATCTCAACGACGGCAAGCCGATCATTCAGGAGCAGGAGTTCCTGTTTGAGCCGGGCATGACGGTTGAAAAGGACTTCTTCATCGAAAACAACAGCACATGGGACGTGTATTACCGAGTCTATTTTGACGAGGTGACCGGAGGATTGGGCGACGTGCTGGAGGTTACAATTCTCGACGGCGAAAAGGTGCTCTATTCCGGCACGGCCGCCGGCCTGTCGCGGCAGAATGTCGCGGCGGCGGACGACCTGCTGCATATCGGTGAGCGCCGCACGCTGACGGCGCGCTTCCACTTCCCTGAAGACAGCGGCAACGCCGCGCAGGAGCTGAGCCTGTCGTTCGTCCTTTGCGCCGAGGCAACGCAGACCAAGAACAATCCCAACCGGCTCTTTGACTGAGCCGCAGAACGGAGGAACATACTATGAAAGCGCTTCGCGTATTTCGAAACATTCTTGTCTGGCTAATTGTGCTGGTCGCTGTGTTTATGATGGTGTTTACCATTGTGTCCGTCCTCACCTTCAACCGCACTGACCGCAACCTGTTCGGCTATAAGGCGTTCATCGTTCTGTCCGACTCCATGAAGGCGACGGATTTCGACGCAGGCGACCTTGTGCTCGTTAAGGACGTCGATCCCGCGACCCTGCAGGAGGGCGACATCATCGCCTACACCTCACAGAATACCGCCAATTACGGCCAGATTGTCACCCACAAGATCCGCACCCTCACGACCACGGCCGACGGCGAGCCGGGCTTTATCACCTACGGTACGACGACCGGCATCGACGACGAAACCGTCGTAACCTATCCCTATGTCGTCGGAAAATATCAAAGCAGGATCCCGAAGCTCGGCAAGTTCTTCCAATTCCTGAAAACGACGCCGGGCTATATCGTCTGCGTACTGCTCCCCTTCCTCTTGCTGATCCTGATGGAGGGTGTCCATTGCATCCGCCTGTTCCGGCAGTATAAACAGGAGCAGCAGGACGAGCTGCAGAAGGAACGTGACAAGCTCCGCGAGGAGCGCGAGGAGACTCAGCGCATGATGCAGGAGCTTATGGAAATGAAGGCCAAGCTCTCCGCCTCCCAGCCGACTACAGATTCCCAAAAGGATTCGGAGTAAGAAGTCTATGCTAAGCCATCAGAATAAAAACAGATTTCCTAAAAAGAATGCGGCCTCGGGCGGCCTGCTGCGGCTGCTTGCGCCGACGTTGCTCGCGCTTGCGGCGTGCCTTGCGTGCTTCTTCGGCGCAACATGGGCATGGTTTTCTACGAGTCTGAACGGCACGATCGGTCCGATTCAGACGGCCAGCTTTACGGTTTCCGCCGAGGTCGTAGAGGCAGCGCTACAGGACGCCGCGTTGGACGACTCCGCGGGCGCTGCGCTGACCCCGAGCGAAACTGGCGAGGAATTCCTGCTTGCAGCGGGCAAGACCTACCGCGTCACCCTGACGGCGGGCGGTACGGCCTCGACGGGCTACTGCGCAGTCAATTTTGCCGGCGCGAATTACAGCACTGATGCCATCCGCTTGGGAACCTCCCTTGTTTTTTACGTCACGGCGCCGGAGACAGACGCCAATTTGTCGATACAGGCGCGCTGGGGCACGCCGACTGCGGCCACACTGGGTCAAGGAATGACTCTGACGGCAAGCGGCTTGAGCAATACCGCACCGCCGCTACAGCCGGCGGCGGCGACGGAGCCGACGACGGAGCCGGAGGATACACCTGCCGACCCCGTAGCGTCCACGCAGATGCTGCCTTCGACCCAAGTGCCGATTGCGCCGAGCGAGGCCACCGAGCCGGCAACACAGACGCCGACGGACGCCTCGTCGGAAGAGCCGGCGCCGACGGAAGCGTTGACGCCGACGGAGGCGACTGCCGCACCGTCTGGCCCGACGGAATAACCGATGAAGCAGAAATATCTGTGGCTGCTGCTTCCCCTGCTGGCGATCTTTGCGCTGTCGTGCGGAATGATTGCGCGCGAGCTGCTGACGGAAAAGCGGGAGGCGGACACCTTCGCCGAGCTGGCCGCGCGCTTCACGCTTCCCGAGGCCTTCTCCGAGGCGGAGCAAGCATCGTCTAGCCCCGATGGCGCGTCCGAAGCCACGCCCCGCGCGCCGGTGCACAAGCGCGACATCACCGCGATGACCAAGGAAAATCCCGACTGCGTCGGCTGGCTGTCGATTGCAGACACGCCGGTCGACTACCCCGTGATGTACACGCCCAACGAGCCGCAGCGCTATCTGCGCAAGGATTTTTACGGCGACTACAGCCATAGCGGTACGCCCTTTTTGGACGAGCGCTGTACCCTCGACGGCGGCAGCCTCATCATCTACGGCCACAATATGAAAAACGACGCCATGTTCTCCACGCTGACGCAGTATGTTGACGCGGACTACCTGCACGAGCATCCCCTGCTCGAACTTGAGACCGCGGCAGGCTGCGAATATTATCGGATCTTTGCCGTTGTCCTCGCCGCGCCGACGGATAAATGGTACGACAGCCCCGTTGCAAGCCCGACCGAGCTGGAAACGCTGCTGCGGCACATTGAGGAAAACGCCCTCTATGACACCGGCTGCGCTCCCCTGCCCGGCGCGCAGCTGTTGACGCTTTCTACCTGCTATTATGGCGGCAGCGGCGACGAGCGTCTGCTCATCGTTGCCTACCGCGAGGAGCCGAACGATGGCTGAGCCGAAAATGATCTCCTCGCTGACGGAGCTCAGCGCGCTGTATCAGACCGTCGCGTGTCTGTCGGATAAAAACGGCGCGCGGGTCGTGCGCCTGCGCCACCGGACGCTTGGCCGGGATTTAATTCTGCGGCAGTATTCGTCCCCGGTGCCTGCGTATGACCTTCTCGTCGGTGTGCGGTATCCGTCCTCGCGGCGATCACCGGGCTGACGGACGAGACGCTCTCCGACGGCGAAGCGCTGGCCGAGGCAACAATCCGTACGATCTACCGCGCGACCGGCTACGACGCACCGTCCTTGGACGACGCTCCCGCGCCGCAGGAGGCTGCGGCCTCATGGCTCGAAACGCTGCAATTGACCGACCCGGTGGCTGGCGCAAAAATCACGGCGCTGCAGCGTACCGACCTCGACAGCACCATCCCGACCGGCCTCGGACTTTCTCCGCTCAACGTCTCTTATGAGCGCCGCACACGGAATGAAAATGATATAACATATTACGAAATTTTTATTTATTTTTATACAGATTAAAAAACGCGCCGGCTTCCGTTATGGAGGCCGGCGCATGCCGTGCGGGTGTTTGCTTTGAGCAACCAATTTCGACCGGCGGGAAGCGGATTGCCACGTCGGGCGATGCCCTCCTCGCAATGACAAGCGGGAAACAATGGCAGCTCGGGAAGCTTTGTTATTGGACGATGAAGTTGACGGATTCGTCGCCCTGCTTGTCTTGGCCGTAGACGTAGTCCTTGCCGGGCATGACGGCGTTGAGGACGATGCCGACGATCGAGCCGACCGCGAGGCCGGAGAGATTGATCGAACCGAGGCTCAGCGCGCCTGCCGAGGAGTAGCTGATGCCGATGGAGAGCACGAGGATGAGCGCCGCGATCAGAACGTTGCGGGATTTGGTGAATTCAACCTTGTTTTCCACGACGTTGCGCACGCCGACGGCCGAGATCATGCCGTAGAGCACGAGGCTGACGCCGCCAATGGTGCCGCCGGGAATGGCGGAGATGACCGCCGCGAACTTCGGGCAGAAGGACAGCAGTGCCGCCAACACCGCTGCGATGCGGATGACGCGCGGGTCATAGATGCGGCTCAGGGCGAGCACGCCGGTGTTTTCGCCGTAGGTCGTGTTCGCGGGCGCGCCGAAGAGCGCCGCCAGCGTGGTGGCAAGGCCGTCGCCCATGAGCGTGCGGTGGAGGCCGGGCTCTTCAATGTAGTTCCGGCCGCAGGTGGAGGAGATCGCGGAGATGTCGCCGATGTGCTCGACCATTGTGGCGAGGCTCAGCGGGACGATGGTGATGACGGCCGTGAGGATCATCTGCCAGTCGACCGATTCGCGGGCGAAGAGGCCGAAGACCGTGCGATCCCATTCGACCGGAAGGGCAAACCACTTGGCCTCGCTAACGGTTTGCACAACATTGGCTCGGACAGCCGGGTCGATGATGAGCGCGACGGCATAGGAGCCAATGACGCCCAGCAGGATGGGGATGATCTTGACCATGCCCTTACCCCAAATATTGGCGGCAATGATGATGACGACGGCGCTTAGTGCGACCCACCAGTTTCCGGTGCAGTTGTCGATGGCTGAGGCCGAGAGGTTCAGGCCGATGGCGATAATGATGGGGCCTGTGACAATGGGCGGGAAGAAACGCATGACCTTCTTTGCGCCGAAGGCCTTGAACAGAACGGACAGCACCACGTAGACCAGTCCTGCGCAGGCGACGCCGAAG
>CAKTZP010000116.1 GCA_934636045.1 uncultured Oscillospiraceae bacterium
GCGCCGCACAGCGCGCACTTGCCGTCCTTCCAGATGTGGCCGGTGGCCTTGACGACCTCGGTCGCGCCGCATTCGCAGGTCTTGACGCCGTCGGTGGTGCAGGTGGCGGTGCTATCGCCGAACTTATGCTCGTGCTCGGGCTTGGGGTCGGGCTTCTTTTCCCCGACGATGTGGACGGTGTTCTTGTCGATGGCCTCACCGTTGACGGTGGTGCCCTTGGTATCGCCGGTGACGACGGTGGTGCCGACGGGAACGTCGGTCAGGGTGACGTTGTTGGCGACGACAAGGATGATGCCCTTGCCCTCGGGCTTGATGGTGGCGTTGTCTTCATAGGCATAGGTGGTGACGGTCTGATCGAGCAGGCCGACCGCGGAGGAGCGGTTGATGTTCAGCGTGGGGCCGACGACCAGCTTGCCGCCGGAGACGTCCATGCCGTGGATGTAGCCGTTGTTGAGCAGGGCGTTGACATAGCCGGCTGCCCAGGGAGAGCAGGTGGTCATGTCGGTGGTGCCGACGGTGAGCTTGTCCTCTTCCTTGATGCCCAGCGCGCGGGCGAACATGACAAAGAACATCTCGCGGGTGAGGGTGCCGTTCGGATCCATCTCGGTGTCGGAGACGCCCTTGAGGATGCCGGCGGCGACGCACTTTGCGACGGCATCGGCGTACCAGTCGGTGGGCTTGACGTCGGTGAGCTTGCTGATGTCTGCCTTCTCGGTGAGCTTGAGAAGACGAACCATGATCTGACCGGCTTCTGCGCGGGTCATCTGACGGTCGGGGTAGAAGTTGCTGTCGGGCTCGCCCTTGACGATGCCGTAGCCGGACCACTCATCGATGGCCTTTTCCGCCCAGTGCTTTGCCGTATCCTTATAATCGGCGGCAAAGGCGGGGACAGCCAAGACAAACAGCATAGACAGAGCAAGAATGAACGAGATAATTTTTTTCACTTAGAATCTTCCTTTCCTTTTAATGTATCTGCTGTTATTTGTACTGAATCGCGCCGGGACAGGGCAGGGAATCCTACCACGACGTAATCCGACAGTCTATGGTAATAGTATAGCAAGGGTGTCTGACGTTGTCAATACCAATGTTAGGTGAAAAAAAAAAAAAAAAAATAAACTAAAATACTGCATCGGAACGATGCCAAATTGGAAACACCGTGACAAAATAGAAACGTCATAGAGAAAAAGAAACGCTGTATTGCGACGTATCAATCATTTGCTGCATCGGCGTCGATGGCATGGAATCTGTCATTTTGACAATACATATAACGAAATGGAAAATATTGACTATGGAAATTTCAACGATGACATGATATAATATAATTGGCAAAGTATAGAAGGAGATGAAGTGGATGCAAAACGGGCAGAAGAAAGCATGGCCGGACGACGCGCGCCGCGGCAGCCTCGGCCTTGCGGCGCTGCTGCTGGCGGTGGCAGCCTTTTTTACGTTGGCGGCGACCGCGGCTGCTGCGCTGCTGCGCTTCCGCGCGGCGGAGCTGACGGCCGAGCGCATTGCGCTGTTCCGCGCGCTGCTGCTGGTGAGCGCGGGGCTGGCGCTGGGGAGCCTTGCCGCGGCGGTCGCTGCATTTTTTTGCAGGCGGCAGAAAAACGCACTGGCAGGGCTTGCAGCTGTGCTGGCGCTGCTGGTGTTCGCCGTCTCCTTCGGCGCAACGTATGCGTACCGCTACATGTTCGGCGAATTGACGAACGATGACGCGTTTCACGATATCGATGCATCGCAGCTCAGGGTACATGAGCCCGAGGCGGACGGCCGCATTGTCCGCCGGACGGAGCTGCCGGAGCAGACGCTCTCACCGGAGGAGGTTTTGGGCCGCATCGATATTGAGCAGGTGCAATGGGAGGATCTGACCGACGAGGACATCCCGCCCGACGCGCTGAAAAAGATGAACTCCGCTGCGCCGGTCAACCACAGCTATCTGCTGGAGGGCGCGGATCAGATTTCGAATTTTCTCCTGATCGGTCTGGATGATTACGGCTCGTCGGACGCAATGATCATCTTCTCCCTCGACCGTGTGCATCATAAGATCAAGATGATCTCGCTCGCGCGCGATACCTATGTGATGTACCCGGCGTGGGGAAAGTACGGCAAGCTGAACTATGCCTATAATTTTGGCGGGATCGAGTGGACGGTTGCGACGATCAACTATAATTTTTCTCTGAACATCACGGACTACATTACCGTAGAAATGGCGGAGCTGGAGAAGATCATCGACCTCGTCGGCGGCGTGGACATTGAGCTGACGGCAGCGGAGGCACCCTACGTCCGCGTCCCGGCCGGATGGAATCATCTCAACGGCGAACAGGCGGTCGGCTATGCCCGAATTCGCGAGATCGACAGCGAGGAGGCGCGCACCGGACGCCAGCGCAAGGTGCTGACGTCCATCCTCAATTCAGTTGTGACGCTGCCGCTGACGGAATATCCGTCGCTCATTCGCGGGTGCCTCGGCCTGTGTCAAACGTCGTTCTCTGCCGATGAGCTGCTGGCACTGGCCTCAGAGGCGGCGCTGGGCGGCTACGCCATCGAGCAATACGCACTGGTCGCACTGGTCGACTATTGGGGCGGTCAGTTCGGGCCGGGCGAGCATTTTTACGTCGTCTATGACCTCAATCGCGCCAGCGACACGCTGTACCGGCTGATTTACGAGGAGCTTTATATCTCCGGCTATATGGATCCGGATGAGCAATGAGAATACTGTTCGACAGTTTCCGCGCGCTTTGGATGGGAATTGAGAGATTTTGGCGAAAATTGCAGAAGGAACGGAAGAAATTGTGCGATTTTTGGAAGAAGGAGGACGGAACTGTCGTTTTTTGACGAAGGAAAACAATGGCGGCACGGCATCTTTTGTGTTTCAATGGGACAAAAGGATGTGAATGCCATGAGGAAGCTGGTTCGGTCGGAGAAGCTCCGCTGCGACAATGCAATGGTTGCCACGCTCTGCTACTATCTCCGCCGCGACCGGTGCTTCGGTATCGAGGTCGAGCTGCGCCGGGGTGCGGAATGCATGCGCGCGCAGCTGCGTGATCTGAGCGAGGACGAGACTGCGGTGCGCGCAACTTTGGAGCGCTTTGCACGCGGAACGGTCACGCCCTGCGTCCTCCGCGAGGTCTGGGAGGAAGCGGAAGCGGAAAAATAGGAGCTTTCATCGAAAAAACGGAAAAAACAGTAGACATTTTGTACGAGATTTGGTAAAATCAACAATATATAGTGTAAAAAAGGAGAGACTACGATGAAATGCCCATATTGCGGTTATCAGGAAAGCAAGGTCGTCGACTCCCGCCACTCTGAGGACGGCGCGAGCATCCGCCGCCGCAGAGAGTGCCTTGCCTGTCAGAAGCGCTTTACCACCTATGAGACGGTGGAAAGCCTGCCGGTGGTCGTCGTGAAAAAGGACAACAGCCGTGAGCCGTTCGACCGCAACAAGATCCTGCGCGGCATGGTGCGCGCCTGCGAAAAGCGGCCGGTCAGCATGGCCGATATCGAGGCCGCCGTCACCGAGATCGAGCAGATTGTGCAGAATTCTCTCGAGCGCGAGGTCAGCACCGGCAAGATCGGCGAGCTGGTCATGGAGCGCATCAAGCCCCTCGACGAGGTTGCTTATGTCCGCTTTGCCTCCGTCTATCGTCAGTTTAAGGACATCAATAGCTTTATGCACGAGCTGACGAAGATTTTGGAGGAGAAATGAAGCAGGCGATCATTGCGCTGACGGTCGTTCTGGCCGTGCTGGTGGCCATTGCCGGCGTGCTGCTGTTCGGATTGGATGGAATGTCCTCCGACGAGACGTCTCAAACCACGGATCAGATCCTCACGCTGGCACCGGAGACTACCGCGCCCACCGAGGCGACCACGGAGCCTGCGACTGAGCCGGAGCAGACGCTGGCGGCGGCTGCGGGTGTGTATGTGCTCGATGGCACGGCGCTGACGGCCTATGCGCTGGACGGTACGGACGTGGTCGCTGCGGACGAATTTTTGCAGGCCGCCGGGTTGGATGAGCAGGGCTTAGCGCACGCGTCTGACAAGGCGCTGGTGCAGCGGTCGGAGAACGGCATCACGATCAATGGTATGACATTTGACAGTATGGTTGATGGAACACTTTACGTACCGATTGCATCCGCAGCTGAGGCGATGGGTTATCCGGCCTATGCGCTGGACGGAACGACCTATTATACCCCCGGCGCGCGGAAGCTCCCTCTGACGGAGAACGTCAATGTGCCGGTGCTGATGTACCATGCGGTCAGCGACGATCTGTGGGGCATCGACGAGCTGTTTGTGAGTCCGTCGAGCATGGAGGAGCAGCTGAAGTATCTGGTCGACAACGGCTACGATGCGATCTGGTTCGAGGATCTTGCCCATCTGGAGGACTATGATAAGCCGGTCATCCTGACGTTTGACGACGGATATGACGACAATTATATCGAGCTGCTGCCGCTGCTGCAGAAGTATCATGTCAAGGCAACGGTGTTCGTTATCGGCAATGCGCCGGGCGTGATTCCCCACAAGATGACCCAGGAGCAGGTGCGCGAGATGTCAGATTCCGGACTGGTGTCCATCCAGAGCCACGCCTATACGCACGACAATATGGACGCCATGGACGAGGCCACAACGGACTATGAGCTTTCCGAGAGCCAGAAGGCGATTACGCGCATCACGGGAAAGGTCCCCTATGTCCTGTGCTATCCGAGCGGAAAATACAATGACTACACGCTGAGCCTGATTGGAAATTACTACAATTTCGGCATCAAAATGGTCGGCGGCTTATACAACACCTCGGATAACCCTTATCTGGTCAATCGATATTACGTTTCACGATATACGGATATCAATACGTTTGCATCCTATCTCACCGCCGCCGGAACCTGATTGAAAGCCGTGCCATGCTGATTTTCTGCAAGGCTTGCCCAGTTCGCTGCGGCAAATCCTGAGCAAGAGCGCTGAAGCTTGGGGGCGGATTGCCGCGTCGCTTCGCTCCCCGCAAGGACCAATAAGGACCATTTACGATCATAATCAGCGCCGGAGGAAGCTGCTTCCTCCGGCGCTGTTTTGCAGTTTTTTAGTCGGTTTCGACGATCTGTGCGTAGACATCGATGCTGGCAATGAGCTGGTCGTATTCCTCCTGCGTGATGAAGCCGCTATTTAGGTTGTTTTGCTGGTTTTGCAGGAATTCGCGGCGGAAGTAATCGGGGTCAAGCGGGAACTCGTCCGCGCGGGCGAGGAGCGTTTCCTCGCTCAAAAATGCGCCGGACTGCGAAGCATAGCCGCCGTCGGCCGGCTCGAAGGTGCCCTGATTCAGCCCGAGAACATAGTAGGCGTCGTCGTCGACGTAGTAATTGCCGCCGAGGTTGGGCCGGTATAGGAAGAGCAGATATTCCTTGCCGTCCTTCAGGTCGGCAGTCGGCTCATAGACCTCATTCCGCCCGCCGGCTGCACCGCCCTCGACCCGGACGGTGACGCGATTCTCCGCACTGCCGCGGTAGATTTGCGAGATTTCAAAGGTGTAATTGGTGGAATTGTATTGTGCTCCGGAGTCTGATGTGACCTGTGTTACGTCATGCTCATCATGGATGATGCCCGTCGCGACGAGAATGGACTGCGAAAACAGGTCATCTTCAGTCTTTGCTGCGATAAGAGAGGAAATGTAGAGCGTATCTTCTTCCGTGGGCTCCGTGGACTGCTCGGCGGTATACTGTGTGGGCTCGGATTTGGGCGGCGCGGTGGCTTCCGGCGGCGGAGCCGTTGCGCAGGCGGACAGGAAAAGCAGAAGGAAGAGGAGCGCGCAAAAACGATATATCCGCCGTTTCATAGCAAAACCTCCATTCAATTCAAAATAAACCCTTACATTTGCAGTTTACCATAGAGGATCCGAAAACTCAATAGACTGATTTTACAAAGAAATGACGTTTCAATTGGACATAATGACGAAAGTAGAAATCTCTGGGAACTGTTCGCCAGTGGCCGAAATTGCGGCGGTTTTGCTTGCATTTTGGCGCGCGTTATAGTATGATAAGGACAACGAAATTCACGACCCATGGAGGAAATGATGAAGAATCTGATGAAGCATGTGATCGAACGCATTGAGGGCGGGGAGAATGTTACGCTGTGCACGGTTTTGGCCAGCTCGGGCTCGGCGCCGCGGGGCGCGGGCGCGCGGATGGCAGTGTTTGCCGACGGGTCGACCCTCGGCACGGTCGGCGGCGGCCGCGTGGAGCTGTTGGCGGCGCGCGACGGCAAGCGCATCCTCGAGGGAGGAGAAACGATGCCGCGCGCGGAGCTTCGCGCCTTTGACCTGTCGCCCGATGATGTGAATTCCATCGGCATGGTCTGCGGCGGCAAGGTGGCGATCTATTATCAGCTGCTGACTGCCGAAGAGCTTCCGACGCTTTCTGCAATTTCCGAGGCGCTGAAAAAGGACGAAAACAGCTGGCTGTATCTGCGCGCCTGCGACGGTGTTGTGGATCGGTTTACCGTTGTGCCGGAGGCGCAGGCCCAGCAACGGCCGGAGCTGTTTGCCAGCCGCGCGGTCTATCGTCCGGGCGACACGATGGAATATGCCGAGCCGCTGGTGCAGGCAGGGCAGGTGTATATTTTCGGCGGCGGCCATGTCGGGCAGGCGCTTGCGCCCGTGCTGGCCTCGATCGATTTCCGGGTCACGGTCTATG
>CAKTZP010000117.1 GCA_934636045.1 uncultured Oscillospiraceae bacterium
AGTTCGGAAGACAAGCAACTCACGCCCGTCGGCGTACATGGGTACGTTAGGGCGTGAGTTGCGCAGTAAGTCAAAATTCTTGCGAAGCAAGCTTTTTCTCGGGTTATAAAGTTCAGAATACTCTGTTTTTGCAAAACAAAACACAGTGAACAAAACTCCATTAAAATGTGAACCGATTTTGACGATTACGGACTTTTTTGACAGTCTGCACCGGGGACAAGCCGCTTGGCTTGTCCCCGGTTTTTTGTGTTCAGTATTCGTACAGATATCCGCTGTCGCGCAGGGAGACGTAATCGTCATCCGCCACGACGATGTGATCGATCAGCATGATGTCAAGCACGTCGAAGGCTTCCTTGAGACGGTGGGTCAGCTGAATGTCCTCACGCGAGGGGATGGCGATGCCGGATGGGTGGTTGTGCGCCAGTACAACGGCCGAGGCGTTGCACGTCAGCGCCTCCTGTACCATGCGGCGCGCCGGGACATTGGCGGAGTTGACGCTGCCGTGGCCGAGCATGCGGCAGTTGAGCACCTTTCCCGCCGCGTCGAGCGACAGCAGGTATACCACCTCATCCTTTACGCCGTAGAAATAGGGCAGAAGATACTTACCGATCGCGGCGCTGTCGTTCAGGCGCAGCTCAGTTTGACAGCGCGAGAGGAAATAGCGCCGGTGCAGCTCCGGCACCAGCCGCAGCAGCAAAATGCAGTCCTCATCCAGCTCCGGCACAGTGGCCAGTTCCTCCTGCCCGGCCTCTAAAATAGCCGCCATGTTCGGAAATTGTTCCAAAAGCCGCGCCGCGCGCTGCTTGGCGTCCTTGCCCGCAAAGCGCAGCAGAAGCTCTAACAGCTCTGTGTCCGTCAGTGCGTCCGGGCTGCGCAGTAAAAACCGGCGCACCAGTCGATCCTCACTCATGCTTTCCCTCCAGCATCTTCTTTAAATACTGCCCGGTGAAGGACGCTTCGCACGCGGCAATTTGCTCCGGCGTGCCCTCGGCCACGATGGTGCCGCCGCCGTCGCCGCCCTCCGGACCAAGGTCGATCAGATAGTCCGCCGTCTTGATGACGTCGAGATTGTGCTCGATCACGAGCACCGTGTTGCCTGCGTCCACGAGCTTTTCCAGCACCTCGAGGAGCTTCTGTACGTCATACATGTGCAGTCCCGTCGTCGGCTCGTCGAGGATATAGAGCGTGCGGCCGGTGGCCACGCGGGAAAGCTCCGTTGCCAGCTTCACGCGCTGCGCCTCGCCGCCGGAAAGGGTCGTCGAGCTTTGGCCGAGCTTGATATAGCCGAGGCCGACCTCCGCCAGCGTTGCGATCTTATCGCGCAGCCGCGGCTGATTTTCAAAGAAGGTCAGCGCCTCGTCCACCGTCATTTCCAGTACGTCCGAGATCGTCTTGCCGCGGTAGGTGATCTCCAGCGTCTCGCGGTTATAGCGCTTGCCGTGGCAGACCTCGCAGGGAACGTACACGTCGGGAAGGAAGTGCATTTCGATTTTTACCAAGCCGTCGCCGCAGCAGGATTCGCAGCGGCCGCCCTTAATATTGAAGGAGAAGCGCCCCGGGCCGTAGCCGCGCGCCTTCGCCGCCGCAGTTGAGGCGAACAGCTCGCGGATATCGGAAAACAGGCCGGTGTAGGTTGCGGGATTGGAGCGCGGTGTGCGCCCGATGGGGCTCTGGTCGATGTCAATGACCTTGTTGAGCTCCTCGATCCCCTCGGCGCGGTCGTGCCTGCCGGGGTGGACGCGGGCGTGGTTCAGCGCGCCGGCGAGCTTTTTTGCGATAATCTCATTGACCAGCGAGGATTTGCCCGACCCGGACACGCCCGTGATGCACGTGAACGTCCCGAGCGGAATGTGCACGTCGATGCCGGCCAGATTGTTTTCCCGGCAGCCGTAGAAGGAAAGCGTCTTGCCGTTTCCCGCGCGGCGCTGCGCCGGCACGGGGATCGCGCGTGCGCCGGAAAGATACTGCCCGGTAATGCTCTCCGGCTCCGCCATGATCTGCTCAAGCGTTCCCGCGGCGACAATCTTGCCGCCGTGGATGCCCGCGCCGGGGCCGACATCGACGATAAAATCCGCCGCCCGCATGGTGTCCTCGTCGTGCTCCACGACGATCAGCGTGTTGCCGAGATCGCGCAGACGGCGCAAGGTCTCAAGCAGCTTGTCGTTGTCGCGCTGGTGCAGACCGATGCTCGGCTCGTCTAGGATATACAGCACGCCCATCAGCGACGAGCCGATCTGGGTGGCCAGCCGGATGCGCTGCGCCTCGCCGCCGGAAAGCGTCCCGGCTGAGCGCGAAAGCGTGAGATATTGCAGTCCAACGCTCTGCAGAAAGCCCAGCCGCGATCTTAACTCGCGCAGGATCTGGTCAGCAATGACCGACTGCATCCCCTCAAGCTCCAGCCCGTTTAAAAACTCCAGCTCCTTTTTGACCGAAAGGTCGCAGAACTGCGTAATGGAAAGACCGCCGACTGTGACCGCGCCAGCAAGCTCAGACAGGCGACCGCCGTGACAGCGCAGGCAGGGTGAGGAGGTCATGCACTCCTCCAGCTCCTTGCGGACGGCATCGGACTGCGTTTCGCGGAAGCGGCGCTCCAGATTCGGCACAATGCCCTCAAAGGCCTGCTCCAGCGTGCCGCGCCCGTTGCCGCGCTCGTAGTAAAGCGTTAGCTTTTCTCCGCCGGTGCCGTATAGAATGATGTTCATCGCCTCGTCGGAGAGCGTGCTGATCGGCGCATGGAGATCAAAGTGATATTTTTGCGACAGCGCCTCAAAGTACATACGCGAGATGGAGTCGTTTTTGATGTTGCCCCAACCGCTGGCCTGAATGCCGCCGTCAAAAATCGACAGCGCTGGATCGGGAATGATGAGTGCCGGGTCGATCTTCAGCCGGAAGCCGAGGCCGGAGCATTCCGGGCAGGCGCCGAAGGGATTGTTGAACGAAAACAGCCGCGGCGACAGCTCCGGCACGGAAACGCCGCACTCCTCGCATGCGTAGTTGCGGGAAAAGAGCGTCTCCTCGCCGGTGTCCGGCTGCTGAATGATGGCGATACCACCGCCATGGCTCAGCGCGGTCTCGAGAGAGTCGGTCAAGCGGCGCGTGATGCCCTCGCGCAGCACCAGACGGTCAACGACCAGCTCAATGTAGTGCTTCTTGTTCTTATCGAGCGTGATCTCCTCGCTGAGCTCGTACAGCGAGCCGTCCACGCGCACACGGGAAAAGCCGCTGCGCCGTGCGCCCTCCAGCACCTTGGCGTGCTCGCCCTTCTTTCCGCGGACGACGGGCGCAAGCACCTGAAAGCGTGTGCCCTCCGGCAGCTCCAGCACGCGGTCGACGATCTGATCAATGCTCTGGCGGCGGATCTCCCGGCCGCATTTCGGACAGTGCGGAATGCCGACGCGCGCCCAGAGCAGGCGGAGATAGTCGTAGAT
The DNA here is from genome assembly GCA_934636045.1 of uncultured Oscillospiraceae bacterium. GTDB lineage: Bacteria > Bacillota > Clostridia > Oscillospirales > Oscillospiraceae > JAZOXB01. The sequence goes on from CAKTZP010000117.1 coordinate 3,429, forward strand.
CTCCGTCACCGTACCGACGGTGGAGCGGGGGTTTTTGGAGGTGGTTTTCTGATCGATGGAGATGGCAGGGGAGAGCCCCTCAATCAGATCGACGTCCGGCTTGTCCATCTGCCCGAGAAACTGACGGACGTAGGCCGACAACGACTCGACGTACCGCCGCCGCCCTTCGGCGTAGATGGTGTCGAACGCGAGCGAGGACTTGCCGGAGCCGGAAAGCCCCGTAAAAACACACAGGGAATCTCTCGGGATCTCAACGTCGACATTTTTGAGGTTGTTTTCCCGAGCACCCCGGACTAAGATAGAATTTCGCATGCGTTTCCTCCGTGATGGTGCGTTTGACAGCCCGTCTGCGGGCTGTCCATCTGCTGATTATATCACATTCTTCCCTCGGGAACAACAGGAAAAACCAGAAAAGTTTTGTTATCCGCTTGCGTTTCGACAGAGAATCAGGTATGATAGAGGTGAAAACAGACAAAAATCGACAAGTCAGGTTTTTCCATGAAAGAATTGCCTTTCTATGGCAGACACTACGATAAAAGGCGGTGAGACGATGGACGGCCAGTTGCAGCAGGTGTTGGAGCTGTTTGCACAGCCTGCATTTTTTGTCGCGGAGGGAACGGTGGCTTGGTGTAACAGCGTCTGCGCGGCGCTGCTCCCGGTGGGTGCGTCGGTCACCTCGTTTCTGGAGGATCCCTCGCTGTATACGCTGTGGGATCGGACGGGCACGCTGCAGCTTCCGCTGATCCTTGCCGGAGAGGAATATAACGCATCCGTTTGCTGCACGCCGGAGGGCGAGCTGTTTGTTGCGGCGCGCCGCGTTTCGGAGATGAGCGTGACCGCGAGGACCGTCGTCAAGGTCTCCGCCACCCTGCGCCGTCCGCTGCACCAGATGATCACTGCGGCGGACGCACTGTTTGAGTCCCTCGACGAGACCATAGAGACCAAGCTCCTTGCCGCCGCCTCGCAGCTGAATCAGTCGGTCTATCGGCTGCTGCGTCTGTGCAGCCAGATGTCCGATGGCGGCGGCCTGCTGCTGCACCGGAGAGAGGCGCATCGCCTGCCGACAGAGGTCTCGAAATTTTTCCGCAGCTTTGTCGAGCAGGCGCGTCCGCTGGTGGAATCGGCGGGGGTGCAGCTGCGGCTGGCAGACCTCGATGCGCCGCTGTGCGCGGATTTGGACACCGATCTTTTGGAGCGCGCACTGTACAATCTCATTTCCAATGCCCTGAGCTATTCCCGCAGCGGCGGCTGCATCACCATTGGGCTGAACAAGCAGCAGCGCCAGCTGCTGATCTCCGTCACCGACGACGGCGAGGGGATTTCCCCGACCGTGCTGGCCACGCTGTTTGAACGCTGGTCGGAGCATCCGGTCGGCGATTCGCGCTGGGGCGTCGGCCTGGGCCTGCCAATGGTGCAGGAGATTGCCCGGCTGCACAACGGCACCCTGTCCATTCACGACAATGGCGACGAGCGCGGCACGACCGCGACGCTCTCGCTCTCTCTCGATCCGGCACCGCTGTCGCTGCACGGCCAGACGATGGGCTACGACTATTGCAGCGGGTATCACCACGGTCTTGTCGAGCTTTCCGACGTACTGGACGCAAAAATGTTCAACCCGAACGAGGTTCTGTAATATTTTCCCCGCTCACGCCGTATATATAGGGCGGAGGGGATGCCAAATGCCGAACGAGAATACTGAGCCCCATGAGCTGCGGCTCGACGGCCGCGAAAAGCTGACGGTCACCGGCGTGCGGGAGGTCGAGAGCTTCGACGAAACAGCCGTTGCGCTGCACACCGTGCGCGGGCTGCTCATTGTTCACGGTTCCCAGCTCCACCTGCGCTCACTGTCCAATGACGGCGGGCAGATCGCCATCACCGGCCTCGTTGACACGCTGTCTTATGAGACTGAGCAGAAGCGCGGCGGCTTTTTGCACCGCCTGTTCGGCTAAATGGAGCAGCCGCTGCTGCTGCAGGGCGGTCAGTTTCTATGGTCCGTGGCGCTTGGCGCAGCGCTTGGTATGGTTTATGACCTGCTGCGCGGCCTGCGGCGGACGCTGCGGGGGCTGACGCACCTTGCCGATCTTCTCTTTTCGCTGGCGGTGCTCGTCTCGGGGCTGCTGCTGGCGCTCTATGTCGGCGACGGGCAGTACCGCCTGTTTCTTCTGCTGGGCACCGTGCTCGGTGCAGCGATCTATTTTTTGACCCTGAGCCGCATTTTTTCCGCTGCAAGCTGCATGTTTTGGCGCTTCTTGACATACCCGATGCGCGCAACGGCTCGATTTTGCAGAAAAAACGGAAAAAAATTGCAAAAATTTTTGAAAAACATCTTTTCAAGCCGGAAAAAATCGGTTAAAATAAAGAGACACCAAAGGAATTCACGGGAGGCATGCGAACATGCATCTGCAAAAAAGCCGACTGGTCGGCACGCTCGTCCTTCTGGCCGTTGCGCTGTACGCGGTCGTGACGATCGTTGTGCTCCAGCCGAAAATCAACCGACTGCGCACCGATGCCGACGAGCTGACCCAGAAGGTCGCCGCGCTTGAGGAGCAGAATGGAGCGCTGCGGTCGGATATCGCCGCACTCGGCTCTGATGAAGCGGTGGAACAGCTTGCCCGGGAACGCCTGATGATGATCGCAGACGGCGAGACCGTCTATATTGACAGCAATCGATAATCGGAGGAACATAGGGCTTATATGGAGTTAACAGTCGGAACACTGCTGGACGGCAAGGTCAAATCGATCACAAAATTCGGCGCATTCATTCTTCTGCCGGACAATCGCACGGGCATGGTACACATTTCGGAGGTCGCCCCGACCTTTGTCAGCGACATTCACGCGCATCTGACGGAGGGACAGACCGTTCGCGTTAAGGTCATCGGCATCGACCCAAGCGGCAAGGTCAGCCTTTCCATCAAGCGCGCTGCCGAGCAGCGCGAGGAATCCCACCCCAAGCAGGAGCGCCCGCGCCCTGCTGCGCCGCGGCCGCAGGCTCCCAAGGCGCCGCTGACCTTTGAGGAAAAGCTCAAGCAGTTCATGTCCGACTCCGACAGCAAAATCTCCGGCTGTCGGCAGTATGAGCATAAAACAAAATCCAGAAGAAGGTAACCCAACGCCCCAACTCGTCAGAAAAGTCCTATCGGACTTTTTTGACAGTTTGAC
>CAKTZP010000118.1 GCA_934636045.1 uncultured Oscillospiraceae bacterium
GAGGACTGGATCAGCGTGGTTTCGATATTTTCCGTGCCGGAATTAAAATTTACGATCTGCGCCTCGCCCTCGCAGCGCAGCAGCGTGTCAATGTCCGAATGGAGGCGAAGCTCCAAGTGATCCTCGAACACGCGGATGCCGTCGATGAGCAGCTCCAAATCGTTGCGCTCCAGCTTTTCCTTGTGCAGCAGGTCGTGGAATACGTCGATGGCGGTCTTTGCCGTGCGGCCGGCCTGAATGATAGTGTTGCGCTTATCGGTGAGCAGGTCGAGCTGGTGGTTCAGCCCGTCGATTTTCTTTGCCAGCTCTGTCTCCATCTCGTCGTACAGCTCGTCCAGCGCCGCCTCACGCTCCGGGTGCTTCATGATGTCCCGGATGCGCTGACGCTTCGTGGCCTTCAGCTCTTCCGTGAGGTCGGCCAGAAGCTCGCCCAGACGGTCGGCGGATTGCTCCGCTTCCGTGATCTGTTCGGGCTGCTTTTGCAGCTCGGCATCCAGCTCTGTCAGCATCTCGACGCAGTTGTCTGCCAGCTTCCGGACATAGCTTTTCAGCAGCTCGTCCAGCTTGTCCACCCGGATGTGGTGGCTGGTGCAGCCGGAGCGCCCGCGGCGATGGTAGGTGCCGCAGGTGTAGGCAGGGGAGAGGCCGCTGCGGCTCATGGCAAACATAGGGCTGCCACAGTCACCGCACTGCAAAAAGCCGGAGTAGGCGTTGTCGTTGACCTTCACGCCCCGATAATTGGAGCGGGTGCGCTTTTCGCGCAGCGCGCGGGTGGTGGCAAAGGTGCGGTAGTCGATGATGGCCGGATGGTGATTTTCAATCACGATTTGTTCGCCTTCATCGCGGCGGATGTCCTTGCCGTTGATTTTGGCGCGCGTGTATTTTCCCTGCCGGAGCGTGCCGATATAGAAATCGTTATCCAGAATGCCCTGTATCGTGACGATCGCCCACGCGGCTTTTGCCGGATGCCTGCACGTCCGGCCCTCGGCTTCCTTTCGCAGCTGCTCGGACATTCGTGGCGTGGGCACGCCCTCGTCGGTCAGATAGTTGGATATTTTCTTGTAGCCCCAGCCGCGGTTGTTGTAGAGGTCAAAGATGGTGCGGACGATCTCCGCCTCCGTCGGGATGACCTCAAATTGCTTCTGTGGGGTGATGCGGTAGCCATAGGGCGCGGCGCAGAGCCACTGACCGTCCGCCTGCCGCCGCTGGATGACGCCCCGCACCTTTCGGGAGGTGTCCGTGACGGGCATTTCGTTGATGAGGAACTGGAACTGAATTTTCAGCCAGTCGTCGTCATTCGGGAAATCGATCCCGTCGCCGATGGAGATAATGCGCACGCCTGCGTCCCTTAAATCCTCCAGCTCCACCAGCCCGCGCGAGTTGCGGCGGGAAAAACGGGAAAAGTCTTTGACCAGCAGAATGTCATACCGGTGGCTGACCAGCCCCCGGCGCATCTCCTGATAGCCCTCGCGCTGCTCAAAGGTATAGCCGGAGCGGTCGCGATCCTCAAAAAATGTCAGGCTGCTGCCCGGAAAATGGGTTTTTACATAGTCGGAAAGGATGGCCTTCTGGTTTTCAATGGAGATGCTCTTCTGATCCAGCTCATCGTCCACAGAAATGCGGGTGTAGCCCGCAATATCAAAAATTTCAGTCATGGTTATTCACCCTTGAGGTATTTTTCCGTCTGGCGGTCGAACTCGGAGATGTAGGCAGCGTCCTGCTTTTTGCGGAACTCCTCGTAGATTGCACTGACCTTCTTTGCCGCTGCCTCTCGCGAGATATGTCCCTTGCTGCCCAACACTTGGCGGCGGTTGTTGGCCAAAAAACGGTCGGTTTCGTTTAACCAGTCCTGCATGGACATAAGCTGCTCGTCCTCGGCCATCAGCTCTGCATAGTCGATGAACATTGTCACCAGCCGGTTCAGACGAGTCAATTCTTTTTCATTCAGATAATTTTTTGCAACCAGTGTGTCGCTTTTCAGGATTTTCCCGTCCGGCGCCCCCTTCCAAGTCGTCAGGCCCATGGTGGGGCTGTCCAATGTGGCGCGTTCAGAGAGCAGCTCCGCCGCCGTTTTGCCGGTAACGGCATAGTGCAGCTTGTTCTGAACAAAGGCGTAAAAGGCCTTTGTGGTTTCGCTGTTTTTGTCGTAGTCGTAGCTGCACTGCTCGAACACGTCGGCAATTTTCTGATAGGCGCGTCGCTCGCTGGCACGAATCTCCCGAATACGCTCCAGCAACTCATCAAAATAATCCTTGCCGAAGGGACGGCCGTTTTTCATCAGCTCATCGTTGAGAACAAAGCCCTTCTGGATGTACTCTTTGAGTGTTTTCGTCGCCCACTGGCGGAAGCGGGTGGCCTTTTTGGAGTTGACACGGTAACCCACGGCAATGATGGCATCGAGGTTAAAGTGATCGATACTGCGCCGTACTTCGCGGCTGCCTTCTTTGCGAACCACTAAGAATTTCTTAGTGGTTGTATCAAGTGCCAATTCTTCGTCGGCGTATATGTTTTTCAGATGCTGGATAATGTTTTCCGGTGTGCAGCCGAATAACTCTGCCATGCCGCTCTGACTGAGCCAGAAGTTTTCCTCGGCAAAAATCACACTGACATATTCTTTTTTGCTGCCGTCACTATAAAGAAGAATCTCTCCCTGCCCGGCAAGTTCGTTTCCCATCTGCGAGTCCTCCTGCATTCCTTTTTGTTTTCAAGAAACAGCGCTTATGCAGATAATATTGTACACCATGATTCGAAGCTTTGCAAGCTGAAAAGGCAATCGGGCGGAGGAAGGATTTTCCTCCGCCCATTGCTTATTGCTCCATGCTGGCAGCGTGGCGCCGCTTTTCCTGCTGTACGATGCGCTCGGCGCTGCGGCGTTTGTTGTATTGCAGCAGCGCCAGTGTATCATCAAACAGGTTGCCCCGCCCGGATTCATACACAGCTACCATGTATTTTTTCGGCTTGTACTCGGCGTAAAGCGTCTTCAGCTCCGCCTGAATCGCCGGGCTTGCCTTCTCCGCATTGGTCAGCCAGACCTCCACCGTTTTTTCCTTGTCCAAAACCTCAATTTTCAATCCACAGCACTCCTTCCCCTCCTATTTTCCACATTTTTCCTGTCATTTATTCGCAAAAGTATTTGACGAAGGTCTGTGAAATTTTCAAGGTACCACAGGCCAATAAAAAGCCCCTCACTTGATTAGCCGTTAAGTGAGGGGCTTGATCACCATTTTTTTCTGTTTTTCTAAAAAAATTTATCAAAATTTTGACTTTTCGCTTATGTAATGCGGGCTGCGGAATGCCGAGTTGCCGCTACGATAACGTTGACAGATTGATTCGGAAAGAGTATACCGGTAGTAGATACGTTACTTATGCCTAACGAAATATAGCCCGGCAATCATTCTCTATCTGGAGTGACCCAACCAATTTCACAGCGAATACAACCAATGCCCGGAGAGCTTCAAAACTCTCCGGGCATTGCTGCTGATAAATAGCAGGGCGATTCATCTTGCATCGTGTTTCCGTATCTTGCGGCTATGTGATTATCTGCATATATTCTGACTATTTTATATGCAGAAGCTGGATTGACTTGTGCAGGAAACCGCTCCATAGTCCTCTCCCGGCAGGGAGACTGCCGCTTGTACGCCCTTGGCACCATGCGCGCTGCGGCTAATCCAAGGAAATCACACCAGTCGCGATGCTTTGGGGAGCGAGGGCCAGGGGAGCGCAGGTATCTTGGAGGCGCAGGAACAGGTCGAGCGGCTGCGCGGTGCGGTTGAGGAGGACGACGGTGATTTGCTTCCCGGCTTGGAAGGCGGTGGCTTCGATGGCCTCGGTGTATCGGCTGAGGCCGATGCGCACGGCGCCGGGGACGAGGAAGTGGCTGAAATGCCAGAGGTAGGCTTGCAGCTCCCGCTCCGCCAGCTCGCCGGTGCTTGTGTCAAAAAGAAACGGCGCGTCGCAGAAATTGCCGACGTGATTCGGCCCGCCCTGCTCGTTGAGCACCAGATTCCAGTCCAAAAACGTGGACATCCCGGCGTTGAGGTCGCCGATGATGTCGTGCGCATATTTCTGCGCGTTTTTCAGATGCTCTGCGGCGCTGTATTTGCTGAATTCGATGCAGGCCTCGGACAGCAGGAGCTTTTTGCCGGGGAAGCGTTCACGGATCATTTGCAGCGCCTCGAAATGGTCGCCGCTGTACCAGTGAAATGCCAGTCCGGCGACCATGGCGGTGGTTTCCTCGTCAATGATTGTTTCGGCCCATTCCAGCGCACGCTCCTTGTTGTGGTCCCAAATGTAGATTTGGATATCCGTCATTCCGTGCGCAATCAGAGACGGCCACACGAAGTCCCGCAGGAATTCCTTTTCCTCCTGTGCCGTATAGATGCAGGAGTCCCAAGTCTGCACGGCCTTCGGCTCGTTTTGCAGCGTCAGCATGGTAACGTGGAAACCACGCTTGCGGAATTCGTCGATGTAGCGGCAGAGATACTCCGCCCAGCGCTTCCAATAGCAGCGCTTGAGCTTGCCGCCGCGGTCGCGAGCGCCGTTGGTTTTCATATAGGCCGGAGGACTCCAAGGCGAGAGCATGATCTCAAGCTTGCCGCCATAGATCCGCTCCGCATCCGTCAGCATCGGCAGAATATACTGCTCCATGCGCGCGAAGGAAAAGTTATTCAAGCCGGCGTCATGTTCGTCGCCGTCCGCCTCATAGTGCTCAAGAGAAAAATCGCAGCTGTCGATGGGAATGCGGACGTAGCGGTACTTCATAGCGTTGCTGCCGAAGTAGGTTTCCAACAGGTGCTGCTTCTGCTCCGAGGACATCAGCGAATAGACGTAGGCTGCCGACTCCGTGATCGCGCCGCCGAAGCCGTCGATGGTCTGATACGTTACCTGCGGATAGAGATTGATCAGCTGTTCCTCTCGTCCGCCGTCGTCGGTGAAGGGGATGCGCACGGTGGCGGTTTGCCGGGCTTTGCCGGAATAGGTTGTCGATATAAGGTTAAGCTCCATTTGTGGCCTCCTGTTTGCTTTCGCAATAAACGTCGATTCTTTTCACGCACCGGTCGCGGATCTGTCTTGCCCATTTTTCCGGGATGCGGTCGCCCGAAATGTGGAGTTCGGAATCCAAGCAATAGCCGGAAATCTGATAGCTCCCCGGTATCAGTGCAGGGAGTTCGGACAGGTGATAGGTGACGGTAATCGTGCCGAGAAATGTCGCACTGACGGTTTGCCGGTTGCGAATGAGATATTCCGGAAGCGCCGGACGGAAGCGGAGGGAAAGGTGCGCCCCGTCGTATTGAAACGGCTCGCCGCCGAAAAACATCTCCAGCCAGATGGAGATCAGCTCTGCCGTGCTGCCAGACAGACGGGAAACATAGCCCCGTCCGTGCGTGCTTGCGTCCGCATTGGCCGAGGACACCAAGAAGCTGGAATTCTCTGTTGTGCTGCGCCCGTAGCGTTCGGGCGAAAGGAACGGGATCGCGGCATTCCGAAAATCGGCGAAAAACTGCGCATAAAGCCCGCTTTTCAGCAGCGCCAGCAGGTATTTGTATTCCATGTGGAGCCAGATGGATGCGTTTTCAAGCCAGCCGTCGGGGAAGGCGCGAATCCTGCCGATCTCAAGGCTTTCGTTTTTTAGCGAGGCGTTCAGGCGGTACATCCGCAGCGTGCGGTCGTACAGCGCACTGCGCTGTACGGCGGCTGCCATTTGGACTTTTGCCGCGGGGGCTTGGTTCGTTCGCAGCCAACGGGTCGGCCCTTCCAGAAACAGCGGCAGCGGCTTTTTTACAAGCTTCGTTGGGAGCAGGCCGCCGTCCGTTTTGCGGGTGCCGACGGCTTGATAGGAAACGTAGGTCAGGCAGATGCCGCTGTTTTCTGCCGTTGCCGTGTCGATTGCCGTTCGCAGGGCGGCGGCCAGTATTTTGAATGCCTGCAGGAGGCGCCCGGCGGACACGACTTCGGTTTTTCCGGAGAAGCCCTGCCGGATCCGTGCACGGTAACGGTCGCGGATGCGATTGCGCTCGTACCAGCGTTCTTCGTCGGTACATTCGCTTGCGGCCAGCGCGGCGATCTCCCAGAGCAGCTCGGCGATCTCTTCCTGCAATTCGATCTGCGCCGGGTAGAGCGGCTGCCGCGCGATCAGATAGTCCAGCAGGCGCAGCAGCTCGCAGCCCTCGGCGAGGCTGGCGCCGAATTGCGCCGGGAGTCCGTTGAGCGCATCGTTCCAGCCCGGCTTGCCGCCCTCCATCTCGACGGCGGCGCCGGAAAGGTCGAGCGTCGCTGTTTTGACGGCACAAAGCAGCACCAGCTTTTCAAACAGCGTGCTGTATACCGTGCTTCCGTTTTGTGCCGTGACCCATTTTTTGTCGGTAGTGCGCGGCGCGACGCAGTGGTACTGTCGCAGCCCGCGTTCGGTTTGACCATAGCGCTGCGTTTGCGGCAGGACTTCGGCCTGCCCGGAAAACCAGCGGTATTGCGCCGCGCCGAACAGCAGCACGGCCTCTCGTTCCGGGTAGATCGCCAGCTCCGCTTCCAGCAGATCGAGCAGATAGGTCCAATGATCCGACC
>CAKTZP010000119.1 GCA_934636045.1 uncultured Oscillospiraceae bacterium
GCGTGGATCCGCGATTGGTTCGAGCGCAACGGAAAAAGCTGCAATGCCATCATAGGCATCTCCGGCGGCAAGGACAACTCTGTCGCCGCCGCACTGTGTGTCGAGGCACTGGGAAAAGAGCGCGTCATCGGCGTGCTGATGCCCAATGGCGAGCAGAGCGATATTGCAATGAGCCGTCTGCTCGTGGAGCATCTCGGAATTGCTCACTATGTCATCAATATTCAGGACGGGTATCGCGGGCTGCTCAGCGCGGTATGTCAGTCGCTCCATACGGTCAGCCGCGATACGGAAATCAACCTTGCGCCGCGTCTTCGGATGTCCACGCTCTATGCCGTCGCACAGAGCCGCAACGGTCGTGTCGTCAACACCTGCAACCTCTCGGAGGATTGGGTCGGCTATTCCACCCGCTACGGCGACAGCGCGGGCGATTTCAGCCCGCTGTCCATGCTTTGCGTCCGCGAGGTCAAGGCGCTCGGCAGGGAACTGGGGCTGCCGGAATGTCTAGTCGAAAAAGTGCCGATCGACGGCCTCTGCGGCCAGACCGACGAGGAGAAGCTCGGCTTTACCTACGCCACGCTTGACGCGTACATCCGCGACGGCGTGGAGCCCGACGCGGCCACCAAGGCGCGCATCGACCGCCTGTATGAGCTCAACCGCTTTAAGGTGCGGTTCATGGATGTATTCCCGTATCAGCCCGAATGAAGCCGCTGTTCCGGACGGAGCGGCTGTATCTGCGTCGGCTCTGCCGGCGGGATGTCCCGACGCTGGCGCATTGGCGCAATGATGAGGACTGCCGCCGCTATCAGTGCTGGCGGCAGTCCTCGCCGTCGGCGCTGCGGCGCTTTGTGCTTCGCTATCACCGAAGCCGCCTGCTTTCCCGCCAAAGGGAGCAGCACTACACCGTCTGCCTGCACGACGGTACAATGGTTGGCGATATTACCGTTTTCTATATCCGCGGGGATAATGTGAGCATTGGCTACACGGTTTACCCGCCGTTCCAGCAAAACGGATACGCTTACGAGCTGTTGTCGTCCCTGCTGCCGCTCCTGCGCGCACACTATCGTCTCGACCTCTGCGCAATCGCAGACGTTCAAAATATTGCAAGTATTTCGCTGCTGTATAAGCTCGGTTTCGAGGCTTTAGAGGAAAATTCCGAAGAAATCGTGCTGATTCTGAGGTGGAGGACGCCGTGATGGTAACCCTTGAAATTATGACACGTGAGTTGTGCCATAAGCTGTATCGCGACTTTCAAAATGATCCCGATATATATCAGGATATGACAAAATTCGCGCCCTTTGTGTATCGGGAAGCATGGGTCGACGCTTATTTTGACCGCCAAGCCGCAAAGCAGCGCATTTACATTGCCATTCTGCTTGACGGGGAGCCCATCGGCGAGGTCCTGCTCAAACAGATCGACCGAGAAGGCAGCTCCTGCGTTTTAGGCATTCATCTTCAGAACGACACTGTAAAAGGGAAGGGCTACGGAACGTGCGCCGAGACCCTTGCCGTAGAGTATGCCTTTGACCGACTGGGGCTGGCAACAGTATATGCCGACACCGTTCGGAAGAACACACGCAGCCAGCACGTTTTAGAAAAAGTCGGCTTCCGGTTTACGCACGAGGATGCGCTGTTTCGGTACTACGAGATCACCAAAGGAGCTTGCACGTAGGGGAAGCGCAGTTCGGCTTAAAATCCATTCAGTTTTGCAGAGAAGCAATGAAACGGCAAAGCAGCAGAAACAGCGGACGCAGCAGAAACAGCGGGAGCAGCTGAAGCCGCACCATATCGGTATCCTGCACAGCCAGATAACGAACGCAACAAAATAAAAATTTTGTTGCGTTCGAAGCGGGAATGTGGTATCATTGGAATAGCCAAGGTATGTTCCGGCGATTCTGGTGGGTGTGGTTTGTTCGAGCGGCTGCTGCGGTGGAGCTTTAGGGTGCTTTGGCGTGTAGGACGTTTTAGCGGCTTGGCCGCTGCGGAGCGTTTGTTTCTGTTGCGATCCTTTTAAAGCTCCGGTCGTTGCGGCGGTAGTCGTCCGGCAGCATTTGCATGTGCGTTTGTTGCTTCGGGTGATGCGGGTTCGACTCCCGCACGCTGCGAAACCTGCTTCTGCGTACCTGCAGCACTTTTCAGCGTTCTTTGCAGCATGGAGAAAATGGAGGAATTCGGATGAATCAATACAGTGATGCACCGCAGGTTCTGCGGGAGTTTCTTTCGTATCACGAGACGATTAAGGGACAATCCGCGCGGACGATCAACGAGTACTACCTTGATCTGCGGATGTTCCTTCGGTTTATGAAGCTGATCAAAAACGACATGCCCTACAGCACCCCGCTGGAGGATATCTCGATTCAAGATATTGATCTTGAATTTTTAAAAATAATAACCATTACTGATATTTTTGATTATCTTTCCTATCTGGCCAACGACCGCAGCACGGATATCTCGCTATCGCCCGGGATCGGCGCGGCTGCACGAGCACGAAAGCTGTCGGCGATCAAATCATTTTATAAGTATCTGACCGTCCGCACAAAGCAGCTTACCGAAAATCCGGTCAAGGACATCGAATACCCGAAAATTCGCAAGTCCCTCCCCCGTTATTTGACGCTGGACGAATCGAAGCGCCTTCTCGCCGCGGTCGAGGGACCGAACGCAAAGCGGGATTATGCAATATTAATGTTATTTTTAAACTGCGGTATCCGTCGCTCGGAGCTGGTCGGACTGAACCTGTCCAATGTATATGATGACAGAATACGCGTCACAGGAAAAGGCAACAAAGAACGCATTGTATACTTCGGCTCGGCATGCCGTGCGGCGATCGAGGCGTACCTTCCCGAACGCAACAAAAAAGTGCTGTCGGATAACAAGGCGCTCTTTGGTTCGCGCGATAACAACCGCATCAGCGTGACGGCCGTGCATCGGTTGGTCAAAAAATATATGCTGCTGGCCGGCCTTGACCCATCGCAATACTCCGCGCACAAGCTGCGCCATACAGCGGCGACGCTGATGGTCTCCAACGGCGTGGACATTAAAACCGTACAGGAGGTTTTGGGGCACGAGCACCTGAATACCACCGAAATTTATACCCATATTGAAAGCACAGAGCTAAAAATTGCGGCGGAGGCCAATCCCCTCTCCCATCTGACACCGGAGGAGCATCATGATTGATACCGTTATTTTCGATTTGGACGGAACCCTTCTGAATACACTGGAGGATTTGAAAAATAGCACGAATTTCGCGCTGAAAAAGTTCGGATTTTCGGAAAGAACACTGGAGGAGGTCCGCATTTTCGTCGGCAACGGTCTGCGGCGCCTGATAGAGCAGGCTGTCCCCGAGGAGACAGACGCTGCCACGGTGGACGCGGTGCTGGCGGCAATGAAAGCACATTATCAGGAGCATTGCGTCTGCAAAACCGTGCCTTATCCCGGAATTTTCGAGCTTTTGGAGCATTTAAAGTCCGCCGGATTCCGACTGGCGATCGTTTCGAACAAGGCTGCGCCGATGGTTGCGCAGCTGCGGAAGGCGTTCTTCGACGGTCAGATCGAGATCGCACTCGGTGAATCTGAGCAGCTTCGCCGCAAGCCGTGGCCGGATATGGTGTTTTCCGCAATAGAGCAGCTCCGCAGCGCCGCAGAGCGCACCGTTTACGTCGGCGACTCCGAGGTGGATGTGCAGACCGCCAAAAATGCAGGAATCCCCTGCCTTAGTGTCGGCTGGGGATTCCGTTCGGCGCAGGTGCTGCGGCGTGCCGGGGTTGAGAAGATCTATGACACGCCGCAGGCGCTGCAGGATGCGCTGCTTTTGCTCGGCAAAGGCTGAACCGTTGCAGTGCATTTTTAATTACAACTAACGCGTTGACTTGATAGTTTAGTATCATGTCAAATTCTCCGGCGTAGCGCACCAGCGCTGCGCCGAATTTCATTTTGTAGCAGTGCAGGCCGAATTTGGGGTTGGATTCCTCCGGCTCGCCCTCCACGCCGCGAAGATCAAAGCAGGTGCAGCCGCTTTGGAGCGCATCGCACTGCATCTGATATTGCAGCAGCTCATTTGGATGCAGCTCCAGGTATTCCGAATCTGAGCAGCCGTAGAAAAATGACGCCGTCGTACCGAAGCGAATCATGATCGCTGCAGCGATCGTTCGGCCCTCCGTTCTGGCAAGATAGAGCGTCGCCAGCTCCGGCATTTGGGTCAGAATATCGTGAAAATACTGCTTCGGCCGCGCGGAAAAACCATTTTTTCGCGCGGTTTGCTCCATCATTCGGCAGAAGTCGTCGAGATCCAGCACCGTTCCGTGGCAAATCTCAAGCCCGTTTTGCTGCGCAAGCCGAACGTTGCGCCGCATGGACGGATGATACTGCAGCAGCAGCGTTTCCGGCGTCAGGCCGGTCAGCTCCAGCTTGTAGTTATAGCGCGCCTGAAACAGGGAAAAATCCGTTGCGGTTTTGAGGCGGAAGCCCCAGCGGCGCAGCTGCGCAACCGCTTCTAGGTCGCTTGCATCGAGCTCCGGGTCGATGCGCAGCAGATAGGCGCGGCGCTCCCGCCCGAGCGTCCGCACGGCGCACAGCAGCTCCGCCGCAGCCGCAGCATCCAGCACGACTGGGCCGCGCGGCGCGTACAGGAGACAGGCGCCCAGCCCGTGCAGCCGGTGCTCGAGCAATGACATCGTCCCGCGAATCTCGCCGCGGGCGTCCCGGCAGATCAGGCCGAACCAGCCCCAGTCGGACTTTACCCGTCCCCAGTCGGAGCTTTGCAGAAAGCTTCCGTGTTGTTTTACAAAAGCATCCAGCGCCGCAGCACTATCCAGCGTTACTCTTTGGATCATGATCAACATCCTCCCTTGGTATGAGGATGTTATACCACACGATTGCATCACGTTTGACGCAGGTATGCATCAAAATTGCATCATGGAGCGTCGGCGTTTGCGTTGTCTTCCGTTTCCAGAAATTCTCCGGTAATGAGCCAGCGGATATTTTCCGGCGTCTCGACGTGCCATGTCAGGGTCTCCATAACGTTGCTGTAATGCAGCGAGAAGCCGAGCTCGACCCCATCGATCGTGAACCCCTGTGCATAGAGATAGTAGTCATCCGGGCTTCCGTTCAGGAACAGCCACGCGCCGTAGTCCTCTTTGTCGGTCGCACCATAGTAGTCCGACCACTGCGGCACGTCGCCGCCGTGATAATCGATATAGAGCATATCGCTTTCGCTGTCGAGCACATAGGTGTCATAAGCGTTCAGCACGATATCAAGCACCTGATAGGTCTGCGCGTCGAGCAGGACGTTGGTCGTTCCGTCGTAATACTGTACCCGGTAGACTGAGAGGCTCTTACCGCGCTCCATATCCAGCAGGACGCTTTTTGTGATCTCATATTCGTAGCCCGTCAGCCATTTGTGAACCGTGCCGCTGATGAGCTTCTTTTCCGCCAAGGTATCAAGCTCTGCGTTATAGCGCGCCCGCAGCTCCAGATCGTCGGTAACGACGCCAAAATCGTATCGAACAGTACTGTCCTGCCGCGCCATCAGAGAGAGCTTCTCACCCATCGAAAGGCTTGCGCCGCTGCCCTGCCATGTCGGCGTAACATCAGCGGAGACGAATACCTGTCGCTCCATGCGCGCTTCCTTCGCCGTCAGCAGCAGGCCGGGCAGGAAAAACGCGCCCACGAGCACCAGCAGCGTCGGAATGAGCCACCAGAATCGTTTCATTCGCCGTCACCCCCCAGCTCCAGCGTGGCCGCGGTGCCCTTCCCCGGCTCGCTGCGGAAGGTCAGGCGGGCGTGGTGCACCTCGGCGATCTTGCGACAGAGCGCCAGCCCCAAGCCGGCGCCGCCCTCGGCACGGGCACGGGACTTGTCAACCATGTAAAACGGCTCGGTGATGCGCTTGAGCTGGTCAGCGGGGATGCCGCGGCCGCGGTCAATGACGCTCAGTTGGTAGCCGTGCTCTGTCCGCGTCCCGAGCAATAGAATCTTACTGCCCTCCTCGGAGGCCTTGCGGGCATTGTCGATCAAATTATAAAGCAGTGTTTTGAGCAGCTCACCCGCCAGCGGCAGCGTGCAGTCCTCCACGCGAAGCTCCAAGGAAATATGCTTTTGGCGCAAGGGATAGGCCACGCTGTCCGCAGTTTCCTGCACAAGCCGCAGGATGCTGCACGGCAGGAGCTCCGGCGCCTCCTTTTCCAGCGCAAAAAGGTCAAGCAGCGCAAAGGACATCGCCTCCAGCCGCCGCCCCTCCTTAAAAATATAGTTCGCCGCGTCCATTTGCAGGCGCGGAGGCAGCTGGCGGCTGCGGAGCGTGTCGGCATAGCCGATGACGGAGGTCAGCGGCGTTTTCAGCTCATGTGCAAAGCTTGCGGTGAACTCCTTCTGCCGCTCGACCGCATCGTTGAGCTCCCAGATCTTGTGCTCAAGCGAATCGGCCATAGAGTTAAAGTCCTGCGCCAACTGACCGAGCTCGTCGCGGGAGCGGACGGAAACGCGCCGCTCATAATGGCCGTTCGAAAGCTGCTTTGCCGTCCGCGAAATGCGTCGAATGGG
>CAKTZP010000120.1 GCA_934636045.1 uncultured Oscillospiraceae bacterium
GCCCGATATCTACAATGCCATCAAGCGTGACGCGCTGCTGGAGAACGTCACCCTCGACGAAAACGGCAAGATCGACTTCGCCGACAAGTCCGTCACCGAGAACACCCGCGTTTCCTACCCCATCAACCACATTCAGAACATCGTTCGCCCCATCTCCTCCGCGCCCGCGGCGAAGAATGTCATCTTCCTGTCCGCCGATGCCTTCGGCGTTCTGCCTCCCGTGTCCATCCTGACCCCGGAGCAGACCAAGTATTACTTCCTGTCCGGCTTCACTGCGAAGCTTGCAGGCACCGAGCGCGGCATCACCGAGCCGACCCCCACCTTCTCCGCCTGCTTCGGTCAGGCCTTCCTCGAGCTGCATCCCACCAAGTATGCAGAAGAGCTCGTCAAGAAGATGGAAAAGAGCGGCGCCAAGGCTTATCTGGTCAACACCGGCTGGAACGGCACCGGCAAGCGCATCTCCATTAAGGACACCCGCGGCATCATCGACGCCATCCTGTCCGGCGCGATCCTGACCGCTCCCACCAAGAAGATCCCGTACTTCAACTTTGAGGTTCCCACGGAGCTTCCCGGCGTCGATCCCGCCATCCTCGACCCGCGCGACACCTACGCCGATCCCTCCCAGTGGGAAGAGAAGGCAAAGGATCTGGCTTCCCGCTTCGTCAAGAACTTCGTCAAGTACGAAGGCAACGAAGCCGGCAAGGCCCTCGTCGCCGCCGGCCCCAAGGCGTAATTATCCGGCGCTCAAAGCAGACCGCTCCCCGCGGTCTGCTTTGACTGTCAAAAAAGTCCGTAATCGTCAAAATCGGTTCACATTTTAATGGATTTTTGTTCTTTGCGTTTTGATTTGCAAAAACAGAGTATCCTGAACTTTATAACCAGAGAAAAAGCTTGCTTCGCAAGGATTTTGACTTACTGCGCAACTCACGCCCTACCGTACCCATGTACGCCGACGGGCGTGAGTTGCTTGTCTTCCGAACTTTTTTTGCAGTCTGTCAGCGTGTCGAAAAGGGTTTTTCGACACGCTGAGCAGACCGCTCCCCGCGGTCTGCTTTTTATATCAAGAACCCGCAGGAGCGCGGTGTTGACCGCCGCTCTCTGCGCTGTCCGGCCATAGCGCCGCCCTCTCACAATCCGGAAAGGAGTTTTTCCCTCTATGCCCGCAAAATTTAAGCCGCAGCCGCAGGTGCACCCCATCCCGCCGCTGTTTGATGCGCAGTCGCGCGTGCTGATTCTCGGCTCCTTCCCGTCGGTCAAGTCCCGCGAGGCGCAGTTCTTCTACGGCCACCCGCAAAATCGTTTCTGGCGCGTCCTCGCCGCGGTGACGGGCGCCCCCCTTCCCGTTACCGTCGAGGAAAAGCGCCGCCTGATTCTTTCTCACCACCTTGCCCTTTGGGACAGCATCGCCAGCTGCACCGTCACCGGCTCGTCCGACAGCAGCATCCGCGACGTCGTGCCGAATGATCTCTCTGTCATCCTCGACCACGCGCCGATCGAGCGGATCTTCTGCAACGGCGCCGCCTCGCTGAATTGCTACCGCCGCTATATCGAGCCGCAGCTCCGCCGCCCCGCCGTTTCCCTTCCCTCCACCAGCCCCGCCAACGCCGCATGGTCTCTTCCGCGCCTGATCGAAGCATGGCGCGCTATCCTATGACCCCACGAAGCCGAAAAGCCGCATTTCTGCGGCTTTTTCAAGTATTCTGGTTAGATGTGCCTAATTAAGTGCTCTCCCGGTATTTGAGAGGAAAATGACGGCCGCGCTATTTCCCCGCCGGAAGGGAAATCTCAAAAACCGCGCCGGTGTCCCCGTTGTAAGCACGGATTGTCCCTCTATGCAGGTGGATGATCTCCTTGGTCAGGGCAAGACCGATGCCGGATTTTCCGCTTTTCCCCATGTAGAAGCGGTCGAAGATGTGCGGAAGATCCTCGGCGGCAATGCCGTCCCCGTCGTCCTGTATCCAAATCGTCACATGCCGCTTGTCCGCGCGGCAGGTCAGGCGCAGCTCGCTGCGGGCATACCGCACGCCGTTGGTCAGGATATTGGTGACCGCCCTGCGCAGCCGGGTGTCGTCGCAGCTGACCGTAACGGGCGTTTCGGGAAGGTCCGGTACAATGGCGATGCCGCTGCCGGCCGCCGCCGGCTCCACGGCGCGGAGGCTGTCATAGAGCAGCTCCCGGATATCCGTCTCGGAAAGCGCAAGCTGCTGCCGTCCCATATCGATTTTGGAGATGTCCAAAAGCTCCTCCACCAGCTCCGTCATGCGGTCGCTCTCCGCCAGAATTACCTCCGCCGCGCTGCCCGTGTCCATCACGCCCGCCTGTATGCCCTCCGCGTAGCCCTGTATCGCCATGAGCGGCGTTTTCAGCTCATGGGAGGCGTTTTGGAAAAAGGTCTGCTGCCGCTCCGCCTCCTTCTCGATATCCCGGCCGAAGCGGAAGCCCAGCAGGCACATGACAGAGGAGATTGCCAACAGCACCGCAAAGAACACCCAGTTCAGCGTCACGATATAGCGCGTGATGGGGCCGATGTCGATGTACATAAGATAGGCGTACGGCTCCTCCGAATTACCGTAGTCCTCCTGCACCGACATGAAAATCAGGTGGTGCTCGCCTGTCTTAAAGGAATTGCACTGTCCGGGGGCGAGCTCCCTCCCGCTGCAATATGCCAGCAGCGCTTTCTCCAGCCGATAGGTATCCCGGCTGCTTGGCCGATTGTCGTTCTCCAGCTCTAAAAACACGATGCTCGGTGTAAAAAAGTGCCCCTCCGCATCCTCCCAGTCGTCATCATACCTCTCGTCCTCATCGGTATACGGGATGGTGCGGTTTTCCTGCTGTGCCTCGCTGATGAGCGCCTTTTTTGCCTCACGCACGAAGTGGGCGGGAATGATGAGATTCACCGCCAGCATGAACAGTGCAAAAAGCAGCAGCGCCGCACCGAGGATCAGATACACGATCCGCAGCTTGATGTTTTTCATGTGCGCTCCTCCTTCAGCTTATAGCCAAAGCCCCAGATGGTGCTCACACTGACGGCGCTGCCCGCTTGCAGCAGCTTTTTCCGGATGCGGCGCAGCGTTTCATCGGTCACACGCGTCTCCACCTCCGAGTCAAAGCCCCATACCGCATTGAGCAGCTCCTCGCGGGAATAGGCCTTTTCCGGTTGCTTCATCATATAGCTGAGCAGCCGCAGCTCGGTCTGGGTCAGCGCCACGATTGTGCTGCCGCAAAAGACGGCGTTTTCCGTAGCAGAGTAGCGGAGATCCCCATAGCGCAGCTCGTCTCCCGCCGCCGGCTTGCCGCGATCCATCTCCACCCGGCGCAGCAGGGCTCTCACCTTCATGAGCAGTATGGTCGGGCGAAAGGGCTTGGTCAGGTAATCGTCGCTGCCCTGACTGATGCCCATGACATAGTCCAGCTCGCTGTCCTTGGCCGTAAGCAGAATGATGGGAATATCGGAAACAGCGCGAAGCTCCCGGCACACGGTAAGGCCGTCCGTGCCGGGCATCATAATGTCCAGAATCACCAGCTCCGCCGGCTCCCGGCCAAACGCCTCCAGCAGCGCGTCGCCGCTTTCAAAGGAGCGCACGGTATATCCGTCGCTTGCCAGAAAGCTGTGCAGCAGCTCCCGGATGCTCCTTTCATCGTCCGCCAAATAGATGGTATGTCCCATAGCGCCCTCCCTGCAAGCAGCGCCAAATGCTGCGCGCGGGCGCAGCATCGGCACGGTGTTAATTTGATACGATCAGATGATTTTCTTTCCGTCAGAAGGGGCAGATGCCGCTTTCACAGCCGGTGTCGCCCCAGATGGAGTCGCTCAGCTCGCAGAGCCGGAGGTTCAGCTCCGTCAGACGGTTGTAGTCGGCAATCAGCGTGTCCTTTTCCGCGTCGGTCAGGAAGCTCAGGCTGCGGATAAACGCGGCCTCATCGTAGTTGTCAAAGTCGTAGTCGTCCGGCAGGCCGAAATACGCCTCGTCCACCTTGTCCCACAGATCTGCGTTTCTCTCGCAAATGCGGTCGTACTCCTGCTCCAGCGCCTCAATCTCATCGAGCACCTTGGGGTCGGCCTTTTCCAGCAGCTTCTCGTACAGCGGCATGCCGTCGCAGTCGGGCAGCTTTTCATACAGCGTCTCCAGCTGGGCGTCCAGCTCGTTCAGCTCCTTGATGTCCGCCAGAAGCGTTTCCTTCTCCGCTTCCGTCAGAGCGTCGGTGCTGCGGATAAACGCGGCCTCGTCAAAGTCTGTAAAGTCGTAGTCGTCAGGCAGGGCGTTGCAGAGCTCGTCCAGCTTTTCCCACAGCGCTTCGTTTCTCTGGAAGACGGCGTCGCTTTTTTCCTCCAGCGCCTCGATCTGCTCCCAGATGGTGTCCTCATTCTCGGTGGCGATCAGGGTGGTCTCCGGCTCCGCCGGCGCGGGCGAAGCGGCAGAAACCGCGGTCGTTGCTCCGATGGCCGATGCCGTCAATGCCAAGGCCAGCATAAGGCTCCAAATCACGTTCTTTTTCATGGTATGTTACGCTCCTTCTCAAAATATTCGGTTGTTCCTCAACCTTGTCTGTATTATATCGGAAGGAGCTCTGATCTTCCCCCGCGAAACTGCGGAAAAAGTGTCACAAAAGTGCCACAGGCTCTGTGCTGCGGCGCGGCGGCAGAGCCTCCGTTGCTCCGCGCCGCTCTGATTATATATACAGTATAGCATAGGAGGTCTTCCTCAGGCAAGTCCGGACTTGCTCCGCAAGCGAAAAGAAACCTGCCGCTTTTGCTCCGCCTCGGCGGAGGGCTGCAAAATGCGCGCAAAAAAAGCAGCGTTGCCGCTGCCGTCACAATTTCCCCTACTACAAAGATAGCCCTTGACTGCCTGAACCTTGCTGCAGTCAAGGGCTACCCTTCATTCTTGATATCTAACATCATTTGTATACCTCTCTTTCTTCAGATTCATGGCACCGTTTTCCTATCTGTCGAATTAACGCCCTCCTTCTATATGAAACACCGCAGTGCGATGACTGTGCCGTTTATGCCGGCTTCCATTTGGCGATTGCAGCTTTCCGTCGATGCCATCTTCCCCGAACTCCGACGGCCGGGGGAATTTCTCATATACCGTTTTCTCCTTCCTCCTTACACCTAGAGTATAGCAGATATTCCGGCAGCGCGCAATTGGAAATGTCACCGAAATTTGCACGGAGGAATTATGCATCACTACAAAAACAAGCCGCAGGGCGCAAAAGGTATTGCCATTCGGTCGATTTTTTTGTATAATGAAGGTGTTGTGGGTTTCAAGTCGGCGGCAGGAATTGCCGCCGACTTCAGCGTGTCGAAAAACTCTTTTCGACACGCTGGCAGACTGCAAAAAAAGTTCGGAAGACAAGCAACTCACGCCCGTCGGCGTACATGGGTACGGTAGGGCGTGAGTTGCGCAGTAAGTCAAAATTCTTGCGAAGCAAGCTTTTTCTCGGGTTATAAAGTTCAGGATACTCTGTTTTTGCAAATCAAAACACTGAGAACAAAAATCCATTAAAATGTGAACCGATTTTGACGATTACGGACTTTTTTGACAGTCTGGAGCGGCGGCAGGAATTGCCGCCGACTTTTTATGCACTTTTTCCGCTCCGCAGGTCTTTTACATTGTAGAAAATACGCAAGGCCAGCAGCATCGCGCAGTAGAACAGAACGCCGATGGCAAGGATCAGCTGAAAATCGCGCCATTCCGAGCAGGAGGCGGTGCGAAAGCCCATAACGCACAGGTGCCCCAGCCCGTAAGCGACAGGGATCAGGAGCAGGCGCTCCACCCGGCGGCGGTTCTTTTCTTTTCTGCGCAGCATGAGCCATAGCCCAGCAAGGAGCAAAAGTAGGGCAATATTGAATAGCAGCCAATAGCCCAAGGAAAGTCCCGCCAAGGCGACCCAGCCGCCGCTGTCGGGCGCGGTGCCGTAGATGCACACCGAGCTGTCGCCGGAGCTTTCGGTGCGTCCGCCAATAAACTGTGTGAAATAGATCAGAAGCGGCTTGCCGCTCTCCGGCGCTGCGGTCACAGCCTGCGCACCGGGTTTATGGAATACTCTGTCCCATACAGAAGTCCACACCTCCAAGTGGTAGACCGTCTGCCGTTCATCCGGGTCTTTGACCTGTTGGAGCTTATAATTCGTGACCTCGTTGCTGAAGGAGAGCGTCACCGCACCGTTTGCTTCCTCCGTCACTGTCACCAGCTCCGGCGAATAGGCGAAGTATTCCGGCGCGGTTAGAAAGGAGATGACCGACAGCATCAGCGCCAGCAG
>CAKTZP010000121.1 GCA_934636045.1 uncultured Oscillospiraceae bacterium
CAGCTACAATCTGCTGATTGTCTATGGCGGCGCGGTGCAGTACATCGCTTACGCCCTGCCGGTGCTGCTGTTGGCGGTGGGAAAGCTGTCTGTCCGCCGCCTTACGCGGAGAAAATAACCGAACATTCACTCCTTGAGAGCTGCTTTTGAGCGGCTCTCAATTTTTTGGGGAAATTTGTATTTTGGGGTGAGAGTTTTTCCGTTTTCCTGTACCTATATTAGTGAAGGGACCTTTCCGTCACCCCTTCCGAGCCATGATGAGAGGAGGGTTTCAGAGACATGTACGATACCGCAAGACGGGTCGCGCTCGTCAAGCAGCGCGTGCGCGGGCACGCCCGCCGGAAGCAGCGGCGCGAGGCAATAAGCCTCTCCGCAGCGTGTATGCTCCTGTGCGCGGCGCTGATGCAGGCAGCGGGCACAGTCATCGGACAGGGACAGTCCGCCGCGCAGGGCAGCTTCGGCGCCATGCTGCTGCGGGAGAATGCAGGCGGCTATGTGCTGGTGGGCGTCGTGACGTTTGCGGCAGCCGTCGTGCTGGTGATCGCCTGTGTGCGGCTGCACGAACGAGGAAAAAGAAAAAACAGCGACAAGGAAAAAGAAAAGGAGAACATGCCATGAAAAGAATATTACCCCTTTTATTGATACTTTGCCTGCTTCTCAGCGTCCTGCCGGCGCAGGCGCTGGCCTACATCGGGGACATCCTGCCGGTCGACAGCGGAACCGTAAAGCAGGTCACACTGAGCAGCGGGTCGCTCACGCTGCAGAACGACTATCTCCGCGTGATCGCGCGAAAGGACGGCACGCTCTCGACAGCCCCGGCGGCGGACAGCGCCGACCCCACGGACAGGCAGACGCCGTTCTGCTACTTCGTTACCTATCAGGGCTACGGCTATGACAAGCGGGAGATCTCACACCCGGCAAGTCTGCGCCTGAAAAGCCTGACGTTTGTGAACCGGACGCCGAACGGCGCGGCAAAGGCCATCAGGGCGGACTATGACCTGACGGTGGCGTTTCCCCAGTTCACCGCTACCGGGACGAACTCCGTTTATTATGAGCTGGTGCAGCTCAAGGAGAACGAGTCGTCCGCCGGAAGCTGGGGCGTGCTGGTATCTGTGAATAATGTCAAGCTCGACCGGGAGATTGGGGAGTTTCATGAGACGTTAGACTCGGATGTGAACGTTTGGTGGGGCTATACCCTCAGCGGCTTTACCGGCATGGGGCATACGAACGCTGCGGACAGCCCCGCTGTCAAGATGAGCCGCACCGTCTACAATACCGATACGCAGCAGGTGCTCTCCACCGAAAGCTCCGTAATCACAAGCCGGATAGAGGGGCTGCAGACATGGCAGTCCTTCACGCAGGGGCGCGACTGGTGCTACAACTACATCACCGAGGTCTATGTGGACGGCTATGCCTGGGCCAATCCCTTTGTGGGGCTGTCAGGATACTACAGAAGCAGCACCCTCAAGGCCTATCTGCCGGACACGGTCAGCGTGACGCCGGCCAGCCGCCCCGCCGACACCCGCGTGGAGTGCGAGAACGACGTGGGGCTTGTCTTCCCGGGCGACACCGATCTGGAGAACAACCAGCGCTTCCTCTGGGGCTTCCGCAATCTGGTGAAGGAAGAGAGTGCCATTCCCACCAAGCCGGATCAGGTCGATCCCACCATCTACGCCCAGCGGCTGGCGGTCTTTGCCAGGGGAAACGGTGTGACGGTGCTGCCTGTGCCGGATAATAAAGCACTGTCGGTACTGAAGCTGATATACGGCGACCCCATCACCTTTATCAGCGGCGACTATGAGAGCAAAAACGGTACGGAGTTCGTCTTCACCGGCGGCGCTGCGCTGCTCTCGCCCTCCGTGACGGCGACATGGGACAAGGGGAGCGGCAGCCTTGTCATCAAAATGGACGGAACGGTGGAGCAGAGGGGCGTGCACCTGAGCGCGCCGAGCTTCAAGTTCTATCAGCCGAAAAGCGGCGCGGAGAACGACCTGAGGATTAAACTCACAAAGGACGGCTTCGTCTTCGAGATCGACCCCGAAAAGAATGCCGCCATCGTCTATGTGGACATTCCCTATGCCACGGTGAAGCTGGAGCAGGCGTCCGCCGACGCAGCGGGAAACCTTGTCTTCCGCGGCGATATCGGGTTCCAGACCATCTTTGAGGGCGCGGAATTCTCCCTGAAAAAGCTGGGCTACGGCTTAAACGAGAAAAAGGAATTCAAGGTCAACGGCGTGCATGCCACGGGAAGCTTTGACACCGCAAAGCTGCTGGCGCTGGAGCTGGCAAAGGTAGAGGGCGAGGTCAACACCTTCAAAGGAGAGGAGCGCTACGCCTTCAGTCTGGAGCTGAACGCCTTCGACCTGTTTGAGACAGAGGCGACGCTGGCGCTGGAGCGCAGCAAGAAGAACGGCAGCCTGATCCCCGATGAGCTGTACTTCTACGTTGCGGCAAGCCCCGGCATCCCTCTCATCCCGCCCATCCCCGTCGGACAGCTCAACGGCGGCGGCGCGGGCTTCAAGGATCTGGCAAAAACGGTGAACGGCGACTACTTCGCCATCCCGCCGCTCAAGCTGCGCGGCACGCTGAAGGGCACCTATCTCCACCTCATCGAGGCCAAGGGGGACGTCGTGCTCGGCCCCAGCGAGATCTCCCTCACGGCGTCGGATGTGCAGCTTGTGGGCACAAACGCGTCTGTTATCAGCAGCTTCGGCTATTCCCTCAAGCTTAACGGGCAGGAGCGCAATTACAAGGGCCAGACCTACAAGGGCATCTACTTCTCCGGCTCGAAGGCGCTCAAGCTCAATCTGCCGAATAACACCCTCGATGTGATCGTTCTGGATACCTCCATCGAGCTGGGTGCCTTCGGCGGCGTGAACGCGGCGAAGGATCGCGTATACCTCGGCGTGGGCGCCAACGGCATCGTCAGGGGCAGGATTCAGGTTCCGAAGGATGTGCCCATCGTCGGCGGCCTCAAGCTCGCCAGCACGGACATCAACCTTGTCGTGGGCGGGCAGTCCACCGCTCCCATTCGGGGCGTCAGCGTCAACGAGGGCATGAAGCAGGCGTTTCAAAATGCCGACATCTACCTCGGCGCGATGTTTGAGGTGGATGCCAAGATCATCGATGTGCGGGTTTGGGTGCTGGTGCCGCAGATCGTGCAGACCAACTTCCGCCGGGGCGGCGGCTGGGATGTCGAACATAGATGGATCCACAAGCTGCCCGCATGGAATTGGGAGGATCACGGCGTGACGCCGATCGTGCCCGGCAACGCGACGACGGAGGACAACGCCCTCCGCGCTCCCGCTGCGCCAATGGCGCTGCATTCCAAGGCCGACCTTACGGTGACGGCCGAGCCGGACAATACCCCGTATATCGTGCTGGCCTTTGCCGATACCGTCACCGAGGAGCAGATCCAAAACGCCCTGACGGTCACAAAGGACGGCAATGCCGTCCCCATCCACTGGATCGCCAACGATGAGGATATCGACCCCAACGCCGCCATTAACGCGACGACCGTCGGCGGCATGAAGAAGGCGACAGACGACGGCAAGACCTACCGCATGGCCATCCTGCGGCTGCAAAACGGCGGCACCTATTCCGTCGACGCAGGCGAGCTGACCTTCTCTGACGAGGAGGGCTTTGCTGTCGAGCCGAGCGAGAAGCTGGAGCTGACAAAGAGCGGCAGCACTCTCTCCGGCGAGGTAAAGTACCCCGCGGAGAACACGTCCTATGTGCTGCGCACCTATCTGGGCGGCGCCGAGGGCGAGGCGGACTACCTGATCGATGAGCAGGAGGTGGAAAATCCCGCGCAGCTCTCGGTCAGCCTTCCGCAGAGCGGTGCGCTGGTGCCCACGGGCGAATACTATGTGACCTCCTTCCTGATGACGGAAAAGACGTTCGCCCTTGAGGACGGCGGCACGGAGACGGCGCTGATGGTTGTCGGCAGCCGCCAATTCAGCGACCCGATCTCGTATACAAACACCAGCCAGCCCGACGCTCCTGCAAGCGCCGCTTTGGAATTCACCGGCAACGAGGTGCTGCAGGGCACCTGGGCTGCCGTGGAAAACGCGGACGGTTACCGCGTGCGGGTCTATCAGGAGGAAAACGGCAGCTGGAGCGACACCGGCTTCGGCTATGATCTGGACAAGAACACCTCCTCCGTCGACATGGCGCTGACCGTGGGCGGAGAGGAGACGGAGGCCTCCAAAAATCTGCCGGCGAACAAAAGCTATAAGATCGGCGTGAGCGCCTACAGAACCATTGAGGGCGGAAAGTACTACAGCACAGAGGCCATGTCTGACGGCACGTTCCTTCCGGAATACACGCCTCTGAGCATTTCCCTTGAAGTGGACGGCAAAAAGTGTGAGCCGGACGAGTACGGCGTCTCCCATGCCTATGTGGGCGGCGACGGCGGCTTCCTTTCCGTGACCTGCGCCGAGGCGGACAGCATTACGGTCACGCGCATGGACACCGGCGCAGAGGTCGAGAGGGACCCCCTCAACCCGGACAGCAGCTTTGTCCTCCCCGACTTTACCGGCAGCCTTATGCTGCGGGTGAAGGCCGCCAAGGGCAGGGATGTGACCGACGCCTTCCTGCTGGTAAGCGTGGATGAGACGCCGCCGGTGCTCACGCTCTCCGACCCGGTGTTTTTTGCTGACCGGGATACCGGCGAGTATACCATCACCGGTACGGCGGACGCAGGCAGTCTGATCCTCTATGGCAGAAATGAGAGTGTCTACGCCGCAGGCGACGGGAGCTTTACCATTCCCGGCACGCTGGAGGAGGGAAACAGCGCGGTCCTCTCCCTCTCCGCGCAGGACAGCGTGGGCAATCAATCCGCGACGCAGTTTGCGCTGGTGGTACGGCAGGCGGCGGAGTACACCGTCACCGTGACCGGCAGCGAAAACGGCACGGCCTCGGCCTCCCATGAGAAGGCTGCTGCCGGCACGGAGATCACCCTGACCGCCGCGCCGGACGCCGGCTTCCGACTCAAGCAGTGGCAGGTCGTATCTCCGGCGGAGCTTGTCATTACCAACGACAGGTTCCTCATGCCGGAGGCCGATGTGGAGATCAAGGCCATTTTTGAGGCGGTCGCGCCCGCTGAGTTCACCGTCACCTTTGACGGTAACGGCGGCACGCCCTCCGTCGGCAGCATGACCACCGCCGGTCAGAGGCTGGCCTCGCTGCCCACAGCCTCCCGCAGCGGCTACCGCTTCGACGGCTGGTACACCGAAAAGAGCGGCGGCACGAAAATCACGACGGCGACCGTTTTCTCCGCAAATACCACCGTGTATGCAGGCTGGCGCGCAGAAACCCCGAATCCCTTCACCGATGTTTCCGAAAAGGATTGGTTCTGCGGCGACGTTCTGTTCGTCTATGAAAACGGGCTGATGCTCGGCACGGGCAATGCGCAATTCCGTCCGCAGGGGACGGCGACGCGCGGGATGATGGCGACCATTTTCTGGCGCATGGAGGGCAGCCCCGCGCCGAAGAGCAAGCCCGGCTTTGCCGATGTGCCGGCCGGAAGATGGTACGCCGACGCAGTTGCTTGGACGGCGGAAAACGGCATCTTTGTGGGCTATGGCGAAAACAAATTCGGCCCGGACGATCCCATTACCCGCGAGCAGCTTGCAACCATCT
The DNA here is from genome assembly GCA_934636045.1 of uncultured Oscillospiraceae bacterium. Taxonomy (GTDB): domain Bacteria; phylum Bacillota; class Clostridia; order Oscillospirales; family Oscillospiraceae; genus JAZOXB01. The sequence continues at coordinate 5,644 of CAKTZP010000121.1, forward strand.
TCTTCCGCTACGCAGACTACAAGGGCTGCGATATGACCGCCAAGGGGACGCTTGACAGGTTCCGGGACGCGGCCAAGGTCTCGGATTACGCAAGGGCGGCAATGCAGTGGGCAGTCGGCAGCGGCCTGATTCAGGGAAAGCCCGACGATGTGCTTGATCCGCAGGGCACGGCGACCCGCGCGGAGATCGCTGCCATTCTTCACAGCTACCTTAAAAAGCATGCACTGACGCAGACCTAAGCGCCCGGCGGCCTGGCGGGCGATCCGCCCGCGCCCCATTCCCCCTAAAAAAGGACGGCTGTTCTTTCAAAGAACAGCCGTCCTCAGACTGTCAAAAAAGTCCGTAACCGTCAAAATCAGTTCATTATTTCATGGTTTTTGCCTTCTGCGTCTTGATTCGTAAAAGCAGAGTATTCCAAACGATATCGTCTAAAAAATAGCTTGCTTCGCAAGAATTTTGACTTCCTGCGCAACTCACGCCCTACCGTACCTTTGTACGCCGACGGGCGTGAGTTGCTTGTCTTCCGAACTTTTTTGCAGTCTGTCAGCGTGTCGAAAAGGG
>CAKTZP010000122.1 GCA_934636045.1 uncultured Oscillospiraceae bacterium
TGACAATGATGCCGAAGGATTCGTAGCAGTTGCCCAGCGCCTTCAGCTCGCCGTTGGCGTTGTACAGGTTGAAGGCATCGGAGCTCAGCTCCTTGGCGATCGCGGTGTCCTTCAGATCCAGCGCGTACTCGTCCCAGTCGTTCAGCGCGGCGGAGTTGCCGATGTTGAAGATGGTGACGTCGCCGATGTTCGAGGTCAGGGTGTTATTGTAGTCGCCGGAAGCAGCGGTGACGACCTTAACCTCGACGCCGGTCTTTTCGGTGTAGGTCTTGGCAAGGCCCTGCAGCGCCTCGTCAAATTCAGGCTTGAAGTTCAGATAGTAGACAGAGCCCTTCTTGCCGTCCTTCGAGCAGCCGACAAAGACACACGCTACCATCGCAAGAACCAAAACCAGTGCGATGAGTTTTTTCATTTTCTGTTCCTCCATTCAAATTTGTCCCATAATATCGGATTTGGAAACGTTTCCAAACCTCTATATTCAAGTATACAGTCTTCCCCTCGGTTTTGCAATCATTTTTTGTGAAAAAAATAGAATTTATGGGAACTGCATAATTTGACCACCTAGGTTTTGTACATTTCGACCAATTCCGTGATGCCGTATCCACAAAAGCATTCGTTCCACGCCGTAGGGGCGGATGCCCACATCCGCCCGTGCCGGCACTGCCGAAATCCCCTCGTAGGGCGGGCTGCCCTCAGCCCGCCGCTGCTGGCACTGCCGAACCCCCCTTGTAGGGCGGGCTGCCCTCAGCCCGCCGCTGCTGGCACTGCCGAAATCCCTTTGTAGGGCGGGCTGCCCTCAGCCCGCCGCTGTAGGCACTGCCGGAATCCCTTCGTAGGGCGGGCTGCCCTCAGCCCGCCGCTGCTGGCACTGCCGAAATCCCTTCGTAGGGCGGGCTGCCCTCAGCCCGCCGCTGCTGGCACTGCCGAAACCCCCTCGTAGGGCGGGCTGCCCTCAGCCCGCCGCCGGCAGTACCGAATTTGTCATTGCGATGTCGCAGCCGTTGGCGACGAAGGAGCCTTACGGATGCGGGCTCTCCGCTTGCCGGTCGGAGCGAAGCGACGTGGTAATCCGTTCTCCTAACAACATCCCACCGCTAGTGCCTTCCATGCTGCTGCAAACCGCATCCAACGCGCCCTGCGGCGCGGGGCCCGGGACGTCGGGGACGCCGTCCCCTACCGTACAATATCGGATGCGCGCCTCACATGGCGCAATCTTAAACAAATCTTAAACATTCAAGGATTGTTTCTTAAACTTTTTTCCGTTATACTAATGCCAGAGAGAACAGAAAAGAGGGAGCGCATGAACACCATTCTGGTTTGTGACGACGAGCGTGATATCGTTTCCGCGCTGCGGATCTACTTAGAGGGAGACGGCTATCGGGTGCTGACGGCCTACGACGGCCGGGAGGCGCTGAACGTGCTGGCGCAGGAGGACGTCCAGCTCGTGCTGCTGGACATTATGATGCCGGAGCTGGACGGGCTGCATGTGCTGCCTGCCCTGCGGGAGCACCATAATCTTCCCGTCATTCTTTTAACCGCCAAGTCCGAGGATACGGACAAGGTGCTCGGCCTCAATGTCGGCGCGGACGACTATGTGACCAAGCCCTTCAACCCCGTGGAGCTGCTGGCGCGGGTGCGCTCGCAGCTGCGGCGCTATCTTCAGCTCGGCGGCGGCCGCCCCACGGCCTCGCGCATCCGCATCGGCGGCATTTTGCTGGACACCGACGCAGGGCGCGTTCTGCTCGACGGTGAGCCGGTCGAGCTGACGCCGCGCGAATTTGACATTCTGTCGCTGCTGATGCGCAATGCGGGCACGGTCTTCGCCCCGCGCGAGATCTACCGGCAGCTGTGGAATGAAGAGCCCCTCGGGGCGGAAAAGGCGGTGGCGGTGCACATCCGCCACCTGCGCGAAAAGCTGGAGATTGACCCCGCCGAGCCGCGCTGGCTCAAGGTCGTGTGGGGAAAAGGCTATAAAATGGAGCGTGAAATTTAATGAAGGAACTGAGAAAAAAGCTCTGGGCGAAGATTCTCGCGGCCGTGCTGCTGTTCCTGCTGCTCACGGCGGCGCTGACCTCGGCGGCGCTGACGGTCGTGCTGGCGAAGTGTGGCGCGTATGACGGCGGTACGGCGGAGAGCTATGCCCAAGGCTATGTCAACGATGAGGCCGATCTGGTCACCGGCCGCATCCTGTCCATTGAGACCACGGACGTCGGCATTTACCTCAGCGATGAGCTGGCGGGGGAATTTGACGGGCAGGAGCCGTCGAATTTCGCCTTCGTCGTGACCTCCGCCACGGGAACGCCCATCTACACCTACGGCGACACCGGCAGCTTTCTGTATGAAAAGAGCTGGTCGATCGAGCGCACCCGCTACGGCGAGATCTGGACGCGCACCGGAATATACGCCACGCAGGAGCAGCTTGAGCAGACCATTGCGCAAATGGAGGCGCAGGGCAGTAATATCGTCAGCTACGTTTGGAATGAAACGACCCAGCTTGCGACCATCCAATATCAGCCGCGGCAGATCATGGACGTGATCAAGGTCACCGGCGGCCTCGACGCGTCGTTTCCGCAGCGCGACAACGTGTTCTATATCTACCGCGTGCTGCAATTCGGCACGCCCCTGCGCTATTGGCTGATCGCCATTGCGGCAGTCGGCGCACTGTGCTCCCTGCTGCTGGCGGTGTTCCTGTGCAGCGGCGCGGGACGGCGCGCAGGCGACGACGAGCTGCATGAGACCCTCCTCGATCGGATGCCGCTCGGCTGCTATTTTCTGCTGACGGCGCTGTTGGGGTTGATTCCGCGCTGGCTCGTGCGGATGGGAGAGCACCACTATAGCTGCCACACTGCGGCGGCAATCGCAGCGCTGATCCTTGCGCTGATCGTGAGCGTTGTCCTGCTGCTGGGGCTGCTGCTGACGGTCTGCACGCGCCTGAAGCAGCGCGGCTGGTGGCGCAACACGCTGATCTACCTCGTCTTCCGCCCGGCGGCAAAGGCCATCTGGCGCGGGCTGTGCGCACTGTGGCGCTATCTGCCGCTGTATTGGAAAAGCGGCATCGTCTGGCTCGTGCTGTGCATTATCGAGGGCATTGCCTTCCTCGACCGCGCGCCGGTCGTGTGGCTGCTGGAAAAGCTGCTTCTGACGCCGGTGTTCATTGCCTGCATCATCTTCCTGCGGCGGCTGCAGCGCGGCGCGGAAAGCATCAGCGGCGGCGACTATAGCTACCAGATCGACGTTTCGCACATGCCGCAGCTGCTGCGTGAGCATGGGCAGCAGCTCAACCACATCGGCGACGGCCTGCAGCACGCCGTGGAGGAGTGCATGCGCAGCGAGCGCATGAAGGCTGAGCTCATCACGAATGTATCGCATGACATCAAGACCCCGCTGACCTCGATCATCAACTACGTTGACCTTCTGAAGAAGGAAGGGCTGACGTCCGAAAATGCGCCGGAATATCTCGACGTCCTGGACCGCCAGACCGCCCGGCTGAAAAAGCTGACGGAGGATCTCATCGAGGCCTCCAAGGCCTCCACCGGCAACGTCAGCGTCCTGCTCGAGGCGACCGATCTGAATGTCGTTCTGTCGCAGGCGCTGGGCGAGTACGAAAACCGTCTGGAAAGAGCCAAGCTCGAGGTCGTCGCCAAGCTGACCGACACGCCCGCCATGGCGCAGGCCGACGGCAAGCTCCTGTGGCGCATTTTCGACAATCTGCTGGGCAACATCTGCAAGTACGCCATGCCGGGCACGCGCGTCTATCTGCGCACCGACTGCTCCGGTGACAAGGTCCTCGCCGAGTTCAAGAATATCTCCGCGCAGGAGCTGGACATCGCGCCGGAGGAGCTGATGGAGCGCTTCGTCCGCGGCGATGCCTCGCGCAACACCGAGGGCAGCGGCCTCGGCCTGTCGATCGCCTCCAGCTTCGCCGAGCTTCAGGGCGGCGCCCTACAGCTCAGCGTCGACGGCGACCTCTTCAAAGCCACCGTCGTCCTCAATGCGATCCAATAAGATCCCCCCGCTGCAAAAGCAGCGTACTACCAAAGGCGCGAACCCCCAAAAGGTTCGCGCCTTTCCTATATTTCTAAGTAATTCGTGCCGGAGCCTGCCAAGCAATTCGGTACCGTCTTTCGTTCCACCCCGTAGGGCGGGCTCACCTGAGCCCGCCGCGAATTTCGTGCAAGCTTCCATTTTACGCCGTAGGGGCGCTCATCGAGCGCCCGCGTTGGCACGTTGATTTTGCTGCAAAGCATATTGATACGCGCGCTGCGGCGCGGGGGATGATCGTCTACAAAAAATTATAATAAAACGGCAGATCCATTTCGGCGATGTGGCGGAGGCGAAATTGGAGCTCTTTGCAGCGGGCGCGGAATTCCTCGCGACTGCCCTCGGCGGCGTAGACCTCGAGGTCGGAAAAGCCAATGGCGATCTCGTCAAGCTCCTCGTGGCTCAGCATGGCGCTCAGCAGCTCGCGCCGCCGGTCAAAGGCGCGCGCGGCCCGCCCGGCCAGTGCGGCCGCCGCCGGAAAATCGTCTGCCAGCAGCGCGGCGTCTGCGTTCTGTAACAGCCGCTCCGGGTCTTGTGTGCTGCGGCAGAGCAGCGCGCTGCTGCCAATGCTCAGCGCCAGCAGCACCGCCAATACGCCGAGTCCGATATAAAAATACTTCATTTGACATCCTCCCGCCGCACGAGATAGACCTTTCCGGCCTTGTCCACCGTCAGGAGCAGCGCGGCACGCACGCTACAGCCGTGCCGGTGCAGCGTCTCGTCGAGCCACGCGCGGCTTTTGCCGCTCAGCACCAAATTTTCCTCCAGCAGCCGCCCGCCGGAGATGAGCGTGACCGGCAGCTCCGTGTCCTTCGCGCGGATACCGGCGTCCTTTGCCGCGGCAGGCGCAGCCTTGGCGTACAGCAGGGTGGACACCTGCCCGTTGGTCTCCAAGATCGCATATTTCACCGTCGTCAGGTCAAAAATATCCTTTTCCCGCAGATGCATGGTCAGCTCATCGAGGTTGACGCGGGTCTTTTTCAGATTTTTTTCGATGATCTTCCCGTTTTCCATCAAAATGACCGGTTTCCCGCAGAAAATATTGCGGATCCGGATCGACCGCATCGTTGCCACCGCCAGCACCAGCTCCAGCCCGAGGATGACGAGGATCGGCACGAGGCCGCTCAAAAGCGGGATGGCGCTGTCCTGCATCGGGATGGCGGCAAGGTTCGCGATGAGCATGGTGACGACAAATTCCGCTGGTTCCATCTCGCCGATCTGCCGCTTGCCCATCAGGCGCACCGTCAGCACCAATACAATATATAATATGAGGGTACGCAAAAATGAGATCAGCATGCCGATGCCTCCTTTTTGTCAGTATGCGGCACGGCGGATGCAATTATGCAGCGTCGAAAATGGTAAATCTGTTGTAAATTTGTATAAATTTCCGTGACCGGACGGCGATGTGTTTGTTGACGCCTATGAAATCTTTGCGGCAGCCGGTCTGAGGCTTGCATTTTGCGCGCAAAACGGCTAAACTGTTACAATAAAATACCTGTATCATAGGGAGGGGACAGCAATGGAACGGATATCGGATTATTTCGGCGAAAACGTGTTCAGCAAAGCGGTCATGCAGGAGCGTCTTCCCCAGGAGGTCTATGAGGAATTCCTGCGCGCCGAGCACGGCGGCGGGCAAATCTCCATGCCCTCGGCGGACATCATTGCGCAGGCCATGATGGAATGGGCGCTGGAAAAGGGCGCCACGCACTATACCCACTGGTTCCAGCCGCTGACAGGCGTCACGGCGGAAAAGCACGACTCCTTCCTCTGCTCGCCGGACCCGCAGGGCAAGGCCATTCTGCGCCTGACCGGCAAGCAGCTGATCATGGGCGAGCCGGATGCGTCGTCCTTCCCCTCCGGCGGTCTGCGCGCGACGCACTATGCCCGCGGCTACAC
>CAKTZP010000123.1 GCA_934636045.1 uncultured Oscillospiraceae bacterium
GCTGGAGAAACTGACGAACGAAGAAGTACGGGTACGTGTGATCCATGCCGCCGTCGGCGCCATCAACGAATCCGACATTCTGTTGGCCTCTACGTCCAACGCGATTGTCGTCGGCTTCAATGTCCGTCCCGATCCGGCAGCCGCCGCCTCTGCGCAGCGCGCCAACGTTGACCTGCGCATGTATCGTGTGATTTATGATGCCATCGACGAGATCGAGTCGGCCATGAAGGGCATGCTCGCGCCGAAGTATCGCGAGGCTATCATCGGCCACGCGGAGGTGCGCCAGACCTACAAGGTCTCCGCCATCGGCACGATCGCCGGCTGCTATGTCAAGGACGGCAAGATCACCCGCGACGGCATGGTGCGCGTTCTGCGCGACAACATCGTCATCTACGAGGGCAATATCGGCTCACTGCAGCGCTTTAAGGACTCCGTCAAGGAGGTCGCGCAGAACTACGAGTGCGGTATGTCCATTGAAAAGTTCAACGACATCAAGGAAGGCGACATCTTCGAGTGCTATGTCATGGAGGAGATTCCGCGCTGACCGAGTAATTTCATCATCTGCAAGCCGCAGGGTGGACGGAAAACGCCCGCCCTGCGGTAGTTTTCATCAAGGAGGAGACCAAACAATGGCATCCAATCGCATCGGACGCATCAACGAGGAGATTCAGCGCGAGCTGGCAGAGCTGCTGCGTGAGCTGAAGGATCCTCGGGTGCAAAAGACCATGCTTTCCATCACCCGCGTCGAGACCACACCGGATCTGCGCTACGCGAAGGTCTATGTCTCGCTGCTGGACAAGGAATATACGAAGGAAACGCTGGCGGGACTGAAGTCCTCGTCCGGCTATCTCCGCCGTGAGCTTGGCCGCAGCCTACAGCTGCGCTACACGCCGGAGCTGCAGTGGCAGGCCGACGACTCCATTACCCACGGCGCGCACATTCTCGAGCTGCTTTCCAAGCTCGACATCCGGGAGGACGAGGACGATGCACCGGAAGATCACGATTCCTGAGGCCGCTGATTTTCTGCGTACCGCAGACAATTTTCTCATTTTGACGCACCGACGTCCGGACGGGGACACCATCGGCTGCGCCGCGGCGCTCTGCGGCGGTCTGCGCGCCATGGGAAAGCGCGCGTTTGTCCTTGAAAATCCGCAGTTCACGTCCAAATTCCGTCCGTTTCTTGACGGACTGACGACCGGGACACCGGACGAAAATGCCATTCTCGTGGCGGTGGACATCGCTGCCCGCACCCTGTTCCCGCTCGGCTATGAGGACTATGCCGACCGTACGGCTCTGGCGCTCGACCACCACGGGCGAAACGATCTTTATGCGGAGCAAAGCTATGTTGATCCTAGTGCTGCCGCCTGTGGGGAAATTATTCTCGAGCTGCTGCGTGAGCTGGGGGTGACACCGAATCAGCGCATCGCCGAAGCGCTGTACTGCGCCATTTCGACGGATACCGGCTGCTTCCGCTACAGCAACACCACCGCAGCGACGCTGCGTGCGGCGGCCTGCTGTAAGGACTGCGGCGCAGACACCTTCGCGATCAATCAGGCCATGTTCTTGACCAAGCGCCTCGCCAGGCTGAAGCTTGAGGCGTATCTGACCGAATCGACAGAGTTCTATGCCGGCGGTCTGGTGGCCATTTCCTTACTCCCGAGCCAGACCCGTGCGGCACTCGGCATCACGGAGGACGACATTGACGATATTTCCGGCTTCGGCCGCGAGATTGCCGGGGTCGGGATCGGCGTGATGATTCGCGATGAGCAGGGGGAGGGGAAGCTCTCCGTCCGCACCTCGCCGGAATATGACGCGTCCGCCATTTGCGCGGCGCTCGGCGGCGGCGGCCATCGCGCCGCAGCGGGCGCGACCGTTCCCGGCGGCATCGCTGCGGCCAAAGCAGCAGTGCTGCGTGTCCTGACCGATATGGGAGTGCTCTGATGGCAACCGGGATTCTGATTGTGGATAAGCCTTCCGGCTGGACGAGTCAGGACGTTGTGTCTAAGCTGCGCGGCGTTTTTCATGAAAAGCGCATCGGCCACGGCGGCACGCTCGACCCGATGGCAACGGGCGTTTTGCCGGTTTTTGTCGGCCGTGCGACCCGTGCCGTCGAATTTTTTGAGCATGCGGAAAAGACCTACATCGCAGACCTGCTGCTCGGCACGACCACGGACACGCAGGATACGACCGGAGCCGTCGTTTCGGAGCGGCCCGTGGAGGTGACTGCGACACAGCTGGAAGCGGCGCTTTCCGCCTTTCGCGGAGTGCAGCAGCAGCTGCCGCCGATGTATTCCGCGGTGAAAATCGGCGGAAAAAAGCTCTACGAGATCGCCCGCAGGGGCAAAGAGGTCGAGCGCACACCGCGCGAGATCACGCTTTATGCACTGGAGCTGCTGGATTTTTCCGGCAAAACCGCGCGTCTGCGCATCCACTGCTCCAAGGGCACTTATGTCCGTACGCTCTGCCATGATATCGGCGCCGCGCTCGGCTGCGGCGGATGCATGGCAGCGCTGCGCCGCGTGCAGGCCGGAGCCTACACCGAGGCCGAGGCGATTCCGCTGGAAAAGATCGTCGCCGATTCTTGCCCGGAGGCGCTCCTGCGGCCGATTGACAGCTTATTTGCCGATCTTCCCGGTCTGACGCTGACGCCCGCGCAGGAAAAATGCTGCCGCAACGGTGCGGCGTTTACCTCGACACAGGCGCCGGGGCGTTATCGTGTCTATGCCCGCGACGACGCCTTCCTCGCCCTCTGCGAGATCAGCGACGGCACGCTGCGGACGGTAAAAAGCTTCTTTTGATACCGGCACGAAGCGCATCACACAAATATCGATTTGTAATGTAAATAAGTACTCGCTCTCGGCTTTTTTGACGGGGTGCATTTGGGGCATGGCGCGCTGCTGCGCCGGACGGCGGAGCTGGCCGGGCAGCTGGGCATGACGCCCGCCGCGCTGACCCTCGATCGGCATCCCTCGGCGCTGTTTTCCGCTGTGCCGACCAAGCTGCTTACGACACCGGACGAGCGCTCCGACCTGATGCGCGCCCTGTACGGCATTGAAGCAGTTTTCGTCCTGCCCTTTGACGCGCATACCGGCGCGACGCCGTGGGAGGACTTTGTGGAACAAACGCTTGTTGCGCAATTTCACGCCGGATGTCTTGTTTGCGGACAGGATTACCGGTTCGGCGCAGGCGGAATGGGCACCCCGGAGCTGTTGAAGGAGAAATGTGCCTCCCTCGGAATCGGCTGTGCCTGTGTTCCGGATGTCTGCCTGGAGGGACAAAAGGTATCGTCAACTGTCATTCGCAGTCTGCTTGCGCAGGGCGAAATGGCAAAGGCTGTCCGCTTCCTCGGGCATCCGCACCTGTTGCGCGGGACGGTGGTCTCAGGGCGGCATCTGGGGCGCACCCTCGGCATCCCGACGGCCAATCTGCATCCCTCGCCGGAGCTGCTGCTGCCGCGCTTCGGCGTTTATGCGGCAAAGGCATATTTTGATGGAGAGGAGCGCATGGCGGTGGTCAATATCGGCCGCCGTCCGACCGTGCATGGCGAAACGGTGACGGTTGAGCCGTGGATCCTAGACTTCGACGGCGACCTCTATGGCCACACACTGATGCTGGCGCTTTACGATTTTTTGCGTCCGGAACAAAAATTCCCCTCGCTCGAGGCCTTGACCGCTGCGATTCGCCAAAATGCCGTCCAAACGCGCACGTTCTTTGCATCCAAGGAATAATCAAATTGCCTGCCGCAAAACATGCTTTGCGGCAGGCAATTTCCGTATACGGGTGCGCCGATCAAGCCCCATCGGCGCAATGGTCACAGGAAGACTATGGATGCTGCTGCGTCGGATTTGGCCGATCGTTCGCTGCTGCTTCCGAAAAATCGTTTCGCTGTGTCCGAGCTTAGAATACCCGTTTCACACCGGAAAATTCAGAATTTTTTCAAGACCCGCCGGGAACAATAGAGAAAAAGGAGGGCACGAAGCATGACAAACGAAGAATACGGAAAGCTCGTCAATTCGTTCGCACCGAAAAGCAGGACGCTGCGCTGCTGCTGCAATGCGTTTTGGACGGGCGGGCTCATTTGCTGCCTTGGCCAGCTGCTGCTGACATGGTTCGGCTCGATGAACATGGATGCTTCGTCTGCGGCCACAGCAACCAGCATTTGCCTGATCCTGCTTTCGGCAATTTTGACGGGACTTGCCATATATGATGATATTGCAAAGCTTGCCGGAGCAGGCACGCTCGTGCCGATTACAGGCTTTGCCAACGCCATCGTTGCTCCTGCTGTCGAGTTCCGGACAGAGGGCGTGGTCCTCGGTACTTGCGCAAAAATGTTTACCATTGCGGGACCGGTGCTCGTCTTCGGTACGGCGGCGAGCTGGCTTTACGGCCTGATTTATTGGCTCTGGACGCTTTTTTGAGCAAAACGCACATTTTCGTGCAGATTCGCATAGGCTGGGACGAGGAGGATGCCTATGGAGCTGCACGAATGTGTTTTTTACAGCAGTGACTGCTACCGCCGCGGCCTGAAGATCGTACCGCGCGGCGTGATGGTGCACTCGACCGGAGCGAACAATCCGAATCTGCGCCGCTACGTCCAGCCAGACGACGGCACGCTTGGCAAAAACGGCAACGATAATGATTGGAATCGCCCCGGCCTTGACGTCTGCGTTCACGCCTTTATCGGCAAAAAGGCCGACGGCGGCCTTGCAACCTATCAGACCCTTCCGTGGGAGCACCGCGGCTGGCACGCCGGAAGCGGCCACAACGGCAGCGCGAACAACACACACATTTCCTTTGAGATTTGCGAGGATGCTCTGACCGACCGCGCGTATTTTGAAGCGGCCTACCGCGAGGCGACAGAGCTGACGGCATATCTTTGCGCGCGCTACGGGCTTGATCCGTTGGCGGACGGCGTCGTCATTGATCACGCGGAAGGGCATGCACGCGGGCTTGCCAGCAATCATGGCGATGTAACGCATTGGCTGACGCGTTTCGGCCGAACGATGGACGATTTTCGCCGCGACACCGCGGCATGCATGGAGGTGGAGCAAATGACGAAGCAGGAGCTGGAAGCCCTGATTGATGCGCGGCTGACCGCTCGATTGACCGGCGAGGGTACGATCCCGAGCCCATGGGCAGAGGAGGAATTGGCCGATGCCAAACGCCACGGCCTGACCGACGCATCCCGCCCCCGCGGCTACACCACCCGCGAGGAGGCAGCCGTCATGGTCGAGCGCCTGCGAAAGCAACTGATAACAGAATAAAAACAAGCTGCTGCAAGGTTCTCTTGTGGCAGCTTATTTCCGCTGTGTCATTGCGAGGAGCGAAGCGACGCGGCAATCTCATGCATGCAGTTCCGGGTTCGCCGAAAAGCAACCGAAAGTCAAAACTATTCTGCGAGATTGCCACGGCCTGCGGCCTCGCAATGACAAAATTGAGGCCTTGGAGAAAAGAAAAGCTGCTGCAAGGAGTCCTTGCAGCAGCTTTGTGCTTTTATGAAGCCTTAGGCCTTGCCGGCGCAGCCGAGAACGTTGATGAGCTTGTGCTTGACGAGCTCCTTGATGTTGGCGCGGGCGGGCTTGAGGTACTGGCGCGGGTCGAAATGATCCGGATGCTCGTTGAAGTAAGCGCGGATCGTGCCGGTCATGGCCAGACGCAGGTCGGAGTCGATGTTGATCTTGCAGACAGAGAGCTGAGCGGCGTGGCGCAGTTCTTCCTCCGGAACACCGATGGCGTTGGGCATATGGCCGCCGTTTTCGTTGATCATCTTCACATATTCCTGCGGGACGGAGGAGGAGCCGTGCAGCACGATCGGGAAGCCGGGCAGGCGGCGGGAAACCTCTTCCAGAATGTCGAAGCGCAGGGGAGGCGGCACCAGAATGCCGTCGGCGTTGCGGGTGCACTGCTCGGGCTTGAACTTGTAGGCACC
>CAKTZP010000124.1 GCA_934636045.1 uncultured Oscillospiraceae bacterium
CCCTTAGCTCAGTCGGTAGAGCAACGGACTGTTAATCCGTGTGTCGTTGGTTCGAGTCCAACAGGGGGAGCCAATGAAAAAGCATCTGCCGAAGCAGATGCTTTTTTCATACTGTCAAAAGAGTCCAATTTTGTTATTGCGAGGCCGCTTGCGGCCGTGGCAATCTCGCAGAATTGTTTTGTTTTTTAAATCGTTTTCGGCGAATTCGGAACTGCCTGCATGAGATTGCTACGTCGGGCTATGCCCTCCTCGCAATGACATGCGGGATGGTTTTTGACACGCTCAAAAGCATCTGCTTCGGCAGACGCTTTTTTGTTATGTCGAGATTGCAGAAGCCCTCAGGCGAGGAAGGTCAAGTTGCTTGATCGAGCTCAGATAGAGCGGCGCGGGTGTCGACATCGGTGAGCTCCTCGGGGGAGACCTCGACGGTGAGCAGGCGGTCAGGCCAGCGCCGAATGACGGTGCTGCCGCCGTGATCCTCTGTCAGCGCCATGAGCTCCTCGAAGAACTCCTTCGGAAAGATGCACGGGTTGCCGCGCTTGCCATTGTGCGAGGCGGCGACGATATTGCACGGGTGCTGCCGCCAGCATTCCACAATGCGCTCGACCGATGCGTCGTCCAGCAGCGGCTGGTCGGCGACCATGTAAAGAATCGCATGACAGTCCTGCATGGCTCCCGTGCCAAGACGGATGGTATGGCTGATGCCCCAGTCGGGGTGCTCGTTACGGATGACGGCAAAGCCGTGCTGCCGTGCCAACGCTTCAATCTCGGGATACTGCGTTACGACAGTAACGGCTGCGAAGCGGTCAGCCGGGACGGAATCGAGCGCGTACTCGGCGATGGGTTTGCCGCGAAAGAGCGCGGCGAGCTTGTTGCCCTGATAACGGGTGGAATTGCCGGCCGCCATGACGAGGCAGCCGATGCGGTCAGTATCCTGCATCGTAGGTCTCCTTTGCGGAAGAATCGTTGTTTATCTCCAGTATACCCGATTTCACGAGTTTTTTCCACCGCTACCGTAATTTTGCACGCCTTGCTTTGTTCGCGATCGTCGAATTCTGCGTGATATCAAAAATAGGATAACGCCATTCCTTCATTTTCGTATTTTTTTGTGTTATAGTTAGAAAGGACAAAAGGAACGGAACACGTTTTTGTGGAATTCGTTTCATGGAGCGCACGAGCGAGGCGTTCCAATATCAGGCTAGGAGGTTTACATAATATGAATGTAGGCAAGAGCGTAGCCCGTGTCGACGCGTATGACAAGGCGACCGGCAGAGCCAAATACACGGACGATCTGTGCGACAGCAGCGCGCTGATCACCCGCGTCGTCCGCTCCACCATTGCCAACGGCTATGTGAAATCCGTCGATACTTCTGCGGCGAAAAAGGTTCCCGGCGTGGTGAAGATCTTCACCTGCTTTGACGTGCCGGATATCAAATTCCCCACCGCCGGTCACCCGTGGTCGGTAGAGGAGGCGCATCAGGATGTCGCCGACCGCCGGCTGCTCAACCGCCATGTCCGCTATTACGGCGACGACGTCGCCGCGGTTGTTGCGGAGAATGAGGTCGCTGCTGCGCAGGCTGCGCATCTGATCAAGGTCGAATATGAGGAGCTGCCCTTTGTTCTTGACCCCATCAAGGCAATGGCCGACGGCGCACCCGTGCTGCACAATGAATTCCCCCACAATATCCTGCGCCACTCCGATATCCGCATCGGCAACTATGCGGAGGCCATCAAGGAGCCCGGGCTGATTTGCGTGGACAAGTGGTACGACACCCCCACCGTGCAGCACTGCCATATTGAAAACCATGTTGCCTACGCCTATGAGGAGGCGGGCAAGATCGTCGTTGTTTCCTCCACGCAGATCCCGCACATTGTCCGCCGCACCGTCGGCCAGGCGCTGGGTATGCCTTGGGGCAAGGTCCGCATCATTAAGCCTTACATTGGCGGCGGCTTTGGCAACAAGCAGGACACGCTGTATGAGCCGCTGGCTGCGTGGCTGTCCCTTCAGCTCGGCGGCCGTCTGGTCAAGATCGACATTCCCCGCGAGGACACCTTCGTGTCCAACCGCGTCCGCCATGCCATCCGTGCCCACCTTGTTTCGTGGCTGCGCCCGGACGGCACGTTCGTTGCACGCAAGGTTGAGCTGTTCTCCGATCAGGGCGCTTACGCATCCCACGGCCACAGCATCGTGGCGAAGGCCATGGGTTCGTTCCCGCAGCTCTACCCCTGCCCCAATATGGAGTGCGATGCGTACACCGTGTTTACCAACAAGTCCGCTGCAGGCGCAATGCGCGGCTACGGCATGCCGCAGGCCTCGTGGGCACATGAGTGCCACATCGAGGATATCTGCACTGCGCTGGGCGTAGATTCGCTGCAATTCCGCCGCGACCACATCATGCCCGTCGGCTATGTGGACGGCTTCTCAAAGAACGAGAACTATTACGACAGCTTCAACCAGTGCTTCGACAAGGCCGTGGCGTACATGGACTATGACCGCAAGCACAAGGAATATGCTAACCAGACCGGCCCCATCCGCAAGGGCATCGGTATCGCGCCGTTCTGGTACAACACCGCCGTGTGGCCCATCTCGCTGGAGCATTCCTCCTGCCGCATGGTGCTCAATCAGGACGGCTCCATCCAGGTGCAGGTCGGCGAGACAGAGATCGGTCAGGGTGCGGATACCGTTTACGCACAGCTGGCTGCAGACGTCGTCGGCATCAAGGACTACCGCGATGTGCACGTTGTCTCCTGCCAGGATACGGATGTCACGCCGTTCGGCCTCGGCGCTTACGCCTCCCGCCAGACCTATGTGGTCGGCTTCTCCGTCACGCAGACCGGTAATATCCTGAAGGAAAAGATTCTGAAGTATGCCAACGAGCTGACGCGCGTTACCGTAGCCAACCTTGAGATTATCGACAGCAACATCGTCCGCACGACGGACGGCCGCGTGCTGATGAGCCTCGGCGAGCTTGCCACCACGGCCTTCTATAGCCTGAGCCACAGCGAGCATATCACTGCCGAGTCGACCTACCACATTAAAAACAACGCCTACTCCTTCGGCTGCTGCTGCGCCGAGGTCACGGTAGACATTCCCATGTGCAAGATCACGATCGACAAAATCATCAACGTGCACGACTGCGGCAAGCTCATCAACCCGCAGCTCGCCGCGGCGCAGGTGCACGGCGGCATGTCCATGGGCATTGGCTATGGCATGTCCGAGCAGCTGCTGTTCGACGAAAAGACCGGCAAGCCGCTGAACAATAACCTGCTGGACTATAAGCTGTCGTCTGTGATGGATCATCCGCATCTGGAAGCGCAGTTCGTCGAAAATCCCGAGCCGACCAATCCCTTCGGAACGAAGGCTCTGGGCGAGCCGCCGGCCTGCCCGGTCGCTCCGGCCATCCGCAACGCCGTGCTCAACGCCACCGGCGTGGCCATCGACAAGGCGCCCATGACCCCGCACATCCTCTTCGCCCGCTTCACCGAGGAAGGGCTGATCAACGACCCGTGGAGAAAGGAGAACTAAGCCATGTATGATATGAAGGAATATTACGAATCCGAAAGCGTACAGGACGCGATTCGGCTTCGTCTGGAGCATCCCGAGGCGCACATCATCGCCGGCGGCTCTGACGTTCTGGTGCAGATGCGCGAGGGCAAGCGCGCGGGGGTGGAGCTGATCTCCATCTACATGCTCGACGAGCTGCGCGGCGTGACGATCGACGAGGAAGAGAATATCCGCATCGGCAGTCTGACCAGCTTCTCCCACATTACCAAGAGCCCCATCATTCAGAAATACATCAACGTGCTCGGCGAGGCGGTCGATCAGGTCGGCGGCCCGCAGATCCGCAACATCGGCACCATCGGCGGCAACACCTGCAATGGTGTGACCTCCGCCGACTCTGCCTCTACGCTGCACGCGTGGGAGGCCATCGTAGAGCTGACCGGCCCCGAGGGCACGCGCCGCGTGCCGATCAAGGACTTTTATCTGAAGGCGAAGGTCGTCGACATCCGCCCCGGCGAAATCCAGACGGCCATTCTCATTCCGAAGGCCAGCTACGAAAATACCTACGGCTATTATATCAAGTACGCCATGCGCAACGCGCTGGATATCGCGACGAACGGCTGCTCGGTCAACGTCCGCCTCTCCGCGGACAAGAAGACCTTCGACCGCGTCCGTGTGGCCTACGGTGTTGCAGGCCCCATTCCGATGCGCGCGCCGACGGCCGAGGCCTTCCTAAACGGCAAGGAAGTGACAATGGAAAACATCGTCGCCTTCTCCGAAAAGGTGCTCGAGGACATCAACCCCCGCGATTCGTGGCGCGCCAGCAAGGCCTTCCGGCAGCACGTGGCCGTGGAATCGGCAAAGCGCTGTGCCATCGAAGCAGTCAAGAGAGCAGGAGGTAGCATCTGATGGAAAACCAGTATCGTCTTGTAAAGTATAACCTCAACGGCAAGGACGTCGCGCAGATGGTTGACGTGCGCGCCTCCCTGACCGATATGCTGCGCAACGATTTCCGCATGACCTCCGTCAAGAAGGGCTGCGAGGTCGGCGAGTGCGGTGCATGCACCGTGCTGATCGATGGCGAGGCATTCAACTCCTGTATCTACCTTGCGGTGTGGGCCAACGGCAAGAAGATCCGCACGCTGGAAAGCCTCGTCGGCCCGAACGGCGAGCTGTCCGACATCCAGCAGGCGTTCATCGACGAAGCGGCCATCCAATGCGGCTTCTGCACGCCGGGCTTCATCATGACGGCCGTCGAGATCCTCGAAAGCGGCAAGGAATACACCGACGCCGAGCTGCGCAAGCTGCTGTCCGGCCACCTGTGCCGCTGCACCGGCTATGAGAACATCATGCGCGCGGTGAAGAAGACCATGTACAAACGCCTCGGCAAGGAAATGCCGGAGCAATAATTTCCATTTTCCAAGCCACAACAGGCAGGAGCTTCGCGCTCCTGCCTGTTCAGACTGTCAAAAAAGTCCGATTAAGTCATTGCGATGTCGCAGCCGTTAGCGGCTTTGCCGCCTTACGGATGCGGTCACTCCGCTTGCCGGTCGGCCGCTTGCGGCCGTGGCAATCTCGCAGAATTGTTTTGATTTTCAGATGATTTTCGGCGAATTCGAAACTGCCTGCATGAGATTGCCACGTCGCTTCGCTCCTCGCAATGACATGCGGGGTAGTTTTTTGACACGCTCAGGCAGGAGCTTCGCGCTCCTGCCTGTTTTATTGTCCGCATCCGTTCTTGCGTTTTGTCACATTTTATGCTATTATGTCCTCGAGGTGATTTTTTTGCAGTTTCTCGGTCATACGGCTTCCGGGCCGCTTTTCCTTGCGCCGATGGCAGGGGTGACGGACTATGCCTTCCGCACGGTTTGCGCGGAGCTGGGCGCGGCGGTCACGGTGACGGAGATGGTCTCCTCGCGTGCGCTGATCTATCAGGACAAAAAGAGCGTGCGTCTGCTGCGGAAGAATCCCGGCTCGCTCTGCGGCGCGCAGATCTTCGGCAACGACCCGGTCATGATGGCCGAGGCGGCCGTGCTGGCGCTGGAGCACAGCGGGTGTGACTTTATTGACATCAACATGGGCTGTCCCATGCCCAAAATTGCCAACAACGGCGACGGCAGCGCGCTGATGCGCGACCTTCCGCTCGCCGGGCGCATTGTCCGCGCGGTCAAGGATGCCGTGCCCGTGCCGGTCACGGTAAAGACCCGCCTCGGCTGGGACAAGGGCAGCATTTGCGCCGTCGAAATGGCGCAGACTCTGCAGGATAACGGTGCAGACGCCATTACCGTCCACGGCCGGACAAAGTCCATGCTCTATTCCGGCATTGCCGATTGGGACGCTATCGGCAAGGTCGTCCGCGCGGTGTCCGTGCCGGTGATTGCCAACGGCGATTTGTTCACGGCGCAGGCGCTGGAGCGCTGCCGGGC
>CAKTZP010000125.1 GCA_934636045.1 uncultured Oscillospiraceae bacterium
GAACCACTGCGCCGAGATGATCGGCTCCACGTCGCGGTGGCAGCGGTAGCAGGTGCCGACGTTGTGGCTGTAGTCCTCCACCTTGACGAGATATCCCTCAGCTTCAAGGTCGGCGACAATCTGCTTGCGCGCCTCATAGCGGTCAAGCCCCTGATACTTTCCGCCGAATTCGTTGACGACGCCATGATCATCCAGCACGCGGATGACCTCCAGATTGTGGCGCAGACCGACCTCAAAGTCGTTGGGATCATGCGCCGGCGTCATCTTGACGCAGCCGGTGCCGAAGTCCATTTCGGCATAGTCGTCGGCAACAACCGGAATTTCCTTATTGACCAGCGGCAGAATGACCTTCTTGCCGACGATGGCCTTGTAGCGTTCGTCGTTGGGGTTGACACACACGCCGCTGTCGCCGAGCATCGTCTCCGGGCGGGTCGTCGCAACAATGACCTCGCCGCTGCCGTCGGCCAGCGGGTAGCGGATGTGCCACAGGTGGCCGGGCTTGTCGACGTATTCGACCTCGGCATCCGACAGCGCCGTCACGCAGTGCGGGCACCAGTTGATGATACGGCTGCCCTTATAAATCAGCCCCTGCTCATAAAGGCTCACGAAAACCTCGCGCACGGCCTTCGAGCAGCCCTCGTCCATGGTAAAGCGGGAGCGCTGCCAGTCACAAGAAATACCGAGCTTTTTCTGCTGGGTGACGATGCGGTCGCCGTACTGACGCTTCCAGTCCCAGACGCGCTCGAGGAATTTCTCTCGTCCGAGGTCATAGCGGGTCTTGCCCTCGCCGCGGAGGACTTCCTCAACCTTAATCTGCGTGGCGATGCCTGCATGGTCGACACCGGGCAGATACAGCGCGTTGTAGCCCTGCATGCGCTTAAAGCGGATGAGCGTATCCTGCGCCGTGTCGTCCATTGCATGCCCGATGTGCAGCTGTCCGGTGACGTTGGGGGGCGGCATGACGATCGTAAAGGGCTTTTTGCTCTCGTCCGGCTCGGCGTGGAAATAGCCGCCGTCCATCCAGAACTGATACAGCTTCGCCTCTACCTCTTTCGGGTCGTAGGTCTTCGGTAATTCTCTTGCCATTGTTCTTCTCCTTTTGAAAAAAATCGCCCTGAGCCAAATCAGCTCAGGGCGAAAAAAGCTTTCCGCGGTACCACCTGAATTTCCGCGAATGCGGACACTCTTGGAAGCCTCGTTTCCGAGTCCTCCGGCTCTGTAACGGGAGCACCCGTGCGCGCCTGACGTCTCCGCTCAGCACGCCCGCTCCAAAGCGACCTTCAGCAAGCTCTGCCGGGACTTGCACCAACCGTCCCTTCTCTGGGTTCGAGGCTTACTTACTCCTCTTTTTCTACGCGTTTTCCAATATTACGCTTATGATACCGGATATTTTGCGGTTTGTCAAGCTTGGTTTTTACTGCTTCGGCGCAAAGGCGGCCAGCTCCTGCGCAAGGCCGTCCAGCAGCGCCAGCGCCTTGCTCTTGTCTCGGTCAACGGCAGTCAGGTACAGCTTCACCTTCGGCTCCGTGCCGGACGGACGGACGATGACGCTCCCCTGCTCGCCGAGCGCGAGGGAAACGACGTTGGACTTCGGCAGCGTGACGGGCGTCAGCGCGCCGGTCTGGCAGTTCTTCGTCGTCCGCGCGGCGTAGTCGGTCATTTCCGTCACGGCAATACCGCACAGCGCCGTCGGCGTATGGGCGCGGAAGTTTGCCATAAACTGCGCCGACAGCTCCATGGCGTTCGGCCCCTTAAGCTCAATGCTGATCACGCGCGCCTCATGCCAGCCGAGCTCGGCATAGAGCGCATCCATCTTCTGCGCAAGGTTCATCCCCTTGCGCTTGAGCTTTGCCGCGAGGTCGCAGGTCAGCATGGAGGCCACAACGGCGTCCTTGTCGCGGGCATAGGTGCCCTTGAGATAGCCGCAGCTTTCCTCAAAGCCGAAGACGAAGCGGTTTTCCTCTCCCTTTTCCTCAAGGGCAAGAATCTCGCCGCCGATGTACTTAAAGCCGGTCAGAACGCTGCGCATCTTCACACCGTACTTTGCCGCAACCTTGTCGGCCAGCGGAGTGGAAACAATGCTGCGCACGGCCACGGGGTCGGCCGGGAGTCGCCCCTGCGCGGTCAGCTCGCCGAGAATGTAATCCAGCAGCAGGCAGCCCAGCTCGTTGCCGGTCAGCTTGCGGAAGCCGTCGCCCTCCGGCACGGCCACCGCCACACGGTCGCAGTCCGGGTCGGTGCCGAGGATGAGGTCGGGATGGGTCTCGCGCGCAAGCTTATAGCTCTCGTTCAGCGCGGCATCTGTCTCGGGATTCGGATATTCGCAGGTTTTAAAGTCGCCGTCCGGCTGCTCCTGTACCTTGACCACATCCACATTTACACCGATGCGGCCGAGAACGGTGCGCACCGGCTTGTTGCCCGTGCCGCACAGCGGCGTATAGAGCAGATTCAGGTTGTCCGACGGCGTCGAAGCAAGGCGCTCGTTCAGAACCGTCTCATAATACCTTTCCCACAGCGCCGGCTCGATAAATTCGACCGTGCGGCTGGCCATGGAGAAATCGAAGCTCTGCTTGGCCGGAACGAAATACGGAATCCTTTCGATTTCATCGTAAACAATCGCGGCGGGCTCGTCAGTCATCTGGCAGCCGTCGGGGCCGTAGCACTTGATGCCATTGTAAGCGCCGGCGTTGTGGCTGGCAGAGACGACAATGCCGCAGCCGCAGCCGAGCTGACGGACGGCAAAGGACAGCATCGGCGTCGGTGCAAGCTCATGGTAAACATACCCATGCACGCCGCGCTCGGCCAGCGCAACGGCGCAGATTTCGGCATAGCGGCGGGAATTATGGCGGGAATCATAGCCGATGGCGCATTTTTGCGGCAGGTCGGTGCCGGTCAGCCACGCAGCCAAGCCCTGTGCCGTGCGGCGGACGGTGAACTCGTTGAGACGGTTCGTGCCCAGTCCCATAATGCCGCGGATGCCCGCCGTGCCGAAGGCCAGCTCAGCGCCGAAGGCGGATTTCAGCGCATCCGCGTCCTCGCGCATTGCGGCAAGCGCCGCGTGCTCCTCCGCGTTCAGCGGCGCATGCTCCAGCCAGTCATGATAGCGTTCCAAATAGTCCATAACAGCCTCCTCGTTTAAAAAACAGGTCAATTCCGTTCGAACTGACCTGTCATTAAATTATTGATTACACGTCCTCAATGATGGGTGACTCGGTCTGCACGGGGGCGGTGCGCGTCTGCGGGGCCGTCACGGCGCGGAACTTGGAGCGAGAATCGCGAACCTGCGACAGCGCCTCGGCGATCGCCTCTTCCGTCTGGCGGAGGGAATCGTCAACATAATCATATGTGACCTGCTTGAGCTCCTTGATCTTTTCCTGCGCGGCGCGAACCATTTCGTTGGCCTGCGTACGTGCCTCCTGATAGACGGCCTCGTTCGAGACGAGCTGACGCGCCTGCGTCTGGGCGGACTTCAAAATACCCTCGGCCTCACGCTTTGCGCTGGTGACCAGCTCGTTGCGGGACTCGACGATGGTTTTTGCCTGCTTCAGCTCGCTGGGGAGCTTATTGGAAATCTCATCCAGCAAATCAAGCGCACGCTCACGCTCAACGGCGCACTTGTCACCGCTGAAGGGAACATTTTTTGCGTCTTGGATCAGTGCATATAAGGTGCCGATCAATTCCTCAATGCCATGTTCGTTCATAGTTGTGCCTCCTGTTATTTTACTGTATTTCTAATTCTCTCGTAGAATTCTCCCATGATCTCAGGCGGGAGAAAATCGCTCAAATCTGCTCCGTAATAGCCCATTTCCTTCACAGCGCTGGAGCTGAGGTACATAAACTGGTGCTCCGCAGTCAGAAACAGGGAATCGAGCCTGGGGTTGAGCTTTCGGTTGATCATCGCCATCTGGAATTCCTTTTCAAAGTCCGAGCCGGCGCGAAGCCCCTTGATGATGGTGCAGCAGCCGTGCGCCTCGGCGTACTCTGCCAGCAGACCGTCGTGGCTGTCGACGGTGACATTGGAAAGGTGCGCGGTAACGCGGCGAAGATGCGCCTCGCGCTCCTCCAAGGTAAACAGCGGGCGCTTTTCGCAGTTGACCATGACGCAGACAATCACGCGGTCGAACAGGCGCGCCGCCCGCTCGATGATGTTGAGGTGTCCCTTGGTGACCGGGTCAAAGCTGCCCGGATAAACAGCAATTTTCATTCCATGTCCTTTTCGCGGCGGAAGAGGGCGATGGCCGTCTTGCCGTAGATATAGTCCTTCGAGCGCACAAGACCGGAAAAATCATCCGCAAGCGGCTTGTCCGCCGGGCGCTCTGAAACAATTATACCACCTTCCGCCAAAATGTCAATTTCCGAGATGCGTTTTATCGCATTTTCCAGATATTTTTCTGCATAAGGCGGGTCTAAAAAGATGAGTCGGAAGCGTTTTTTGCATCCGGAGAGATAGGTCAGGTAATCTCCGCGCACGATCTCCGCCTTTTCGGTCAGATGTGTGCGGCGCAGATTCTCGCGGACAACGGCCAGCGCCTCGGCGCGCTCGTCAACAAACACCGCGCGGCTTGCGCCGCGGCTGAGCGCCTCGATGCCGAGCTGCCCCGACCCCGCAAACAGGTCGAGCGCCTCACCGGCGATGTCATATTGGATGATATTGAACAGTGCCTGCTTGACGCGGTCGGCGGTCGGGCGGGTCAGAATACCGTCCGGCGCCTTCAGGTTCGTGCCGCGTGCAGTTCCGGTAATCACTCTCATGCTTCCTCCTGCTGGTGAAAATGGTCGTAGACCGCCTGCGCCGTCGGCGCGGGCAGAAGCGTCGCAAGCTGCTCGATGCTGGCCTCGCGGATGGCGGTCAGTGAGCCAAAGCGCTTGAGCAGCGCCAGCCGCCGCTTTTCGCCGATGCCGGGAATTTCATCCAGCTGCGAGCCTCGGACGCGCTTGCTGCGCAGGGTACGGTGGTAGGTAATGGCAAAGCGGTGCGTCTCCTCCTGAATGCGCCCGATGAGCGCAAACACGGCAGGCGCGGTCTGGATGCCGATCTCCGCGCCGTCGGGCGTGACAAGGGCGCGTGTGCGGTGGCGGTCGTCCTTGACCATGCCAAAGACGGGCAGCGAGACACCCAGCTCCGCAAGCGCCTCGCACACGGTCTGCGCGTGGACGATGCCGCCGTCGATGAGCAGCGCGTCTGGCCGCTCGGCAAAGCACTTATCGCCGTCCAGATAATGACGGAACCGGCGCGTCAGCACCTGCCGCATCGAGGCGTAGTCGTCCTGATCGTCCATGTTTTCGAGCTTAAAGCGCTTGTAATCGCTCTTTTTCGGCTTGCCGTCAACAAACACCACCATGGATGCCACAATGTCCGTTCCGGCAATGTTGGAAATATCATAGGATTCCAGCCGCTGCGGCGGCTCCGGCAGACGGAGCATCGCGCCGAGCTGTGCGAGTGTACCGTTCAGCCGCTCGGCAGCGGAGGTTGCGCGCTCGGCCTCCTCGCGGGCGTTTTTGTTCGCCAGCTCGATGAGCTTGCGGCTGTTGCCGCGCTGGGGTGTAAAGATGCGCACCGGCCGTCCCAGATTTTCCTGCAGCAGCTGCGTAAACAGCTCTGCATCATCCATGGCGCACGGGAGCAAAATGCGCTTCGGCGCGGCGCCGCGGCGCAGGTAGTATTGCTTGAGCAGCGAGGAGATCGCCTCCTGCTCATCCTCCGGCAGGCTCAGCAGCGCATAGTCCTTGTCCATCAGATTGCCTCGGACAAAATGCAGCACCGCAAAGCAGGACTTGGCCTCGGTGGAATACCAGCCGATCACGTCCGTGTCGGCCATGGTTGCCGCTGTGACGAGCTGGCGCTGCGACAGCAGCTCAATGGCGTTCAGACGGTCGCGCAGCTGCGCGGCC
>CAKTZP010000126.1 GCA_934636045.1 uncultured Oscillospiraceae bacterium
GACTCGAACCCATGTTACCGCCGTGAAAGGGCGGTGTCTTAACCACTTGACCAACGGGCCTGGTAGCGGCAATCTGATTCGAACAGATGACAACACGGGTATGAACCGGGTGCTCTACCAACTGAGCTATGCCGCCATTTTTAAGTTTTCGTGAAACGCATGGTGATTATATAGAATTCGCTGCGGTTTGTCAAGCCTTTTTCTTGGCTTTTCCGAAAAAATTTTCACGTTTGGAATTTGTGCAAAGCGTTCATACTTATTTTGCACGAAAAACCGAGACAAATTACGGAATTTTATAACTTATAAGGAGTGATTGATTTGCAAGCGAGGGCATACCGTATTTGGAGGGAAGCAGTGATGTTTTACATCGGCGGGATGTTTTACTGCCTCGTGGAGCTGCTGTGGCGCGGATGGACGCACGGGAGCATGTTCCTGCTGGGCGCCGTGTGCTTCTACGTCGTCGGAGGCATGGATCGCCGGTGGCATGCACCGGTGGTGGTGCAGATGGCGGTCGGGGCGTTGATCGTTACATTTTTCGAGTTCTGGACGGGCGTGCTGGTCAACATGGTGCTGCACATGAACGTCTGGACGTATGAACACGTGCCGTTCAACCTGCTCGGGCAGATCTGCCTGCCGTTCACGCTGCTGTGGTTCCCCCTGTGCGGGATCGGGATCCTCTTGGAAAACCAATTGCGGCACTGGCTGTTTCACGAGCCTGTGCCGCAATATCGGTGGGTCATTTAGTCGGTTCCTCGCCGCGCGGGAACAGCAGCTGCACGCTGCTGACGGCCAGCGACAGCAGGAGCGACGCGTTGATCAGCAGCTCGTCCATGGCGCCGTGCGCCAGCGTGTCGGTCACGGTGATGGTGCAGAAGAACACCGCACTCAGGCACCAGAACAGGCTGATGCGCCGCTTGCCATGGTCGAGGCAGAAGCCCGCCAGCTGGAAAAAGCTCAGCATCGCGCAGATGGCCGCCAGCAGCTGGAAGCCGTAGTCGTGGATCGACGGGTCGGTGTTCCATTCCTGAAAGCAGACGATCAGGCGGACGACAAGATAGATGCTCGCGATCATATACAGCAGCGCGGAGGGCTTCTTTCCGGAAAGGCGCAGCAGGGCAAAGACGGCAATGCAGCCCGCAGAGAGCAGACCCAGCGGCGCAAGGATCGTCGAAAGAGCCTCAGAAACGACGGGGGACTGCGTGGCCAGTGCGGTGGTTGGCTCGCGCCCCTGCACCCAGAGGATAACGTTGCCGCCGACGAGTCCTACGGCTGCGATGAGCTGCAGCGCATTCGGCACCGGCGCGCCGGTGAAGTACGGCGCATAGCCGGTCGACCGCTTGAGCGGCAGCAGCAGCGCAAACATCGCCGCCAGCAGCACAAGGGTCAGAACGGTCAGCACGATGTGCAAAAAGCTTCCCGGTGCGAGGCTCCCGTCGGATAACAGCTCCACGGCCAGCTGCGCCCGCCGGACAAAGAAGCCGATCAGACTGCCGAGCAGCACAACGAGCGCCAAAGTCACCTGAAGCGAGTTGCTTTTTTTCATAAAAACGAACCTCCGATCGCACAGCACGCTGCACCATAGCTTTTTGTGAGCATCATTATAGCACATGACGCAAAAAAAAGACAGAGCGAACGAAAAAAAATTCTGATTGCAGGGAAAAACCGATAAAAAGTTAAAAAAAGTCCTTGCATTTCACACAACGTGGTGCTATAATGTAGTCAATCAATAGTAGTATTTACTAAAGAGAGGGGTTCGCCCCTCTCTTTTCTCTTGACTTTCTGAGCGAGGTGCTGACGAATGAAGATAACCGAGCAGGTCTGGCAGTTTGCCGAGCCGCTGGTGGAGGCCAACGGGTGCAGTCTGTGGGACGTCGAATACGTCCGCGAGGGCGGTGAGTGGTTCCTCCGCCTATACATTGATAAGGAGGGCGGCGTGGACATCGATGACTGCGAGGCGGTCTCGCGCGCGGTCGATCCGGTGCTTGACGAAAAGGATCCCATCCCGGAAAGCTACCGCTTTGAGGTCTGCTCGGCAGGCCTGGAGCGCGCGCTCAAGCGCCCGGGTGATTTTGAACGCTTTATGGGCTCGCCTGTTCAGGTCAAGCTCTATAAGCCCCGCGACGGACAGAAGGAATTCGCCGGAACACTGACCGGCTACGATAACGGCCGCGTGACCATCACCGCTGCCGGCCGTACGCTTACATTTGACAAACCCGAGGTCGCCCTTGTGCGGCTTCGCGTAGAATTCTGAGGAGGATAATATGAACGCTAACGCTGAGATTTTTGCTGCGCTGCGGCAGCTGGAAAAAGAACGCGGCGTCCCCGTGGACTACATGGTCGAGCGCATTACGCAGGCACTCGTGGCGGCGTATAAAAAGGACAAGGACGGCTACACCGACAATGTCTACGTCGAGCTGAACGAGCAGGAAATGCGGATGTACGCGCAGAAGGAGGTCGTGGACGATGTCATTACTCCCGCGACCGAGATCACCCTGGATGCCGCAAAGAAGCTGGAAAAGAACGCTGCCCTCGGCGACCTTGTCAACGTTCCCATCGAGACCAAGGCCTTCGGCCGTATCGCGGCCCAGACCGCAAAGCAGGTCATCATTCAGGGCATCCGCGAGGCCGAGCGCGGCATGGTGTTTGAGAGCTTCTCCTCCAAAGAGCATGAGATTTTGACCGGTACAGTGCACCGCATCGAGGCCGGCGGCGATATGATTGTCCGCGTCGGTCAGGGCACGGATCGCACCGATGCGCTGTTATCCGTCGGCGAGCAGGTACGCACCGAGCATTTCACCGAGGGCGACCTCATTCGCGTTTATGTCGTGGAGGTTCGCCGCAGCAACCGCGGCCCGCAGGTCATGGTCTCGCGCACACATCCTGCGCTGGTCAAGCGCCTGTTTGAGCTTGAGGTGCCGGAGATCGAGTCCGGCGCGGTGGAGATCCGCTCCATTGCCCGTGAGCCCGGCAGCCGCACGAAGCTGGCCGTCTATGCTGCTGAGGAGAACATTGATGCCGTCGGCGCCTGCGTCGGCGCGCGCGGCGCGCGTGTCAATGCCGTTGTGGAAGAGCTGCAGGGCGAAAAGATGGACATCGTTGTCTGGTCGGAGGATCTGTGCGCCTTCGTCGCCTCGGCGCTGAGCCCTGCGGACGTGATCTCCGTCACCCAGCTGCCCGGCCAGAAGGCCTGCCGTGTCATTGTGCCGGACGATCAGCTGTCGCTGGCCATCGGCAAGGAGGGGCAGAACGCCCGCCTTGCAGCCCGCCTGACCGGCTGCAAAATTGATATCAAGCCCGCCTCGCAGGCCGAAGAGCCGGAAGAGACAGGCGAACAGGAATAACCCCGCGCCGGTCATCCGACGCGAAAAACGGAAGGAGGGAACACCGTGCCAAAGAAAATACCCCAGCGCCAGTGCCTCGGCTGCCGGGAGATGAAGCCGAAAAAGGAGCTCATCCGCGTTGTCCGCAGTCCGGAGGGAACGGTCTCAGTCGATCTGCGCGGCAAGGCGTCCGGCCGCGGGGCATATGTCTGCCCCAACAGGGAATGCCTCAAGCGCGCGATCAAGTCCCGAGCACTTGCGCGCACCCTTGACACGGACATCCCGCAGGAGGTTTACGACGCATTGCTTCGGGAAATGGAGGGACCGACGGATGGAGCTGGATAGAAGTCTCGGCCTGCTGGCCATTTCCCGCAAGGGCGGGAATCTGGTGCTCGGTGAGGAGCCGGTCGGTGCAGCGACGCGCGCCAAAAAGGCACGCTTGGTGCTGCTGGCCTCAGATGCCGGCGGCCATACGGTGCGCCGCGCCAAGAGCTTCGTCGCAGGAACTGCGCAGCCGCTGCTGACGCTGCGCTATACCAAGGACGAGCTCGGCGACGCCCTCGGAACGACGAGCGTCGCCATTGCGGCAATTCTGGATGTCCGTCTGGCACAGGCGTTCGTCAAGACGCTGCCGCAAACGGTGCAGACCGAGCAGCTGCTGCAGGAGCTGGATGTGCGCGTACAGCGCGTGGAAAAGCGCCGCGCCGAGGAAAAGGCGCACCGCTACAACGTCCGGCATGGGAAAAAGTAACACGGAGGTGGCTTTATGAGTTTAGTGAAGTATCGAGTGAAGGAAGTCGCGGCGGATTTCGGCATGGCGCCGAAGGAAATTGCCGAGATCGTCGGATTGTATTTTGAAAAGCCGAAGAGCAACACGCAGGTGCTGACCGATGAGCAGCTCAATGCGGTGTTTGACCATATTACGCTGCATCATCAGATTGGCTCCATCGCGGAGGTCTTTGCGGTTGCGCCCAAGCAGGAGGTGCCCGCCAAGCCTGTGCAGAAGTCTGCCGAAAAGCAGAACGCCGCCCCGGCCAAGCCGAACGCGCCCAAGCAGGAAGCACCTGCCAAGCCCAAGGAGCCCGAGCGCAAGCGCGAGCGCCGCGTGGTCGACACCAAGGCCGTCACCGTCAACGCCGACCGCTTTGACGACCGTGTGGATAATCTCGTCAGCGAGCGTGTGCAGAATTACTCCGGCGGCAAGCAGAAAATCGGCAATAAGAACAAGCAGAAGGGGAAGGACAAAAAGTCCCCGATGGGCAGCAAGCGCCGCAACGAGGAGCAGGAAAAGATGCGCCGTCTCCAGCTGGAGATCATCAAGAAGACGCCGCTTACAGTCAAAATTCCCGATGAGATCACCGTCGGTGAGCTGGCTTCCCGTATGAAGAAGACCGCGACGGAGCTGATCAAGGTCCTGATCAAAAACGGCATCATGGCGTCCATCAATCAGACCATCGATTTCGACACGGCGGAATTTGTTGCCACCGAGCTTGGCTGCAAGGTCGAGAAGGAAGTCGTTGTCACCATCGAAGAGCGCCTGATCGACGATCATGAGGACTCGGCAGACGAATTGCAGCCGCGCAGCCCGGTCGTCGTTGTCATGGGTCACGTCGACCACGGCAAGACGAGCCTGCTCGACGCCGTCCGCAAGACCAATGTCGTCTCCGGCGAGGCCGGCGGCATTACCCAGCACATTGGCGCATACACCGTGGAGATCAACGGCAGCCCCATCACGTTCTTGGATACGCCGGGTCATGCTGCGTTTACCTCCATGCGTGCCCGCGGCGCAATGTGCACCGATATCGCGATTCTGGTCGTCGCTGCGGATGACGGCATCATGCCGCAGACCATCGAGGCCATCAACCACGCCAAGGCGGCCAATATCCCCATTATTGTGGCCGTCAACAAAATGGATAAGCCCGGCGCAAACCCCGATCGCGTTCTGACCCAGCTGACCGAGCACGAGCTCGTTCCGGCCGAGTGGGGCGGCGACACCGAGGTCGTCCGGATTTCTGCAAAGACCGGTCAGGGCATCGACGAGCTGCTAGAGACCGTGATCATGACCGCCGAGCTGGCTGACCTGAAGGCCAACCCGAACCGTGCGGCCAAGGGCATTGTCATCGAAGCCCGTCTGGATAAGAACCGCGGCCCGATCGCCACGCTGCTGGTGCAAAACGGCACGCTCCACAAGGGCGACCTCATCATTGCCGGCACTGCCGTTGGCAAGGTGCGCGTGATGACCGACGACAAGGGCAGAACCATCCAGTCCGCCGGCCCGTCCATCCCCGTGGAGATCACCGGCCTTGCCGAAACGCCCGCCCCCGGCGACGAATTCAACGCCGTTGCCGACGAGCGTATGGCGCGCCAGCTGGTCGAGCAGCGCAAGCAGGCCGAAAAGGATGCCGCTGCGAAGCTCAATAGCAAGGTCACGCTCGATAACCTCTTTGCCAAGATGCAGGAGGGCGAGATGAAGGAGCTCAACCTCATCGTCAAGGCCGACGTGCAGGGCTCTGCCGAGGCGGTCAAGGCCAGCCTCGAAAAGCTCAGCAACGAGGAAGTCCGTGTG
>CAKTZP010000127.1 GCA_934636045.1 uncultured Oscillospiraceae bacterium
TGAAACTTGGCAAAAGACGACGTAATCGAACTTGAGGGCATCGTAACCGATGCACTGCCGAATGCAATGTTCAAAGTCAAGATCGGCGGCGAGCATACCATTCTGGCACACATTTCCGGCAAGCTCAGAATGAACTATATCAAGATCTTGCCCGGTGACAAGGTAACTGTTCAGATGTCTCCGTACGATCTGACCCAAGGCCGGATCACATGGAGAAGCAAGTAAACTAGAGACATTGTTCTCATAGGAGGTTAAACAGTATGAAGGTTAGACCGTCCGTGAAGCCCATGTGCGAAAAATGTAAGATTATCAAGCGCAAGGGTCGCGTCATGGTAATTTGCGAAAACCCCAAGCATAAGCAGAGACAAGGCTAATAGGAGGTGCTCTAAAAGTATATGGCACGTATTGCTGGTATTGACCTGCCCCGCGAGAAGAGAATTGAGATCGGTCTCACTTATATCTTCGGCATTGGCAGAAAAAGCGCCAAGGACATCCTCGCGATGGCCGGCGTCAACCCCGACACCCGCGTCAAGGATCTGACCGAAGATCAGGAAGCTGCGCTTCGTGACGTCATTGACAAGAACTACACCATCGAGGGCGACCTCCGCCGTGAAGTTGCTCTGAATATCAAGCGGCTGACCGAAATCGGTTGCTATCGCGGCCTGCGTCATCGCCGCGGCCTGCCCGTTCGCGGTCAGCGCACCAAGACCAACGCCCGCACCCGCAAAGGTCCGAAGAAGACCATTGCGAATAAGAAGAAGTAAGGAGGGATATGTAAATGGCAAAGGCAAGTGCTAAGAAAGTCGTCAAGCGCCGTCGCGAGCGCAAGAATGTTGAAAAGGGCGCCGTTCATATCCGTTCTTCTTTCAACAACACCATGATTACCGTTACCGACCTGCAGGGCAATGCTCTTTCTTGGGCATCCTCCGGCGGCCTCGGCTTCCGCGGTTCCCGTAAGTCCACGCCGTACGCTGCGCAGATGTGCGCGGAGACCGCTGCGAAGGCAGCCATCGACGCCTGCGGCCTGAAGACCGTTGAGGTCTATGTCAAGGGCCCCGGTCAGGGTCGTGAGGCTGCGATTCGTGCGCTCCAGTCCGCCGGTCTGGAAGTCGTTTCTATCAAGGACGTTACCCCCATTCCCCACAATGGCTGCCGTCCCCCGAAGAGACGCCGCGTCTAATTCATTAAGGAGGATAAGTTAGAATGGCAAAAAATACTCAGCCCGTTCTCAAGCGCTGCCGTACGCTGGGCGTTTCTCCTGCTGCTATGGGTTATTCCAAGACTTCCAACAAGAACCCCGGCGGTCAGAGAAGAGCAAAGAAGTCTGAATATTCCCTGCAGTTGACCGAAAAGCAGAAGGTCAAGTTCGTATATGGCATCCTCGAGAAGCAGTTCCGTATGTACTACGAGAAGGCTGCCCGCGCCGAGGGCAACACCGGTGAGGTTCTTCTGAGCCTGATCGAGCGCCGTCTGGACAACGTCGTGTACCGTCTGGGCTTTGCTTCCACCCGCCGCGAGGCGCGTCAGCTCGTCAACCACGGTCACTATACCGTCAACGGCAAGCGCGTGAACATCCCCTCCTACATGGTTAAGGTCGGCGATGTCATCGCTGTCAGCGAAAAGAGCTGCTCCAACAATCGTTTCAAGAAGCTGAAGGAAGACGACGCGTTCGTCGCCGCTCCGAAGTGGCTGGATCGGGACAAGAACACCCTCACCGGTAAGGTCCTTGCACTTCCCGCTCGGGACGATATCGACTTTGAAATTGCCGAACACCTCATCGTCGAGTTGTACTCCAAGTAACGCTTCACCCTCGTTTATTGGTAAGCTGTTTTACACCGCAAGACCAGTGTTTTGCAAAATAATAAGGAGGGTATTAGTTTATGGTAGAAATTGATAAGCCGCGTATTGAGTGTATCGACTCTCCCGAAGATCCGTCCCATGGCGTATTTTTCGTAGAGCCGCTGGAGCGGGGCTATGGCACCACGCTCGGCAACTCTCTGAGAAGAATTCTTCTGTCGTCTCTGCCCGGCACCGCCGCGACCTCCATTAAGATCGCCGGTGTCCAGCATGAGTTCTCCACGATCCCCGG
The DNA here is from genome assembly GCA_934636045.1 of uncultured Oscillospiraceae bacterium. Classification (GTDB taxonomy): domain Bacteria; phylum Bacillota; class Clostridia; order Oscillospirales; family Oscillospiraceae; genus JAZOXB01. The sequence continues at coordinate 2,090 of CAKTZP010000127.1, forward strand.
TGTTAAGGAAGACGTTACCGAAATCGTCCTGAACGTCAAGCAGATCATTGCCAAGCTGCATTGCGACGGCGTGAAGACGGTCTATATTGATGCTGCCGGTGAGTGCGAGATCACGGCCGGCGACATCAAGGTCGACGATGAGATCGAGATCATCAACAAGAATCTCCACATCTGCTCGCTCGGCCCTGACGCGACGCTCAATATGGAGATCACGATGAGCCGCGGCCGCGGTTATGTTCCCGCCGACCGCAACAAGACTCCCCAGACCCCCATTGGCGTGATTCCGGTCGACTCCCTGTATTCGCCTGTCTATAAGGTCAACTACACGGTGGAAAACACCCGCGTGGGCAACATGACCGACTATGACAAGCTGACGCTTGAGGTCTGGACGGATGCAACGACCACAGCGAAGGACGCTGTGTCCATCGCTGCCAAGATCCTTACCGAGCATCTGACCCTCTTCACCGATCTTTCCGACACGGTGGCGAGCCAGTCGATCGTTCGCGAGAAGAATCCGGATGTGGATCCCCCCGCACTGAAGCTGACCATCGAGGAGCTTGACCTTTCCGTCCGCAGCTTCAACTGCCTCAAGCGCGCCAACATCAACACCGTCCGCGATCTGATCAACAAGACCCCGGAGGAAATGATGAAGGTTCGCAACATGGGCAAGAAGTCGCTCGATGAGGTGCAGAACAAGCTGGCCATGATGGGACTGTCTCTGGCGACGGAGGAGTCCGGCAACAACAACTAAAGTTTGACCTTTCAAGAAGGAGGAAATACGAATGTTTGGAACCCGTAAGCTCGGCAGAACCAGCGATCAGCGCAAGGCGATGCTTCGCCAGCTGACCACCGATCTGCTTGACAACGGCAAGCTCGAAACAACCTTCTGCCGTGCAAAGGAAGTGCAGCCGGTCGTGGAGAAGATGATCACCCTCGGCAAGAAGGGCGATCTCGCCGCCTACCGCAAGGCGCTTTCCTACATCACGAAGGAAGATGTCGCGCACAAGCTGTTCAAGGAAACGGCTCCCAAGTATGCCGACCGCAACGGCGGCTACACCAGAGTCGTTCGCCTCGGCGCCCGCCGCGGTGACGCAGCGGAAATGGCGATCATCGAGTTGGTGTAATTGAAAAAAGCACATTGGGCTGCTCCGTGAATTTCGGAGCAGCCCTTTTGCTGTCCCTGTTGCAAATCCGTGCGCATTGTGTTACAATTACCTTGGAATGCTATGGAGAAACCCTCTGCGCCCGGCGTGGCGGCGGAGGCGTAGAATTGGAGATAACACTATGACCGAACTGGTAACCGAAAAAACCTTGGCGGAATACGAGACCTTTGTGCAGGGGCACCCGAAGGGACATTTTGCGCAGAGCAGCCTCTGGGCCAAGCAGAAGCCCGCATGGTCGTGGAAGGCCATCATCAGCCGCGACGACGAGGGCAAGATCCGTGGAAGCGTCGCGTTCCTGATCCGCAAAATGCCCTTCATTGGCCGAAACATGATGTACGCCTGCCGCGGCCCGGTCTGCGATCTGGATGACCGCGCGACCTTTGACGAGCTGATGGCGGCGGCGCGGGCGCTGGCCGCACAGGAAAAGGCCTATGTGATCAAAATTGACCCCGATGTGCCGTCGGATCAGACGGATTTTGTGAAAATGCTGGAGGAAAACGGCTTCCGCACGCGCGATACCGGCAAGAACTTCGAGGCCATCCAGCCGCGCTACGTCTTCCGGCTCTATCTGAACGGCCGCAGCGAGGAGGAGCTTCTGGCCTCCTTCCATCAAAAGTGGCGCTATAATATTCGCCTCGCGACGAAAAAGGGCGTTGAGGTACGCATCTGCGGCAAGGAAATGGTGCCCGATTTTGCGCGCATCATGGTCGAAACCGGTCTGCGCGACAATTTTGCAACCCGTCCGCCTGAGTATTTTTCGGCCATGCTGGATAATTTCGGAGAAAGATGCCGCCTTTATATGGCATTTTATGAGGACAAGCCCATCGCTGGGACGCTGGCCATTCATTACGGCGACAAGGTGTGGTATCTTTACGGCGCGTCGTCGAATGAGTATCGCAATCTGATGCCGAACTACCTGCTGCAGTGGCGCATGATCCAGTGGGCGATCGAGACCGGCTGCCGCGTTTACGATTTCCGCGGCGTCTCCGGCGACATTTCTGAGGATAATCCTCATTATGGCCTCTACCGCTTCAAGCAGGGCTTCCACGGCGAGTTTACGGAGTTCGTCGGCGAATACGACAATGTACAGAACCGCCTGATGTATTTCATTGCCGAAAAGGGCAGCCTTGCCTATAAGGGCCTGGCCGCAAAGCTCTACCGAATCAAAAATCGCGGGAAAAAGGATGCGTGAGCCATGACCACCTATATCGTCAGCCGGGATATCCTCGCTAAAAATGTAAAAAAGCTGCAAAAGCGCGCCGGTCCCGTTCCCATTTGGGCGGTCATCAAGGGCGACGGCTACGGCCTCGGCGCGCTGCCGCTGGCCGAGGCGCTGCGCGAAAACGGAATTACCCATTTTTGCGTTACCGAGCCGTGTGAGGCCGAACTTCTGCGGCAGAATGGCTTTGAGCGCGAGACCATCCTCATGCTGCGCGAAACGCAGCAGCGCGAGGAGCTTGGCCGCCTGCTCGATGCACGCGCCATCCTGACCGTCGGCTCGACCGCCACGGCCAAATGCATCAACGACATCGCCGCCACCCGCGCCGACATGGCCGAGGTGCACCTCAAGATCGACACCGGCATGGGGCGCTTCGGCTTCCTGCCGGAGCAGACTGACGAGATCATCGCGCTGTATGGCGCGATGCCCTGCCTGACCTTCGGCGGCATTTATACACATTTTAACTGCGCGTTCTCCGATGAGACACTCACGCGGCAGGAGTTCGCGGCGTTTCAAGGCGTGATTGACCGCCTCCACGCTGCAGGGCTGGAAACCGGCGTCGTCCATTGCTGCAATTCTGCGGCCTTCCTGCGCTTTTCGGAGATGCACTGCGACGGCGTGCGCCTCGGCTCGGCGCTGCTCGGCCGCATGCCGTTCAAAACGGAGCTGCAGCCCGTCGGCTATGTGCAGACGCAGATCGATACCGTCCGCACCCTGCCCGCCGGGCATACGACCGGCTACGGCGCGCTCTGGCGCGCCAAGCGTGACACGCCCGTCGCTATCCTGCCCGTCGGCTGGTACCATGGCTTCAACGTCAGCTGCCGCCCGGATATGAGCCGCGGCGTGGACTGCCTTCGCAGCGGCCTTTCGGCCTTCAAGCAGCTGCTCCACCGCCGCCGCGTCACCGTCGAGATCAACGGCAAGCGCTGCTCCGTCATCGGTGCCATTGGTATGCTGCACGTTGCTGTCAATATTACCGGCGTTTCCTGCAAGCCCGGCGATCCGGCAATCCTGCAAATCAATCCCCTCCATGTGAAGGGAATCCCCGTACGGTTCCGCTGATAGCCAGCCGAATGGAATTCGTACGGCGCGGGTGTCCGCAATATTCGGTGCCGGTGCTATCAAAGGAATTCGTAGGGCGCGATGCCTACATCGCGTCCGCACATTTCCACGGAGCAGGATAAGAAGCATGCCTTTTTCTCAAAAAAATGAAAAATCTCGAAAAAAGTGGTTGACAAACGCGAGCCTCCGTGATATTATGTATGAGCTGTCCGCGAGGGGGAAGCCCATGAGGGGACAGGGTGTACCTTGTAAATTAAACAACGAGAAACATGAACAAACACCTTGAGCAAATGATTGTGAAAAAACAATTGAGTTGTTCAAAA
>CAKTZP010000128.1 GCA_934636045.1 uncultured Oscillospiraceae bacterium
ATCTTCGCCTCGGAAACGCTGCGCGCATAAAGGCTCATGAGGACGTTTTCCTCGTCAATGCCTGTTAAAGTGGCAACCGCGTCCATCTTTGCGATGCCTTCTTCGGCCAGCAGCTTTTCGTTCGTTCCGTCGCCGTGGATAATGGTCGCGTCCGGCAGCCGCTCCGAAAGGTCGTCGCAAACCGCGCGATTCGACTCGATAATCTTCACATTTGCACCGAAATCCAGCATTTGACGCGCCAAATAATAGCTGATTCGGCCGCCGCCGATGATCATGACGCGCTTGACCGGGTTCGTCTCCACGCCGATCTTGTGGAAGAATTTATACGCCGTCTTCGGCTTGGCAACAAAGCTGATGCGGTCGTCCGCGTGCAGCGTGAACGAGCCGGAGGGAATGAACACGTCGTGCGCGCCGCGCTCAACAACGCAGATCAGCACGCCGGCCTGCAGCTTGCCCATCTCGGAAAGCTGCATTCCGTCCAGGGGGGAGCCGTTCGGGATGCGGAATTTGTGCAGCTCTACGCGTCCTTTCGAGAAGGTGTCGATCTTGATGGCCGCCGGCGCACGCAGGATGCGCGCGATCTCCGACGCGCTGGCCAGCTCCGGATTGAGCGCCATGCTCAGGCCGAGGTCATCCTTGACCATGCGGATGCCGGCCGAATACTCCGGATTGCGCACGCGCGCAATGGTATTGCCGACGCCCAGCTTTTTGGCGATCAGGCAGGCCAGCAGGTTCTGCTCGTCTGTTGACATGACAGCGATCGCGAGGTCGGCATTCGGGACGCCCGCCTCGAGCTGCGTCTCAATGGTAATGCCGTTGCCCTCGACGGTCATAACGTCCAGGGTGGACACCGGCTCCAGCGTTGCCGCCGCCCGGTCGACCACGGTGATCTGGTGCCCCTCCCGCGCAAGCTGATCGGCTAAGGTCACGCCGATTTTTCCCGCGCCAATGACCACAATTTTCATGGAAGCTTCCCCCCATCATTTCTCCCGGAGCCGCCCGCCCGTGCCGCCTGCTCAGCAAGGCAAAGCTCCCATTTTTCTGATACCAACTATATCATATTCCCCCTCAAAAAGCAAGCGCCTGCGCCATGCGCAGAAAAAGCGGGACACCGGCTTCGGTGTCCCGCGGGGGTGCCGATTGGGCGACGAAACGCGGGCGGGAGCATCGGCTCCCGCCCGCTGGTGATCATTTGGTGAGGGTAGTGAGGAAGACGCAGAGGATCTTGGCGGCTTGTGCGCGGGTGCAGTTGCCGTCCGGCACAAAGGTCGTCTTGGTCATGCCGTTGACGATGCCGTTGGCCTCGGCCCACGACACGGCGTCAACATACCAGTCGCCCTTCAGGTCGCTGAAGGTCTCGGTCTTCTTGGTTTCCGGCTTGCCGGCGTAGCGGTAGAGCATGGTCACGAACTGTGCGCGGGTGACCTTGCCCTCCGGCTCGAAGGTCGTCTTGGTCATGCCGTTGACGACACCGGTCTTCTCGCCCCACTTGACGGCGTCGGCGTACCAGACGTCGGCCTTGACATCGGTGAAGCTGAGGGTGCCTTCGGTCTCGGGCTCTCCGGCGATGCGGTACAGCAGCGTGACAGCCTGTGCACGGGTCAGCTCGCCCTCCGGCTCAAAGGTCGTCTTGGTCATGCCCTTGATGACATCAGCCTCCGCCATTTCCATGACGTAGGAATAGTACCAGGCGTCGGACTTGACGTCGGTGAAGGGGTTCTCATACGGCTTGCCGCCGAGGTTCGTGCGCAGCTGCTCGATCTCGGCATCGGTCAGGCCGATTTCCTTCAGGTAGTCCGCCGCTTCGGCCTTGAGGTCGGCCTTGGTCAGGTCCTCCACGCCGAACGCGCTCTTGAGGCTCTTAACAATGTTGGAGTTCAGGATTGCGGTGTACTTTTCGGTGCCCTTTTCCACGCCGTAGTAGTTTTCATAGGTGGTCATGTAGTCCGCGCAGACCTCGTCATAGGTCGCGCCCATGAAGCACTCGAGCAGCGCCGAGACAAAGCCCGCGCGGTCCTTGCCCTCGGTGCAGTGGACGAGGTACGGGCCCTCGTGCGTCGTCATATAGCGCAGGCCATCGGCAAGTCCCTTCTTGAACGACGGCTCGGTAAAGTCGACGCCGAGGTTCAGGAAGACGACGTTCTGCTTGGCGTAGTAGCTGTCGGCATAGCCCTCGTAGGTCTTCGCCTTCTCTTCGTTGTCGGCGAGGTTCATAAAGGTCTTGATGCCGGCGGCCTTGGCGGCCTTGTCGGCGTAGGTGTTGCGGCCGAGCTCGGGGTTGATCGGGCTGGAGGAGCGATAGAGGGTCTTTCTGCCCATGCCGGTGGTGGCAATCACGCGGAAGTTTGCAAACTGCGCGTCGGTCAGGCCGGCATAGTCCTCACGGTTGTTGGTGCGCTTGAGCTGATGGATGAGCCACTGCTCATAATAGCCGCCCTTTTCGCCCATTGCAATGCTGACGGTAAGCGGCATCGCCACGCCGTTTGCATAATACCATTCGTAGGTCTTGTCTTCATTGGTCTTCTTGGTGGCAAAGCCGTTCTTTTCGGCAAAGTTGCCCATGTTGATCGCAAGGGTCAGGTGGCCGCCGCTGTTGCGCAGCACAACGCTGCCTTGGTCAACGTCGGAGTAGTCGCTGCCGTAGGGCACGCTGAACTCCTTGCCGCCGATGGTGATCTTGAGGATGTCGCCGTATGCAAAGCCGGCCTTTTCCAGCTCCGCGCCGGGGACGGTCAGCTCCAGATTGCCGTATTTTGCAATCGACTGCACATAGCCGGTAATGCCGGAATGCTTCACCGTCAGCTCGTTGACAAAGTAGTTCACGCTCGCCTGATTCACCGTGGAAACGGTGTAGGGATCCTTGCCGTAGAAGCTGTAGGAATGTCCCTCGGCATAGGTGTTGATCGTCACGGAGTCCAGCGCGGCGGCAACGCCCGCAGAGACCTCCGGGTGAACCGCCACGTCATCGGTTGCCCAAATGACAAGCGCGTTGCCCTCATACTTGTCCGCAGCCTTTTCCGCCAGCCCGTCGGAATACTTTTCCAGGTCTGCAAACCAGGCCTTGCTCAGCTCCTGCTTCTGGCCATAGATGGTCGTGTAGTTGGCAAAGCCGTTCTTTTCGGCCTCCGCCTTCATCTTGTCCCAGTTCTCCACGCCGCCGAACAGGAGCTTCAGATCGGCAGTATCCTCTGCCGGAGCGACAAGCTCCATGGTGGCAAAGTCGTACTGGTCCTCCGCCGTCATCTCGAGGAGAATGCGGCCGCCCATGGAATAGCCGAAGCCGCCGACGCGGGTCTTGTCAATCGCGTAGTTGGTCGTTACATGCTTGATAACGTCCAGAACGTCCGCCTTCATGTTGGTCATGGTGTTGAGCTGGAAGCTTTCGGTGCTGTCGCCGCAGCCCGGGAAGTCCATCGTCACAACGGCGATGCCCTTTCTGGACAGGTTCGCGGAAATCGTGTCATAGCCGCCCCACTCGTTGTGGTTGCCGCCATGGCCGTGCAGCATAACGACCAGCGGATAGGAGCCGTCCTTGTCGTACTGGCTCGGGAGGGTAACAAAGGCATGGATCTCGCCGCCCGTGCGCGCGGTGGAGGGCACCGTAACGTCGTTCATGATGGGCGTGTTGTTGAGGGTGATGCGGCCCTTGGGCTTGCCGTAGTCGGCTTCCTTGATCACGCCGCCGAGCTTTTCGGTGATGTAGTCGATCACGACGGAATCGAGCGTATAGCCGGTGTCAAATTGGGAGGTTGCCGCGGCGAAGGCGTAGTAGGTGTCGCCGCCGCCTGCGAGGAAGTCGTTGGTGATCACGGCGTACTTTGCGGTCTTGTCGAACGGCTTGCCGTTGATCTCGTCGATGGTCACACGGTTGATGGTCTTCGGGCCATAGTAGGTCGAGCCGGGATAGACTTCTTCATTCTTATCGTAGGTCTTCGCTGTGGCAATGGTAATGTTCATGCCCGCGATCTGCGGGAAGCCGCCGATGGAGGTCGGCGTGCAGTAGGTGGAGGCCTCAAGTGCCTCGAGCAGCTCCGCGCCGGTCACGTAGACGACCGCGACGGTGTTGCCGAAGGGCAGAACGGTGAAGATATCCTTCTTGGTAACGTCGCCCTTCTTGACCGCGGCGCGAATGCCGCCGCCGTTGGTGATGGCAACGATGTGGTCTGCGTCAACCTCGGTGATGGAGCCGGGGTTCTTTTCGGTCAGGTACCAGACCATCGCGTCGGTGATCAGGTCGCCGTTGTTGGTTTCCTCGGTGCGGTTGCCCGGGTCTCTCGCGCCGTTCAGCTCGACCTCGGAGGTCGCGAACTTCACGCCGTATTCCTTTTCGATATCGTCGAGGATCTTCTGCGCTGCAGCCAGAACGGTCTTGTCCTGCTCGTTGAAGCCGCCCTCGCCGGTCTTTACCAGATAGTTGCTTTCGATCTTCTTGGTGGCGTTGTCGATAACGATGACGCCGATGTTGGCAAACTTCGTGCCGGTGGACTGGATGGGCTCCTCCTTCGTGCCCTTTTCCATCACGGTGTGGGAGTGGCCGTCGATGATAAAGTCGATGCCGGTGACCTTGGAATACAGGTCATAGGAGCGATAGGGCTCGGAGGAATCGTCAACGCCGAGGTGCGCCAGGCAGACCACTACGTCCGCGCCCGCCGCCTTCAGCGCCGTAACCTGTACCTGTGCGTTCTCCCAAATGGTGGGCGTGGTGTCCTTGGTCAGGAAGGTCAGGCCCTTAATGAGCGCGGGGTTGGCCTTGGTCTGAGTCTCGGGCGTCTCAAGGCCGAAGAAGCCGATCTTGACGCCGCCCTTTTCAATGATGGTGTTCGCCTCAAAGATGGGCTTGCCCTCTGCGTTGAGAACGTCGGAGCAAACGACCTTGAACTTGGCCTTCTTCATGTTCTCCTGCAGCTGCGCATAGCCGTAGTCAAACTCGTGGTTGCCGAGGGTGGCCACATCGTAGCCTGCGGCGTTCATCATCTCGATGGCCGTTGCACCCTTGGAGAGGGAAACGGAGGTCTCGCCTTGGCTGTAGTCGCCGGCGTCGGCCAGAATAACGTCCGCGCCGGCCTTGGTTAGCTTTTCCTTCAATGCTGCCATGTAGGCATAGCCTGTGATTGCGCCGTGGACGTCATTCGAGTGAAGAATGACGGTTTTTCCGCTGCCGATCTTGTCGATATCGCCGCCCGCCGCAAAAGCTGTCGGGAGCAGGGCAAATATCATGCAGAGCACCAGCAGGAGGGACAAAATGCGTGAAAATTTCTTCATGTTGACTCTCCTTCAAATGTATTTCGCAAAGGCGAACGCGCCTTAACGCATCTTTAATTATAGCATTCCATCCAAAAAATGTCCAGACAAAATTGTAGTTTTGTGGATTTTGCCAAAAACCGACGGGATTCTTTGTCGGATTCCACAACACTGCAAAAACCGTCCTGCAATATGTATAAAAAGAAAACAATTCCCCCCAAAATACGGGAAATTTCCCTCGCCGCTCCGTTCTCTCCGATTCGCCGCAAAGCATAAAAAGGCAAAGAAAAAGCTCCACCCTTTCGGATGGAGCTTATGTTGGCGTTACCTATTTTCACAGCCAGTCGCCCGGCAACTATCGTCGGCGCAGATGAGCTTAACTTCTGTGTTCGGGATGGGAACAGGTGGACCCTCATCGCAATCAACACCAACTCGAACAAAATTTGCTGGAGAAAATTCTGTTCTTAAAAACGCGTTTTGAGTTTTGCCTGCTGAGGTTTGGCCTTTCCCTGACTCAGCAGTCTCAGGGGATGTGCCCTGAAAACTGAACAAGAATGATTCCGTCTGTTATGTCTTCCGCGTCTCCGCGTCGCAACTTCGAGCCTGCTTCCT
>CAKTZP010000129.1 GCA_934636045.1 uncultured Oscillospiraceae bacterium
GCGTCCATCTCCCTCAAGCTCCCCGGCGGACTGGGACAGACCAACGAGAGCACCTGTCAGACCCTTCTGACCGCCCTGATGGTCTACTGCGTCCAGCTCCACGAGGAGTACCCTGAAAATATCATCGTCTTAGACATGGAGGTGTAATACCATGCTGAATATCGGACTGCAGTTCTTCGCCCATAAAAAGGGCGTGGGCTCCACCCGCAACGGCCGCGATTCCAAGGCTAAGCGCCTGGGCGTGAAGCGGGGCGCCGGCCAGTTTGTCCTGGCCGGCAACGTGCTGGTGCGCCAGCGCGGCACCCATATCCATCCCGGCGTCAACGTGGGCAGGGGCAGCGACGACACCCTGTTTGCCCTCAAGACCGGCAAGGTCAAGTTCGAGCGTCTGGGCAAGGATCGCAAGCAGTGCTCTGTCTACGCAGTCGAGCAATAAGCAGCTATACGGAATCCCGAACATAAGCCCTTATGTTCGGGGTTTTTTATCAAGTATCGTCGGTGAAGGGAGGAAGCCATGCGACAATATATCGAAACCGAGCGTCTGATTCTGCACCCAATCACGACGCAGGACGCCCCCGCTGTTTTCGTATGGTCGAGCGACCCTGAGGTCAACCGATATATGGCATATCCGCTACACAATAATGTTTCGGAAACGGAGGCATGGATTGCCACGCTCCGTCCGGAGGACTTGGAATTCGGTTTTTACCGCAAGGAGGACGGTCTGCTTATCGGTACCGGCGGTGTCGGACCGTGTGGCGACGGGCTGCACCATCTCGGCTATAATCTGCGCCGTGATATGTGGGGCAAGGGCTATGCTACCGAAGCTGCCAACGCCATGCTGCAATGGGCGCACCGCGAGCTTGGTATTTGCGATTTCGCCGTGGAACACGCGGTCGGGAACACCGCATCGGCAAATGTCATCCGCAAATGCGGCTTTCAATTCGTCCGCTACGGCACATACAACAAGCTCGACGGCAGCAAAACCTTCGACGCAGCCTTCTATGAGCTGCATCTGAAAGGAGATAACGATGTTTGTAGATAAAGTTAAAATTTACGTCAAGGCGGGTAACGGCGGCAATGGGGCGGTAGCGTTCCACCGTGAGAAATACGTTGCGGCGGGCGGTCCCGACGGCGGCGACGGCGGCAAGGGCGGCAACATTGTCCTGCGCGTCAATGACAATCTCTCCACGCTGATGGACTTCCGCTACAAGCGCAAGTATACCGCCTCGCCCGGTCAGGACGGGCAGGGTGGTCGATGCAGCGGCAAGCGCGGCGAGGATCTGGTCATTCAAATCCCGCGCGGCACGGTCGTTCGTGACGCGGAGACAAATGAGGTCATCAAGGATATGTCCGACGACGCCGACTTCATTCTCTGCAAGGGCGGTCGCGGCGGCTGGGGCAACAAGCACTTTGCCACGCCGACGCGTCAGGTTCCGCGCTTTGCCAAGGCAGGGCTCCCCGGCGAGGAGCATGAGGTCATTCTGGAATTAAAGCTGCTAGCGGATGTCGGCCTCGTCGGCTTCCCGAATGTCGGCAAGTCAACGTTGCTGTCCGTAACCTCCAACGCACGCCCGAAGATCGCCAATTACCACTTCACGACCCTCTATCCGAATCTTGGCGTGATCTACGTCGACGAGGGCGTTTCCTTCGTCATGGCGGACATCCCCGGCATCATCGAAGGCGCTGCCGAGGGTGCTGGGCTTGGCCACGATTTCCTGCGCCACATTGACCGCTGCCGGTTGCTCGTGCATATTGTGGACGTGTCCGGCTGCGAGGATCGCGACCCGGTGGAGGATTTTGAGAAGATCAACGCCGAGCTGCGGGAATACTCCGCCGACCTCGCCGCCCGCCCGATGATCGTCGCGGCGAACAAGTGTGACCTCATCCCCGAGGGCAGCGACAATCTGGAGCGGCTGCGCGACTATGTGACCGCGCACGGCTACGAATTCTACGAAATTTCCGCCGCCACGACGCAGGGAACGAAGCAGCTTATGCGGACGATCGCCGGCAAGCTCCGCGAGCTGCCGCCGGTGACGGTCTATGCGCCGGAATATGTCAAGCTGTTGGCTGAGGCAGGGGAGGCGTCCGACCTCTCGATCGAGCACATAGACGACCTTTGGATCGTTTCCGGTAAATGGCTTCAGCAGCTCATCGGCGATATCAACTTCGCCGACTATGAGTCGCGGATGTACTTTGACCGCCAGCTGCGCAAGAGCGGCCTGTTCGAGCGCCTGGAAGAGATGGGCATCGAGGACGGCGACACGGTCAGCATCTATGACTTTGAATTTGATTATGAACGTTAAGGCAATTTTCAAATTGTTTCGACTTCGTTCATAATTTCTTCAAGATTTCCCGCTATACTCTCAAGTGTAAGGAACACCTCCTTGTTTCTTACGATCCATCTTTTCATTTATCTCTCTTTATTTTTCTCTCTCATTTCTGTTGCGGATTGCCGATCGCCCATCCCCTCGGGCGGTCGGCAATTTGCGTTTTCTTGGGTTGACTTCTGCAAAAAACCTGTTATAATCAGCAATGCCCCCAGCTTTTGGGGGCTAATTTTTGGAATTCGGAGCGTGAAAAATACGAAAAAGAATGCACTCGATATGACGCAGGGGCCGCTGGCGAAGCAGATTCTTGCGTTCAGCATTCCTTTGATGCTGACAAACCTATTGCAGGTGCTTTTTAATATGTCGGATATCGCCGTGCTCGGCCAGTTCGCCGGAGATAATCCCCTCGGCTCTGTCGGCTCAACGTCGACGCTGGTCTATCTGTTTACCGGCTTTCTGATCGGTCTCGGCAGCGGCGTCAACGTGCTGTGCGCCCGCTACTTTGGCGCGCGGGACGAGAAAAACCTCTCCGAAACAATCCATAGCTCCATCCTTGTCTGCCTTGCCATGGGCATTTTTGTAATGATCGTAGGGGAGGCATTTTCCGGCGCATTCCTTCGGCTCTTGAACACAAAGGACGAGCTGATGGACGGCGCGAAGCTGTATATGGACATCTATTTTCTCGGCGCACCGGCCGTAGCGCTGTATAACTACGGCAGCGGCGTTCTGAGCGCCGTGGGCGACACGCGGCGCCCGCTGGTCTATCTGGCCATTTCCGGCGTGCTGAACATCGTGCTGAACATTATCTTTGTTGTGGTGTTCGGAATGGATGTAGACGGTGTTGCGATCGCGAGCGTGGTGTCGCAGTATCTTTCCATGGTGCTGATTTTCCTGCCGCTGACGCGCGGCATTGATATCTGCAAGCTCTCCTGGCGGAAGATCCGTCCCTATGCGTCGAAGATCAAAAGCACGCTTGCCCTCGGGCTGCCCGCCGGCCTGCAGCATGCTATTTTCGCCATTGCAAACCTCTTCATTCAGGCCGGTATCAACTCCTTTGATGCCAGCGTGGTCTCCGGCAACTCGGCTGCGTCCAATGTGGACTCGATCATCTACAACGTCGTCAACGCCTTCTATATGGCCGCAGCGAGCTTCGTCGGCCAGAATTACGGCGCAGGCAACAAAAAGCGTGTACGGCAGTCGTTCTGGATCTCTGTCGCGTTCGCATTCGGCACGGCGCTGGTGCTTGGCATTGTCGCAGCGCTGTTTGGCCGCAGCTTCCTGCGCATTTTCTCAGAATCCGACGCCGTAATCGACGCCGGAATGTATCGTGTGGTGATTCTCGGCTTGTCCTACTGCATCAGTGTGTTCATGGATCTGCCGATTGCCGCCAGCCGCGGCCTTGGAAAGACGCTTGTCCCGACCGTCTGCGTCATCCTCGGCTCGTGCGTGTTCCGCGTGATCTGGCTTTACACCGTATTTGCGTGGTTTGGCACGCTGACGTCTCTCTACATGCTCTATGTCTTCTCGTGGGCGCTGACGTCGCTGGCCGAAACGCTGTATTTTATCCACTGCTACCGCCACGCGTCGTTTGAGCACGCGGCGACGGCCGCCGTGGTGGAAGGAGCCGCATCATGACCTATGAGAAGATCCTTTTGACCGCTTTTGAACCCTTTGACGCAACGGGCACGAACTCGAGCTTGGAGGTGCTGCACCGCCTCGCGCTGCCGTGGCTGAAAACCGCGGTGCTGCCGGTGTCCTATCGGCGCGCAGCGGAGGAGCTGGCGCGCCTGATGGATGCCGAGCACCCGGACTTCATCGTCTGCCTCGGGCAGGCGGGCGGGGAGCGCTCCGTGCGGTTGGAAAAGGTCGCCATCAACTACACCCGCGCGGCAGTGGCCGACAATGACGGCGTGCTGCTGCGCAGCGGTGCCGTCCTTCCGGACGGGCCGGACGCAATCTTTACCAAGGCGCCGATCGAGTCGCTGGTCGACCGTCTTTCCGCGACGCAGGCCGTCAAGCTGAGCCTGAGCGCGGGCAGCTACGTCTGCAATTCGACGTATTATACCGCACTGTCCCGCAACGACGGGCAGGCGCTGTTCGTGCATCTGCCGTACTGCACGGGGCAGGGCGAGCCCTCGGAGGACGTGGAGACCATGGCGCAGACGGTGCGTGAGCTCTTGTTGCTCCTGCACGAGGCAGGGGAGGACGCGCGATGAAGCAGCGCCGAAGCACCTTTGCGGTTCTGTTTGCCGCCGTTGTGATGATCGCCTTTGCCATGCGCGCGCCGACGGGCGGCGTGGGGCCGCTGATGCAGGACATCCGCGAAAGTCTCGGTTTGAGCGCCTTTGCCGCCGGCTTTTTGACCACGATCCCGCTGATTGCATTTGCCGTGACCTCGCCGCTGACGGGAAAGCTCGTGCAGTGGAAAAGCAGCTTTGCCATCGTGCTGGCCGCGCTGCTGCTGACCGTGCCGGGGCTGCTGCTGCGCTCCTATGGCGGAAAAGTCGGCCTCTTTGCCGGAACGGTACTGCTCGGGCTCGGTATCGGCGTTCTGAACGTGCTCATGCCCGCACTCATTAGGCATTGTTTCCCGGATCGCATCGGCTTTATGATGGGCGTGTATTCCACGTCGATGGCCGGGTCGTCCGCGCTGATGTCGGGCACCTGCCAGAGCATCGCGCTGCACTTTGGCGGCTGGCAGATCAGCCTCGCTTCGCCGGTCATTTTCGCCCTTGCGGCGATCGTTCTGTGCAGCGTGACGCATCGCTATCTCGTCCTACCGCGACAGCAAGCCGGTGGCGCAAAATCGCGCCTTTTCACCGCAAAGCGGCTGGCGATCGCGATGTTCATGGGCTTGCAGGCCTTCATGTTCTTCTCAATGCTCACGTGGTTTCCGTCGATCGTGGAGCGCAACGGTGCGCTGCCGCTCGCTTCGGGAACGATGCTGCTCCTGCTTCAGCTCTGCTGCCTGCTGCCCTCGCTGGTGATGCCGATGATCTGCCAGCGGACGCGGCACAAGGGGCTGCTGGCCTGCGTCAGCACGCTTGGCTTTACGGTCGGCTTTGTTCTGCTGCTGGTGGGCAGTACCACGGCGCTGTTCTGCGCCACGGTGATCCTTGGCCTTGCCAACGGCGCAACGGTGAGCCTTGCGCTGACCTTCGTGGCCACGCAGGGCGTCGACCCGGTGGACACCGCGCGCGTTTCTGCCGTTTCGCAGTGCGTCGGCTATGCACTGTCCACCGTCGGCCCGTCGGGTCTTGGGTACCTGTATGACGTCTTTCAGAGCTGGACGCCGACGCTTTGGTGCCTCATCGTCCTGTCCGTCGTGATGGCGCTGCTCGGCCTCGCCGCCGGCAGCAGCCACGAAAAAGCACGGGCGGGCGCGTAAGCTTTGTGGATTTCGTAGAATTTTCTCCATGCTACAGTCGGAATTCCGGCAATACTCACACTTGCTTTTCATTCGTTTTCACTGTATAAT
>CAKTZP010000130.1 GCA_934636045.1 uncultured Oscillospiraceae bacterium
GTTATAATCCAAGCCGTTGCTTGTCCGCCGCGGCGCAGCCAGCGTCGAGGGCGAAACAAGCGCCTGAATCTCGGCCAGCACCGGCCGCGTGCCCTCCATGGTGCAGGCAACGCAAGTGCCCGGTGTGCCCATCGGGCGGCCGGAGAGCAGCATCTCCGAGGGATTCGGCACCTCGGTCAGTCCCTGCTCGTTCATTTCAAACACGCCGATCTCATTGGTCGAGCCGAAGCGGTTCTTCGCCGCGCGGAGCAGGCGGTAGGACGTCTGGCGCTCGCCCTCAAAGTACAGCACGCAGTCAACCATATGCTCCAGCACCTTTGGTCCGGCAATCGCGCCCTCTTTATTAATATGTCCCACGACGAAGATTGTCGTGCCGCCGCCCTTGCAGTACTGCATCAGGCGCAGCGTGCAGTCCTTCACCTGCGTGACCGAGCCCGCGCCCGCGGGCTTTTCCTCGGTATACAGCGTCTGGATGGAGTCGACGATCAAAAGGTCAGGCTGCACATCGTCGCAGGCAGCCAAGACCGTCTCCAAATTCGTTTCGCACAAAAACAGCAGCGACCGGCCGCTGACGCCGAGACGCTCGGCGCGGAGCTTGAGCTGGCTCTCACTTTCCTCGCCGGATACATATAAGATAGTTTGGTTTTTCCCGATCTGGCTGCAAATTTGCAAAAGCAATGTCGACTTGCCGATGCCCGGGGCGCCGCTGAACAGCACCAGTGAGCCGCGCACCGCGCCGCCGCCGAGCACACGATCCAGCTCGCCCATGCCGGTGGAAAAGCGCAGCGCCTCATCTGTGCGAATTTCGTCCAGATGCTTCGGCCGGGCGGCGGTCATCCGCGCGGCCGGGCGTGCGTTGCCGGCTTTGGACGCCGCAGGCGGTGTATATTCCTCCAACGTGTTCCACTGCTTGCACACCGGGCACTGCCCCGACCAGCGGGGGCTTTCGTTGCCGCAGCTTGTGCACAGAAAAACGGTTTTAGACTTCATCGGCTTCCTCCAGATAGGAAAAAATCGTACCGGCGACGGCCGCCGCCAGCTTCTTTTGATATGCCGCGTCGCGCAGCAGCGCTTCCTCGGCAGGGTTGGACAAAAACCCGCACTCCACCAGCACCGCTGTGCAGGAAACGTGCTCCATCAGGTAGATATCCTTCGCCTGTTTACAGGCGCGGTGGTTATTTGGATCGACCTGCGCGGCCAGTTGGGACTGCAATTGCTCCGCCAAGGCCTGACTGCCGTCGGTTTTGGCGTAAAACACCTGCGCGCCGCGGTATTTGGCCTCCGAAAACTGGTTCTGGTGGATGCTGAGCAGCAGCGCGTTCGGCGTCTGCTCGACCATGGCCACGCGGCGGCGGATGTCCGAGACCTTCTTTTGCGCAATGGTGCTGCCCTCGGTGTAGACGCTGACGTCCTCCGTACGCACCATTTCCGTCTGTACGCCGAGCAGGTGCAGCAGGTCGTTGATCCGCAGCGCAATTTCCAGATTGAGCTTACTTTCGTACACGCCGGTCACGGAAACCGCGCCGCCGTCCTCCCCGCCGTGCCCCGCGTCGATGACGACCGTCACCGGCGGCTCGTAAGTCAGCGCGGTATGAAGCGCCGAGCCCGCCTTTGATAGCCCGAACGCCGAAACGATCGCCGCCGCGCACAGCAGCAAGCATATTACCCCATAGCTCTTCCGCTTGGACATGACAACACCCCCCGCAGCAGACTATGCGCTCCGGCGGTGGTTTATCCCGAAAAGGTATTTATATTGTATCACAGCTTGCGCAGAAACGCAAGGTTCAGACCGGTTTTGTGATGCCGGTGCGGCGCTCTTTGGACAGGCCGCCGGCGAGGACGACCTCTTCGCCCACAAACCGGGCGCGGCGGACGATACCCTCGCCGTATTTTTCGCGCAGGTCGTCCACGGCGTTGTCCAGCTTGGCGCGGCGCTCGTAGCCGTTGCCGTCGGCAACGGAAAACAGGTCATACTGCCGTGCGCCGCGCTCTTCCAGCCGCGAAACCTGCACGCCGAGCTGCCGCAGGGGCGTTTTGCCGTCCCACGCAGCGTCGAACACGCGGCAGGCAAAGCGGAACAGCTCCTCGGTGCTGTCCGTCACGTTGGAGAGGGTCATCTGGTGCGAAAAATTGACAAAATCCGCCGTCCGCAGGTGCACCGCGACGCAGCGCGCGGCCAGCTTGTCCCGCCGCATGCGCATGGACACCGTCTCGCACAGCGACAGCAGCACGCGGTAGGCGTGCACGGCATCGGTCACGTCCTGCGCCAGCGTGGTGGCGTTGCTGTAGCCCTTGTTCACCTCCGGCACGGGCTGCAAAACGTCGCTGTAGCGCCCGTTGGCCGAGTGCCAGAGCATCAGGCCGGGCTTATACAGCTTCCGCAGCAGCAGCTCCGGGTCGGCGTGCGCCAGCTGGCCGATGGTGTTGATGCCCATCAGGTGCAGCTTGCGCTCCGTGGCCGCGCCGACCATGAACAGATCGCGCACCGGCAGCGGCCAGAGCTTCTGCTCCATCTCCCACGGGAACAGCGTGTGCACCTTGTTCGGCTTTTCAAAATCCCCGGCCATTTTGGCCAGCAGCTTGTTCGAAGAAATGCCGACGTTCACCGTGAAGCCCAGCTCGTCATAGATCCGCTGGCGCAGCATCTCTGCCGCGGCCACGGGCGAGCCGTAAAGCCCCTCGGTGCCGCTCATGTCCGCCCACGCCTCATCGATGGAATACTGCTCCACCACCGGCGCGACCTGCCGCAGCAGGGCGGTAAAGTGCCGCGAGGCCTCCACATACACCGCATAGTCCGGCGGAACGATCGTCAGCTCCGGGCATTTTTGCAGCGCACGGTAGATCGGCTCGCCGGTCTGGACGCCGAATTTTTTCGCGGGCTGACTTTTGGCCAGAATGACGCCCTGCCGGTTTTCCTTATCCCCGGCCACGGCGGAAGGGATCTCGCGCAGATCGAGCGTCTGTCCGAGCACCTTGATGCGGTAGGCCGCCGTCCACGACAAAAAGGCGCTGTTCACATCGACGTGGAAAATCACCCGCTCCATCAGTACACCACCCGAAACAGCGACCACCGATGCGTGCGGACGGTGTAGCGCAGCTCGAGCAGCCGCTCCCGCCCCTCCATGGTCACCCTGCAAAGGTATTGGATCGCGTCGACACCCGCATATTGAATGGATTTGCTCGATTCCGTGCGGAGGATCGGGACGGTTTGCAGGCAGTGCGCCTCGTCCTCTAACCGAAAGCGCAGCGGCGTCAGCGTTCCGTCTGTCGCGCATACGGAGATCATTTCAATTTGTTGATTCACAGCCCTCACCTCCTGTACCGTTATTGTATCAAACATTTGTTCGAATATCAAGAGGAAAATTTCGGGCAATGCTTGCAATGCAGGAAAAATTCTGGTATGATGGGCGCAGCAAAACCACGGAGGTGCCCATGAAATACCGCTGCCTTGTGCTCGATCACGATGATACCGTTGTGCGCAGCGCACAGACCGTCAATTACCCCGCCCTGATCGAAAGCCTGCACCGCACCCATCCCGATCGGGATATTTCCTTTGAGGAATTTACGCGAATGTGCTTTCTGCACAACTTTACCGGCATGTGCCGCCTGTCGCTGGGACTGACGGATGCGGAAACACAGGGGCAGTTTGAGGATTGGAAGGTCTATGTCCGCACGCACATTCCTCCGGCCTATGAGGGCTTTGACCGGCTGCTGCACCGCTGGCGCGCCGCGGGTGGGCTGGTGTGTGTTTCGTCGCACTCGAGCGTGGAGAACATCACGCGGGATTTTCGTGCCAATTTTGATTTTCTGCCCGATCAGATTTATTCCTTTGAGCTGCCGCCGGAGCAGCGCAAGCCCGCGCCCTTTGCCCTGCTGGACATCATGCGGCGCTATCATCTGCGGCCGGACGAGCTTTTGATGGTGGACGACATGAAAAACGGCAACGACATGGCGCATGCCGCCGGAGTCGACTTTGCCGCCGCCGGCTGGTCGCACACCGACCCGATGATCGTCGACTATATGCGCCAAAACAGCGACCGGTATTTTACCTCTGTTGCAGAGCTGGAGGCGTACCTTTTCGACGGATTGCCCGCTTGACAGGTATGTTATAATAAGAACGAAAGGCGGTGAGCAGCATGGACGGCGTCAAGATCATGGCAAAAAACCAGAAGGCATTCCACGAATACTTTGTTGAAGAGCGCTTTGAGGCCGGCATTGCGCTGTCCGGCACCGAGGTCAAGTCCATCCGGCTCGGCACGCTGAACCTCAAGGATGCGTGGTGTCAGGTCAAGGACGGCGAGCTCTGGATCCGCCAGCTGCACATCAGCCCCTATGAAAAGGGCAATATCTTTAATAAAGACCCCGTCCGTCCGCGCCGGCTGCTGATGCACAAGCGCGAGATCATGCGCCTGTTCTCCAAGGTGAAGCTGGACGGCTATGCCATCATTCCCCTGTCCGTGTATTTCAAAAATGCACGGGTCAAGGTCGAGATCGCGCTGTGCCGGGGTAAAAAGCTGTATGATAAGCGGCAGGATGCCGCCAATAAGGACGCGCGCCGTCAGATCGACCGCGCGATGAAAGAGAGGAATCACTAATGGAAAATCCCATTGTCACCATTGAAATGGAAAACGGCGGCGTGATCACCGCAGAGCTGTATCCCGATGTCGCGCCGCAGAGCGTGTATAACTTTATCGCGCTGGCCAACGCCGGATTCTACGACGGGCTGATTTTCCACCGCGTCATTCCCGGCTTTATGATCCAGGGCGGCTGCCCTGAGGGCACCGGTATGGGCGGCCCCGGCTACTGCATCAAGGGCGAGTTCCTGTTCAACGGGGTAGACAATAAGCTCAAGCATAAGCGCGGCGTTCTGTCCATGGCGCGCGCGCAGTCGCCGAACTCCGCCGGTTCGCAATTTTTCATTATGCATCAGGATGCGCCGCATCTGGATAAGCAGTATGCTGCGTTCGGCAAGGTGCTCACCGGAATGGACGTCGTCGATGCCATCTGCAAGGTCAAGACCGACCGCAGCGACCGTCCTGAGACCGAGCAGAAGATGAAGTCCGTCCGCGTCGACACCAAGGGCGAGACATATCCCGAGCCGAAGAAGCTCAAGGATCCCTACGGTCGCTTCTGATTTTTTCTTTAACCCACGGGCAGCGGTTTCCCTGCCCGATATGGGGGTGTACCGGTTTCGACGGGGGTAGTGAGGCCGGAATAGCGAGCCGTGGCGCCTGGCCACGATAAAACGGGCAACCTTTTAAAAATTAACTGACAACAATCAGTACGCTCTCGCTGCTTAATTAGCAGCCGTCCGCCCCGGAAGGTCCACGAGCCGGGCTCGGGTGTGATTTGAGTGGAGAACGTGCGCACGGTAAGCTTTGCCCGTGCCATGCATCAATGAAGCTACTGAGCGCCGCAGGGTGTTTGTTCCCGTCGGCGTGAGGGAATGTAAATAACAAACTGCGCTCGGAGAAGTTCCCACCAAGCTATTTTCGGACGGGGGTTCAACTCCCCCCACCTCCACCAAACAAGGTTCGGACGAACACCTATTTCTTCAGCGGCGGCTTTGCCGTGCAGTGTTCGCTCTGATCCGCAACAGAAAAGTGCCGTCTTGGGAGGAAACCCGAGGCGGCACTTTTTCTCGCTATTCATACAAACCGAAGCCCGTCTCGGCAGAGAGACGGGCTTCGGTCAGCGTGTCGAAAACCCTTTTCGACACGCTGACAGACTGCAAAAAAGTTCGGAAGACAAGCAACTCACGCCCGTCGGCGTACAAAGG
>CAKTZP010000131.1 GCA_934636045.1 uncultured Oscillospiraceae bacterium
CCGTACCCATGTACGCCGACGGGCGTGAGTTGCTTGTCTTCCGAACTTTTTTGCAGTCTGTCAGCGTGTCGAAAAGGTTTTTTCGACACGCTGAAGGCAGGGAGCCGATCACTCGGTTCCCTGCCTTGGGTTATTTTGCTGTGAATTGCTTATTTCGCCAGATCCTTGCAGGCGTAAGAGCCGCCGAGGTAGCGCATGACAATGCAGGCAAATTCCGCACGGGTCGCGTTGGCGGTGGGCTTGAGGTTGCCGCCGTCGCCGTTGAGGATGCCCTCGTTGACAGCCCAGGCCATAGCTTCCTTCGCGTAGCCGCTGATCTTGTCGGCATCCTTGAAGCCGTCGAACTTGCTCTCGGCGGCGGGCTTGCCGGCATAGCGCCACAGGATGGTGGCGATCTGCTCGCGGGTGACGTAGTCATCGGGCGCGAACTTATCGTTCAGCACGCCGAGGACGATGCCGGTATCCTGCGCCCATGCAATGGCGTCGGAGTACCACTGGCCGGCCTTGACGTCGGTGAAGGTGGAGTCGCCCTTGACCTCGGGAGAACCGGCCATACGGTAGAGCACCGTGACCATCATCGCGCGGGTCATCGTGCCGTTGGGCTCGAAGGTGTCTGCGCTGAGGCCCTTCATCAGGCCGTTGGCGACGGTGTAGTCGACCGCCTCATGGTACCAAGCGCCGTTGCAGTCCTTGAAGCTCTTATAGTAGCAGGTCGGATAGCCCGTTGCGGGGATGATCTCGCCCTTCTGGATGAGCTTGCCGCAGATGGAGCAGTAGGTGTCGCCGGTGTAGCCGTCTTCGTCCCTTGTGGCTTCCTTGGCATCGCGCAGCTCCGTTGCGCCGGTATGCTTGCAGTCGCCGGACGGGCTGGTGGTGTAGCCGCTTACATCCAGCTCGGTGTCGCTGTAGCGGTACAGCCAGTTGAGGTAGTAGTCCGACGGACGGATGCCAATGCCGAGGAAGGAGCCGACCGTGGTGGTGTCGTCCATGAGCTGGAACTCGCCCTCGTCATCGTTGTAGGCAAGGATCCACTTCGTATCCTGCACGTTGCGGATGACCGCGCCGTTCGCCTCCAGATCGGAGGTGACCGTCCACTTTGCCGCAGCGGTCACGGCATCGGCAAACGCCAGCTTGCCGTCCGCAATGGCCAGATACTTGCCGCTCTTGTAGTTCCGGATGGTGTAGACGCCGTCCTCGCCGCGCTCAAAGGTGAAGCGGAGGCCTTCCTCTGCGCTGTAGAACTCCACATAGACGTCGCCAACCGTGCCGCCAAAGTCGTCCACAACGCTCTTGGTTTCGCCGGTTTCCACAAGCACCTTGGGGTTGTTGGTGTCGTAGTTGCCGTCCACATAGTCCAGACCGCCGATGGCCCAGTCGCCGCTGTAGTCCAGCACCACGTCATAATAGTAGTTCGGGGTCTCGAGCTGCTTTTCCTCACCGTAGGCATACAGGGCATAGACCGTCATGTCGCCGGAAACGGTGATTTCATCATCTTTGAAGTACATTGCGGAAACGGCGTCGAAAATCGTGATATCATCCGCGTTTTCAACCTCCTTGTCGACCCAGCAGACAAACTGCGCATCGTCGTACTTCTCGGTGCAGCCCTCGATGGTGTAGGCGTCGCCGGTTTTCACGGTGACCGTCTTGGTGTTGTTCGGAGTAACATAGGTAATGGTCGCGTCCTTGCCGACCTCGTAGAGCGCAGCAGTCGCTTCAACCTCGTTGGTCGCGTAGTCCAGCGCGCAGACGGTGATCTCCGCCAGACCCGCCTCAAGCAGCTTCGAAACGTCGAAGGTCGCGGTGAAGGTCTTGCCCGCCTCATCGGAGGAGAAGGCCTCACTGGGCAGATTCTTCATCGATTTGTTGTACAGATAGATGGCAGCCAGATAGCTTTCGTCCGTTGCGGTGACGGTCAGGGTCTTCGCAGCCTCATCGAACACAACAGACTTGATCTCCGGCGCGGTGTAGTCGACCTCGACGGGGAAGCTCCAGATGCCCTTCACCTCGGTATCGCCATAGGGCAGCACGGCGTCAAAGGTAATGTTGGCAATCGTGCCGGAGGGAACGAGCTTCCCGCTGGCATCCTTGCCCGTCCAGTAATACACGCCCATGTTCTGCCAGCCCTTGGTGTCGTCGAAGACGGCCTTGCTGAGATACCGCGTGTCATCCACGTAGTAGACCTCGCCGGTCTTCGCGTCGGAGACGGTCATCTTCAGGCTCTTGCAGTTGCGGAGCTGATACGGCGTGATGTAAATACCGTTGGCATAAATGCCGTCCGCATCCGTGTCCAGCGTAGAGAACGCGTTATGCTCTGCGAAGTACTCAACGTAATCAATCATGTTGTCGCCGAGGTAGAAGTTAACATCCTGCGGCTCGTCCTTGGCGTTGAACACCGCGGTGAGCGCCATGCTCGGCATGGTGTAGAAGTAATCCATCGCATCATAGGCGGTAGCGCCAAGCTCCGCATAGGTCTTTCCGGTGGAGCCGGCAATGGTCGTGTTGACGAAGTTGTTCGCCTCAATGTAATCAACAAAGTCAACGCTCTCCAGGATATCGCCCTTCGTCCAGTCGCCGTAGAAGGCGAGCATGGTGGCGTGGGTGGAATCAAGGACATTCACGTCCAACTTAGCGAGGGTCTCTTCGTCGCAGGCGACCTTCTTGCCGTCCTCAAGGACGTACTCCCATTCCTTGGTTTCCTTATTGTACTCGGAAGCGCAGTACTGGTCGGTCTCCTCGTCGTAGCGGTAGGCGTTCTCCTCGGCGTCGTAGTAGATCGGCGCTTTGTTCTGGTCAACCTCGATGTCGTCGAACCAGACAAAGCCGTCAACATAGTTGCCGTTTTCGAACATCTTGTCGAAGTAGGCCTTAACATCCGCGCCCAGTTTAATTTCAACCGAAACAGTGCAGGTGGTGCCCGGCTCCATGACGATCAGGCCGTCAACCTCTTCGCCGTCGATGGTGTATGTGATTTCGTAATCGTCGCCCTCATAGAGATGATCCTCCGTCAGAGAGTTCATCCACAGCGGGGTCTCAGAGGGGTCTTTTGCGTAGTAGTTATAAATGTAGTCATGAGTCAGCCGAGAGGTGAGCTGGAGATGGCTGGTGTCGGCCGCGCTGTCGTTGACCAGCTTCAGGTCGAAGGTGTAGGTACCGGTCTTCTCCGCGTCGTCGCCGAGCTCCTGCAGCGGGTTGGCTATGTAAGAGGACTTATCATAAGCACTGATCGCGTCATAGGCGCTGGCAAGGCCGGCGCCCTGCTTCCGGACGGAGTAGGCGTAGCCGTCTTCGTCGGCCAGCGCAGTCGCAGTGCCCTCCAGCAGCGCCAGAGCGAGCTCGGCCTTTTCTACCTTGGTGCGGCTGCCGTTTTCGCCGTTGGAAAGAATGATCTCGCCACCGTCTTCGCCGGTTTTCTCCTGCTCGTTCAGGTACTGCAGCACGAGCGCCACGGAGCCGGCAAAGTTCGGCGCCGCCATGGAAGTGCCGGAATAGATCTCATAGTCCTGATCGCCGGTCTGGACGGCAGAATAGACATTGCCGCCGACGGAGGTGATGACCGGAGCCATCGTCAGCATCGGGGTCGTGCCCCAGTTGGAGAAGTCGTCCATCAGGCCGGCATTCTCGTTTCGTACATAGGTCATTTCTGTCGGCGTGGAAACGGTCTTCGTCTCGGCGTTCAGGAACGTGTCCTGCGCGCTGAACGGCGCAGCAATCGCCGGGATCTTGAAGTCGTCGATGGACATCCGGATAACGCCGGACTGGTTGTTGATCACGATGACGCCGATGGCGCCCGCGTCGGCCGCATTGGCGACCTTCGTCGAGAAGTCGAGCTCGCCGCGCTGGATGACCGCGATCTTCCCCTTGACGTCCACGGCCTTGAAGTCCTCGGGCGCGCCGAGGCTGAGCTCGGAGACCTTGTTCTTGCCGGTGGTGTCCTTCACGATCACATACTCGGTATCCTTGCCGCCGAAGGCATTGCGCCAGATCTTGCTTTCGGTCTCGCAGGTGTCGGTATACTCAAAGCTCTTGCCGCCAACGGTGATGACGTAGGACGGGTAGCAGTAGTTCCCCACAGAGGCCACCGAGGTGCTGCCGATGTAGGTGGACGGAGAGGCGACCGTGCCGTAGTCCTGATACTCCGGCCCGATGAACTCCGCAGAGGAGTTCTCCGCCATGGAGTACTCGTTGCCGGCCGCAACGGACAGCACGATGCCGGCCGCGGACAGGCGCTTGTAGATGTTGCCGAAGACCTCGGTCTCAAGGGAGGAATCGTAAGTAAAGCCGTTCTGCGCGCCGATGGAGAGGTTGACCACGTCAACGCCCAGACGGTACGCATCCTCCAGCGCGTAGAAGTAGATATCGCTCGAGGTGCCGCCCTCGGCATCATGGAAGATCTTCATAGAGACAATCTGCGCAGCGGGAGCCGCGCCCTGGAAGGTATAGACGCCCTCCTTTTCGTCATAGGCGCTGCCCGCGACGATGCCGGAAACGTGGGTGCCGTGGCCCTGATAATCGGTCACATCGTCGTCCTTTTCGGCGTAGTCATACGCAAACGGAACCTTCGCGTTGAGATACTTGCCGGGCGCGACCGCCAGTGCGGCGTCGTCCTTGGTCATGCGGCCGGTCATCTTGCAGCTGTCGTCAGCATCCTGGAAGGCCTCATGCGTGGTGTTCAGGCCGGTGTCGAGCACGGCGACCACAATGCCGCTGCCGTCCACGCCGAAGTCGGTACGCGCCTCATTCGTTCCGGTCATGATCGCCGAGCCGACGGTTCTGGTCTCTCTGCTCTTTTCCAGCACGGGCGCGGCATAGTGGTTGGCGATGTAGACCGCGTCGACGCCGTCGATGGAGGCGATCTTGTCCAGATCACCGTAAGCGACATCGCAGCTAAAGCCGTTGAGCAGCGTGTCGTAGGTGTATTGCAGCTCGTAGTCGATGCCGCGCATGGCCTTGCGGACCTTGTCTTGGCTGGCCTTGACCTGCTCGCGGACGGTGGTCTCGTTGGCCGCGCCGCGCTTGGCCAGCGCCGCCGTCGGTGCGTCCTTCAGCACGACGATGGCACGGACAATGTCCGTATCGGCGTACTTGTTGACGTTTTCGCTGAAGGCGACGCTGCGGTAGCCCTTGGCCTCCGCGTCGCCGATCTTCTCCACGCCTTCCAGCTTCGAGGTCGGCGTCTTCGCGGCGAAAGCCGTACCAACGCAGCCCAGAACCAGAACCAGCGCGAGAAGCAGCGCAAGAACACTCTTGAACTTTCTCATAGTTTCTTCTCCTTTTCATGTTAATTTTGTGTGCCGGGGAAGGGTCTCGCAGAAAACTGTATCTTTTTGCAAAACCATTCACTTTTGCTAATAATTATTCTAACAAGCATTTCAGCGTTTGTCCAGTATTTCTTTGCTGTTTTTTTCCATAAATTTTAATGGAGTAAAGCGCGCCTATTGTGAAATAATTACAACATCTCCGAGGCTCTGTCGAATTTTTCCGCTTCCTGCGCCCATTTTATTCTCCTTCCCATATCCGGCATCTCCCTCCCCGGCATCCCGTCTTTCCTCTTGTGCCTACTGAAAACGCGCCGATTGTTTATTCGCCCCCAATATGGGGGGTGAATAGAAAATGCGTACCGTTTCGCAGGGCCGGTAGAGAATTCGCGGCGGGATGAGGCCCCCCCGATACAAAAAGCACGCCTCGCGGCGTGCTTTGAGCGTGTCAAAAAACTACCCCGCATGTCATTGCGAGGAGCGAAGCGACGTGGCAATCCGTCCTCACCC
>CAKTZP010000132.1 GCA_934636045.1 uncultured Oscillospiraceae bacterium
CACTGGAAACGCCGGTGGGCGAGGAGGACGACAGCCATCTGGGCGACTTTATTCAGGACGAGGAGGCCTTTGAGCCTGCCGATGCGGCGTCGTATGCGCTGCTGCGCGAGCAGCTGGCGGACGTCCTGAAGACCCTGACCCCGCGGGAGGAGAAGGTGCTGCGCCTGCGCTACGGCCTGACGGACGGAAAGCTGCACACGCTCGAGGAGGTTGGCGAGGAATTCAATGTTACGCGGGAACGCATTCGCCAGATCGAGGCCAAGGCGCTGCGAAAGCTGCGCCATCCCTCGCGTTCAAAGGTACTGAAGGACTTCCTGAATTAAATATAGATAGTCAAATTCTGAACCGTGAAATTGCTCCGGAAAATTTCTTCTTGACAATGCGCAAAAAAATCGTATCATATCCGTAGAGAGAAATGAACGGAGGCAAGGAAATGTACGACCGTATCAGAACCTATCTTTCCCAGCAGCTCGATATCCCCGTGGAGGAGATGAGCCGCGACACGACGTTTGAGAGCCTGCATTTGGATTCTCTGGACATGATGGAAATGGTCATGGACATGGAGGAGGAGCTCGGCGTCGACTTCGAGATGGAAGGCGAGATGAAGCTTGAGACCATCGGCGACCTCGCGGATTTCATCGACGACAAGCTGGCGGAAATCGGCTGAGCCGTAAAAAAAGACAACTGAATTTTCGACCCATGACAAGGTCGCACTAGTCGGGGAGATAGCGGTGCCCTGTAGCCTGCAATCCGCTATAGCAGGGATGAACTCCCGCACCCGGGTATTGCGTTGTGCCGCCTGTCCGAATAAGCGGTGTTGAGGGGTCGGTCTCGCGCAACGGGCTCCCGTGAATCATGTCAGGCGGGGAACCGAGCAGCATTAAGCGGATCTGTCCGTGTGCCGCGAGCAAGCCGATCCTGAGCTGGCTGTCCGGGAAACGGGTATTGCGCATGCTCAAATGCGGGTGTGCGATCTTGTCATGGGTCGAAAGCTTATCAACGAACATCCTCTGTGAAGCTCCACAGAGGATGTTTTTTTGTGCCAAGACACCCCGAGTCATTGCGAGGTTTGTGCAGCAAGCCGCCGGATTGTCCGAAAGCCCGAATTTGTCATTGCGAGGTTTGCGCAGCAAACCATCGGATTGCCACCAAGTTCCGAATTTGTCATTGCGAGGTTTGCGCAGCAAGCCGCCGGATTGTCCGAAGGCCTGAATTTGTCATTGCGAGGTTTGCGAAGCAAACCGTGGCAATCCGTTTCTCCGCTGCATGCCTTATCACCCGCCGATGCGGCTTAAAGCTTTTACAAGACTGCCAAATGACAAAAGAAATCAACGAATTATTTATGCAAAAATACAAAAGATGGCGAAATGTAATATTGACAAACGACAATTTGCATGGTAAGATGAATATAGAAGGAAGGCACCCCACCCGCAGCGCGCCCCGTCACCGCGCCGCGAAAACCAATGGAGGGACTGACCAATGGGCTGATAAAGCTTCATCCGGAGAGCAATTCGTAAATGTTTGTTTGAACAGACGAGTCAGAAAGGAGATTTTATATGAAACGCTTTATCTATGTTGCACTCATCCTTTCCCTTTTCCTGCTTTTCACAATTTCTTGCGTCAATGCTACAAATTTGCCGATTTCCGGCAACTATAATATTACAGAGGAAGAGGCAATCGAGGAAGCCCTGCGGTATTTGAATGACTATACCACAATGACCTTCCTGTATGAGGACACGGCCTTGGTCGACTATCCGGCGCGCTTAGACGAAGAGCTTGGCGAAATGTCCATATCGCTCCCTGCGGATACATTTGCATGCGCTACCAATACACGAGAATATTTGAATCCGGATACGCTTACTGACCATACGGAGTATCTGGCAAAAAAAGCAAAATACTGGAAAGCCATCCGAGAGGTGCAGAATATTATCCGTGATGATTTTGCGGTCAATTATGAGCTTCTAAAAGTGAACGTGAGCGGAAATTATGCACAGGTTTGCGTGCTGGAGGAAAAGACGTATTTCTATCGTGGTGAAACCATCAAAACCTATGATAGTGATACCTTTGAGGTGTTTTTGGTTAAGGTCGGAGGCTCGTGGCGGGTTTTTGACATGTACACCGATGACGGCTTTGACACCGAATACCACGACGCTGTGTTCGATGTGGATGCAAAAATTGATGCGTTTACTAAAATGTATCAAAGTCTTCCAGAGGAAGAAGCCGTAATTATTCCAGAAGAACCAGCTGATGGAACAGTAGAACTGAATGCATCCTATTCTGCTCTAATGAGAAGCTATAATAAAAACAATGCTGTGAACTATGCTTTTACTTATTCAAAACAAGATGCAGATGATGCAATCGCGTATTATAATAATAATTTTAGAAAATACAGGGCTGGGTATGATTCAACACATAATGCTGATTGCATGAATTTTGTTTCGCAGTGTATTTATGCAGGTTTTTATGGAAGTAATGACCGTACTACAATTCGGACAAATAAAGCATTTCCACAAGATACTGACGGAAGTGTGCAATGGCATTTTGATGCGGGAGCGTGGCCTGCAATCAGTTCTTTTCGAGAGTATCTTGCGTATTGCAAAACTGCCTCTGGTGAGAGCTATATGACCCATCAAGAGCATGAATATGCTTCTAGTGAGTACGAAGTTAGTGCTACGGCTGGTTGTGCTGCTATTGTAAGGGGCTCTTCTGGGGAACTCGGTCATGCAGTACTGATCGATACTGTATCGGGAAATCGACGTGATAAGATGTACTTTACCGGTCATACTTCTGACAAAAAACATGCACTATTCTCTGATAGATATGATGATTGTAAAGTGCTAATTATAAATCCAGTCTCAATGACTGAGATAAAGCCATGCACAGGAGGGAACGGATTACATGGCTACAGTACCTTTTCTTCTGTTGTGGGCGTGGATGCAACTTGCTATCGGTGCGGCTATTGCAAGTTGTACATCAAGAATACATTGCAAAACTGCGTTGCACAGGGTCGCTCGCTTCAGCTAAGCTCGACAACAAACCAGAAGGCCTACCGAATGTCTGCCAAAGTTGCCCTTTTGGATTCGAACGGAAATGAAACCTCGGTAACATGGATGGGAGAAAGCACCTACACAAACTCTTTTAGCTTTAATTATACTTTCACGCAAAAGGGATTGTATGCCATTACGGTATATGCCAGAGACATCGACCCAACCTATCCAGCTTCGGTATCGGTTTCTTCTACCTATACAATACGCTGCTATTGATGACCGCTGTGCAGCTGTAGTAAAATCTCTAAATAGATTTTCTAATTGATGGAACCGATAAGATTACTTTCCGTCTATATCGATAGAACGGCAATCAATGGATAACATTTTCTTTGAAAGGAAGGAAAATCATGAAACGATTTGCTGCAATATTGTTGGTGACGGCGGTTTTGATTAGTTTGGCTGGGTGCGGCGGGACACTGCCGGCTACGGAGGCTTCGACGGAGCCGACAGAGGCGACGCGTCTCAGCACGGCCAGACCGGAGGAGACGACAGAACCACCGGTGCCGGAGGACACGGTGTATTCCTTTGAAGAGATGGACTATTATCTGACAATTCCAGGTACTTGGGAAGGTCGCTGCACTGTGGAACAGGATGGGCAATCCGTCCGGGTTTCGACGGATGGAGCGGTGAACTTCACCCTGCTGGCTGTGCCGAACGACGAGCAGGCGCAGCAGCACGAGAACGAGGTACAGGAGGCCGGATATCAGTTCTTCCGCGAAGGCTTTGCGTGGACATATTACCTACAGATTGAAAACCCCTTCCCCGAGGATTTGACATGGAATTTCAGAGGCGTCGGGGACATGACCGATGTGACCGTCTGGGACGCTTGGATGCTTTTCTCGCCGGTCAGCGACACCAAGGATGGGCATATGTGGGAGCTGGAGCTTCACGAGCTCATTGGATTGCTTCCTAATAGCGATAGCTTCTGCAGCAACCGCCTTGGCTTGCGTCTCGATTTTCCGGAAGAATGGCGCAATAGCTACATAGTTTTAACGCGCAGTGACCGCGTGGCCATTGCTCCTTCGGCAGAAGCTGTAGATAACCCACAACCAGACCTTTCGCCAATTTTTCAACTCGTACGCTTGCGCGCAGATAGCGCAGAATCTGCCGAAGAATATGCAAAGCGAGAGGGTACCCTTGTAGCAAAGACCGAAGATGCAGAATACTACCTGATGCCGCCCCCAGACCAGATACCGGGTCTCTACAACGAAGCATGGTTGGACTATGAAGAAGTCTTCCGTACGGTTGTTTCCTTCACTGACGAGAATGCAGTCCTGTACTATGGTTAAGAAAACGTCCGTAACCGCAGTGTAGACGGCTAGGAGAAAACCAATGAAAACACAAAAGGTACTTTCCATCATCATTTTGATATTGTTTATTGCAACGTTACTTCCGCTTTGTACCTATTTGCAATATGACACTGGTGAGAGAAACTATGTGAATTATTATCGCTCCATTGGTGCGATTGCGGTCTTTTCGTTCCCGATTTCGGGGTTGTTTACGCTGATTGCGTTTTTCTTTGCCTTGGGCGTTGACCGTTGGCGGCTGCTGACGTCCGGAATTTGGATTCTCGTGGCTGGGCTTTGGCCATTGCTGGCGTTACCACTGCGCTATCGTAGATTAGTGCCGAGGGTACTTCCGCCGGTCTGGTGCATTATTGGTATGCAAATACTGGTTGGCCTCGTCTCCATCTTCCTTGCCGCCAACAAAAAGCGCTGGAATACAGACGGCAGACCGGTGAAATGAAAAAGGAACGCATTCGTTAACAAGCGGAATTTCGATGCAGAGAGCTACTCCGGAGATAATGGAAAGGCGGTGAAGTAGCGATGAAATTACAGCGTTTGTTTGCAGTAGTTACCCTGCTCCTGTTTCTTCTGACGTTTCTGCCGTGGGCGGTTTTTTCGATGGATGATCATGGCGCGGTCACTTATCTGGATTTCTACAGTCAAATTGCCAAATTGGGGATGATCGAGCTTCCCATTTCCGGGTTGTTCACCTTGATTTCCCTCGGGTTTGCGCTGGGGCTTGACCGGTGGCGGTTGCTGACGGCGGGAATCTGGCTTCTGATCGCCGGGCTGTGGCCGCTTGCGGCACTCGTCCTGCGCTATCACTGCCAAGTGGATACCGTTTGCCCGATGACGTGGTGCATTCTCTTTGCGCAGGTTCTTATCGGTGCGGTTTCCATCGCGCTTGCGGCTTATCGGAAGCGGTGGAACAATGAAGGAAAACCGATGAAATAAAAGGGAAATACAAAAAAGAGCAGTAAAAAATTAAAATTATGGAACGCTATGGAGCTTGTTACGTCAATACCAATAGAACGGCAATCAATGGATAACATTTTCTTTGAAAGGAAGGAAAATCATGAAACGACTTGCTGCGATATTGTTGGTGACGGCGGTTTTGGTTAGCATGGCTGGGTGCGGCGGGACACCGCCGGCTACGGAGACTTCGGCGGAGCCGACAGAGGCGACGCGCCCCAGCACGGCCAAGCCGGAGGAGACGACAGAACCACCGGTGCCGGAGGACACGGTGTATTCCTTTGAGGAGATGGACTATTTTCTGACAATTCCCGGCACTTGGGAAGGCCGCTGCACTGTGGAACAGGATGGGCAATCCGTCCGGGTTTCGACGGATGGGGCGGTGAACTTCACCCTGCTGGCTGTGCCGAACGACGAGCAGGCGCAGCAGCACGAGAACGAGGTACAGGAGGCCGG
>CAKTZP010000133.1 GCA_934636045.1 uncultured Oscillospiraceae bacterium
ACCATCACACCCGCCGCAAAGCCGGTCAGCGCGCGCTGCACCCGGTCGCTGAGCGTTTTTTTCATGAAAAACACGCCCGCCGCCCCCAGCGACGTCCCCAAAAACGGGATCAGAATCCCATAGACCGCTTCCATTTGGTAAGCCCTCTCTTTCAGTTAGTTTTCACTAACCGCATTGTATCAAAAACAGCTCCAAAAGTCAAGCACGCTCTGCGCCGATCCGAGGCAAAGCTGTCTCCCATTCCTTTCGTAGGGCGGAGGTCAGAAACGGCGGCTTGTAGGGGGCGGCGTCCTCGACGCCCCGCTGCTGGCACTTCCATTTTACCGCAAGCCCAAATCATACCATCCAAGCTTCCCGCTCACGCCGTCGGGGCGCTCATTGAGCGCCCGCGGCCGCCACATCGAGCTTGCGCAAAACGCAATCAATCGCACCGCCCCATCCGTTCCCCACAAGCGGAGAAAGCCCCCGCCTTGCGGCAGGGGCTTTCGATTTTAATTCAGCATATCCCGGTACAGGAACGTCACGACCTGTGCGCGGGTACAGGTGGCCTCTGGGCTGAACGTCGTCGCGGACGTACCGTTCGTGATGCCGTTTTCGACCGCCCACAGCACGGCCTTGCCGAAATAGGCGCTGAGCTGCACGTCCGTGAAGGGATTTGCCGCGCTGACCGGCGTCGGCTGCCCCTCAAAGCGCCAGAGGAACGTCACGATCTGCGCGCGGGTGCAGGTATCGTCCGGGCTGAACGTCGTCGTCGAGGTTCCGGCAGTGATCCCCTGCTCCACCGCCCAAAGGACGGCGTCGTAATAGTAGGTGCCGTTTTTCACGTCCCGGAAGGGGTTGCTGTCCGTCGTCGGCTTCGGCTGTCCCGCCGCGCGCCACAGGAACGTCACGACCTGCGCCCGCGTGCAGCCGTTGTCCGGGCTGAAGGTCGTTGCGCTCGTGCCGGAAGTCACCTCATTTGCAACCGCCCACAGCACCGGGTCGTAATAATACTGGCCGCTCCTAACATCCGTAAAGGGATTTTCGGCCGGCGCGGGCTTACCGAGCTTCGGCGTCGCAGCGGTCTTGGTCTGCGTCGTAAAGGCCGCATTCGTAAAGGTCGCGGTGTAGGTGATCTCTCCCTCGGCCTCGTAGGTTGCTTCCTTCGTCACCTTAGAGGCGATTGCTCCCTTCTCAGTTTCCACATGGCTTCCGTCTCGCTTGCAGACGCGCGTCGCCGTGACCGTACCGTTGTTCGCCGCCCAAGCATAGGACGGCGCGCCCCAGTCATGCCCCAGCGCGTCCGTGTAGGCATCCACATAGCTCTCGCCGCAAGCGCAGGTATGCGTCGTATACCCCCGCTCCGTGCAGGTCGGCGGCGTGATCTTTTCCGTATAGTCATGCACGTGCTGTTCGCCCACCGTAACGATGCATTCGGCGCTGACCGTTCCGGCGGTAACGGTGATGGTGCACTGCCCCACGCCGATCGCCTGCACGAGACCCGTGTCGTTCACGACCGCCACACCGGGATCGCTGCTCGTCCATGTCACCTCGTCGGTGAAATCCGCCGGTGTGATCGTCACGACCAGCCGCTCCGAGGCATTGCGCCCAAGCTGCAACTCGGTTTTCCGCAGGGACACCGCCGTTGCGGGCTTGCTGATCGCAACAAAGGCCGCGCCGATCTGATCGGCATAGGTTTCGGCATAGCTGCCGGAAACGCCATAGATCGTCAGTCTGGCGGGGTAGCTGAACGCATTTTCCGCAATTTGTGTCGTGCCGCGCGGGATCGTGACCGCCGTGAGCTTCACATCGTTTAAAAACGCGTTGGAGCCGATCGTCCGGACATGGTACGGCAGAATGATGGATTCCAGCGCGCCGCAGTTGCTGAACGCCCGGTCGGGAATTGCCGTCAAGCCGCTGCCGAGCTGCACCTCTCGAAGCGCCGCGCAGCCGTCGAAGGCATACGCGCCGATGCCGGAAATGCTGTCTGGGAGCACCATAGCAGTCAGCGCGGTGCACTCTTGGAAAGCCTTCAGCCCGATCGTTGTGAGGACAGGCGAGATTGCGATCTCCTTCAGCGCCGAGCACTGATAGAACGTATAATCGCCCAGCCGCTCCACATTCTGGCCGCCCGTCACCTTCGTGAGCGCGGAGCAGCCGTAAAATGCGCAGAAGCCGACCGAAGTCACCGTCTCCGGAATGTCAAACGTCTTCAGCGCGGTGCAATCGGTAAACATATGCTCCGGGATCTGGTCAACGGGACTGTCCCACGTAACCTCCGTCAGCGCCTCGCAGCGCTCGAAGAGGTTCACGCCCAGCTCCGTTACGCTGCTCGGAAGCCGGAAGCTCCGCAGCCCGCTGTCGCGGAAGGCATAGCCGCCGATGCTGGTGACCGAATCCGGAATTTGAATTTCCTGCAAGGCCGCGCAGCCGTCAAAGGCATTGGCGCCGATCGAGGTCATGGTATCAAGCAGCGTTACGCTCTTGAGCTTGTCCGCGCCGCGGAACAGATTGGCCACAACAGAGGTCGTCCCCGCTTCAAACGTCGCCGTTTCCAGCCCGCTCCCGTAAAACGCGCCATACTGGTAGCTGGTATAGGTGCCGGCGCTCTCCAAGGATTTGGGGATGCAAATGGATTTCAGATTTTCGCAGCCGGTAAAGACCGTGCCGCCAAGCTGCTTGAGCCGCGCGGGAAGCTTGACGCTGCGCAGATTCTCACAATAGGAGAAGGCATGGAAGCCGATTTCCCGAACGCTGTCCGGCAGTGCGATCTCCTCCAGCGCGTCGCAGCCATGGAACGTATATTCCTTGATCGCGGAAATCGAATCGGGCAGGACGATCGCATTCAGCGAGGTGCAGAACTGGAAGGCGAAAGCGCCAAGCTCCGTGACCGAAGCCGGGATTTGGATTTCCTTCAGCGCCGCGCAGCCGTCAAAGGCGTGGTCGCCGATCGAGGTCATGGACTCAAGCAGCGTTACGCTCTTGAGCTTCTTTGCGCCGCGGAACAGGTTTGCCACAACGGCGGTCGTTCCCTCCTCAAAGGTCACCCGCTCCAGCCCGCTGTCATAGAACGGCCCGCAGTAGAAGCTGGTATAGGTTTCCGCGGTCTTCAGGGATTTGGGGATGAAAATGGACTTCAGGCTGTCGCAGCCGGTAAACACCGCGCCGCCCAGCCGCTCAATGTGCGCCGGAAGCTGGATCCAACTCAGGGACTTGCACTCGGAAAACGCATGATAGTCCAGCTCGGTCACAGAATCCGTGAGGTTCACCGTCTCCAAGGCGGTGCAGCCGGAGAATGCAAACTCCTTCAGCACCGTAACGGTATCTGGGATTGTTACCGCCTCCAGCCGCTGATTGTGCGAGAAGGCATTGCCGCCGATGGCAACAATCGTGTATCCGTCAATGGTTCTCGGAATCACGACCGAGGTACCGACGCCGTTGTATTTGGTCAGAGTTGCCGCTCCGTCGCTGACCGTGTATTCATAAATCGGGATCGGCTTGCCGTGCGCGTCATAGGCCGTGCCGCCGATGCCGCCGCCCCAGCCGCTGTTCCAGTAGTTCGAGGTGCCGGGCGTATAATACTTTCCGGTGCCGCCACCGCCGCCGGAATAGCTTCTGGTGCAGATGCCGACCTCCTTGCCGTCCTCATAGTGGTGGACGACGCGCACGGGGCTGGTGCTCTCCGTCCAGATCATCTCATGCCGCGAAAAATCATCGCTCTTGACGCCAAAGTTATAGGAGAGATTGACGTCCATATTGAGGTACAGATAGATTGCCGTATGGACGCAGGCCTTCGGCGCCTGATTGTCGGTATAGTTGGTGACAGACACGGAGCCGTTCACGCCGAACTCGGCCGCAACATTGCCGACGAGCATATTGGCCGGCACGTCGTTGATGCCGAGGCTGATCCATATGCCGGCCTTCATCTTGGCCTCGATGACAAAGCTGAAGCCCTTGGACTTAAACTCTCTGGGGATGCTGAAGCCGGAGCCTCTCTGATACTCCGCGCCGATGCACAGGCTCCCCGAGTAGATTCCGCTGACGGAGCCGCCGACATTGTAACGCGCGGCAAGCTTAATGCCGCCAACACCCGGACAGCCCCAGAAGCCGAAGACGATCTCCTTCACACCCAGAAGCGGATTGGTCACGTCGACGGACGCCGTAACGCTCATTTCGTAGTCCGCCTTCAAAACCACGCTCGCCGTGCGGTTACGCATGCTGAACTTGTAGGTCAGCACCGGATTTTTTATCCTTGCGCTGACCGTGATGGACTGATCGCCGCCGAGCTTCACGGTCTTTTTCAGCTGCAGGGCTTTCAGCTTCTTTGTTCCGCGCGTTGCCTGATGCGCAGCGATGGCGCGGTCTGCCTCGCTGGCGTCGCTGTATTCGGCTCCGGTCGCCTCGTCGACGTAAACGACCTCCGTCCCCTCGTCCGGAACAAACTGCGCAAACTCCGCGTCAAGGAGGCCCTGTGCGTCGGCGTCCGTAACGGCGCTTCCGTCCGTGATGGCAGTGGCCTTGACGGTCGTTGTCGTTCCGGCCGTCGTCACCGCATTGGCAACAAAGGCGCAGGGCACCGACTGATACCAAACGACAAACACGTCGCCCGATTTCAGCGTCTTGGGGCAGCTCTCGATCGTCACGACGCCCTGTAAAATTTCGACCTCCGCACCGCGCGGGATTTCAATAACGTTCTTTTCAAAGGTATATGTATTTTCGTAGCCGGTGTCGATCGTCCGGCTCTCCAAAACCGCCGCCGCATCGGCAAGCATCGCCGTTTTTTCCGCGGCGGTAATTGCCTGCGCCGGCAGGAAGCTGCCGCCGGAAAGCGCAAACCAGCCGCGGTCGATCGCGATCTGGATCGCGTCGGGATAGGCTACGGTGCCGGACTCGCTGAAGGTATAGCCCTCGCTCGAATCGTGCAGAAAGCCGAGGCAGCTATTGAGCGTCTGCGCCGCAAATTCGCGCGTTGCGGCG
The DNA here is from genome assembly GCA_934636045.1 of uncultured Oscillospiraceae bacterium. Classification (GTDB taxonomy): domain Bacteria; phylum Bacillota; class Clostridia; order Oscillospirales; family Oscillospiraceae; genus JAZOXB01. The sequence goes on from CAKTZP010000133.1 coordinate 4,957, forward strand.
TTTTGCGGATCGAAGGCCTCGCCCGCCGGAATATCGACAATGCCGAACTGCACCGCGACAAGGATGTCACGATAAAAGCTCTCCTCGCCGGTCAGGTCGCTGAAATAGTTGTCAGGCGCATGTGCCTCCTCGACGGTCATATCAAAGGCCTTGACCAGCTCTTGGATCCACTGCGCACGGGTGACTGCGCCGCCCGTGCCGGCAGGAAGCGCCTCGCCGGTTTTCCGCGTCTGCGGGAAGGCGGTTGCCTGTACAGTGCCTGCTTCCCCAAACGCGATCAGCTCCATCGGCTCGGCCGCGCTAACGCTGTAGCCAAGGCCAGCCGGTAAAATCGACAGCAGCAGACATAGGATAAGGATCAAACTGGTAGCTCTCTTTTTCATTCATCTTTCCTCCTGATTTGGGCCGCGAAGGGCGTTCTCTGTCTGGCGGCCAAAAATACGCCTACCTATATTTTACACAAATTGAACGAATTTTCAAGCCCGGTTCCGGCTCTCATAGCAAATACTCCAAGTATTTCTCCAGATATATTCTATTATACTGCATCCGTCTTTGCCGGATGTGGGCAGGTGTCCCTGCGCGGCTGCCGCCTTGCCTTTTGCATGCAAAAGCGACTGGCAGCTTGATGGCTGCCAGCCGCTGTGCGTGTCAAAAAACTACCCCCGCATGTCATTGCGAGGAGCGAAGCGACGTGGCAATCTCATGCAGGCAGTTTCGAATTCGCCGAAAATCATCTG
>CAKTZP010000134.1 GCA_934636045.1 uncultured Oscillospiraceae bacterium
CGATCCCAACTCCGAGACTGCCTCCCACTGCCTCGGCCAGAGCATCTTCCTTGTTCAGACCGTGGACGGCACCGGCAAGCTCATCGATATCGCAGAGCGCTGATTCCTCTAGTCCTTTCGCAGTACCCCTTTCTCAAAGCAGTCTCCGCATACGGCGCAGTCCGTATGCGGAGACTGCGAAGTGCACATCATTATTTTTCTTCTGAAAGGATGCCCGATTTATGTATCTTCAACTTCTGATTGTCGGCATCGCCATGGGCATGATTTACGCCCTGCTCGCTCTTGGCATTGTGCTGCTGGTTCGTGCCGTGGGCGTCTTGAATTTTGCAGAGGGCCAGCTTTTTATGCTGGGCGCGTACGTGACCTATGCCCTTACTTATCAGGCAGGGCTGCCGCTGTACGCTATGCTGATCATCGCAATCGTGATTTTTGCCCTCTTTGGCGTGCTGTTTATGTTCTCCGTATATTGGCCCCTGCGCAAATCCACCTGGGGCGCAACGATTATTATCAGCTGTCTCGGTGCCGCCACGGTCATTAAGGAAGTGGCAAAGCTGATCTGGGGCAGCAACCCGCTGGTATATGAGCCGCTGGTAAAGGGAACGATTACCATCGCCGGCGCGAAGCTGGAATATCAGTATCTGTTCATCATCGCCATTTGCATCGTCATGATCATCGGCGTTGAGCTTTTGTTTGAAAAATTGTATGTGGGCCGCATTATGCAGGCGGCGGCACAGAATAAATATGCCGCTGAGCTGCTGGGCATTGCCACGATCGTTACGGTCGCTGTGACCTATGCGCTCAGCACGACGCTGGTCGGCATCGGCGGCTGGCTTGTGGCTCCGCTGTTCCTCGTCAGCACATCCTTGGGAGATCTCCTCCTGAAGGGCTTTGCCGGCATGGTGATCGGCGGCTATGGCAGCATCAAGGGCGCGGTCATCGGAAGTATTCTGGTCGGCATCGTGGAGTCCTTCTCGGCACTGATCACTACGACCTATAAAAATGCAATCGTTTTCCTGCTCCTGATTGTGTTCCTGATTGTTAAGCCCAAGGGCTTGTTCAGCTCGAAAATCTCCGAGAAAGCGTGATGGCCATGATAAAGACGAAAAAAACGCTTAAGAAAAGAGCAATCAATTGGAAGCTGTTTCTGATTCCCGCGCTTTGTCTGGTCGGCCTGTTTCTGTTCTATTATATTGTTCCGACTGCCTCCGGCACCTATACGATCACGGTGCTCAACGGCGCGCTCATCTTCTATGTTGCCAATATCGGCTGCGCGCTGATGCTGGGACAGTGCGGACTGGTTTCCTTCGCCTCCGTGGCCTTCATGGGCATCGGCGGTTATGCCAGCGCACTGCTGGCGTCGCGGCTGGGAATGAACCCCTTCCTTGCGATGCTGCTCGCCGCCGCGCTGGCCATGCTGATTGCGTGGCTGCTTGGCCTGGTGCTGATGCGCCTGAACGGCACCTTCTTCACCTTCTCCACCATTGCGCTGGTTCAGATTTGTTATACGATCTTTAACGGCTGGAAGAAGGTGACCGGCGGCCCGAACGGCATTCCGCAGATTCCCGGCTTCCGGCTTTTCGGCTGGGAGGCAAAGAGCTATTTTGATAATTACTACATTCTGATCACACTGTGTATTGTTGCGGCGCTGATTGCGATCCGGCTCAAGAAAACAAACCTCGGAAGAGCAATGAGCTCTGTCCGTGACAACGAGCTGGTTGCCATGACCATGGGCGTCAATGTGTATAAGACCAAGGTCATTGCATTTGCTGTTTCCGCCGCCTTCGCCGGCTTTGCCGGTGCGGCGCTGGTGCACAGCAGCCATTATGTGGTATCCACGTATTTCACCTTTGACAATGCGACCACCTATATCATTCAGGTCATGGTGGGCGGCGTATACAATGTTGTGGGTGTTTTCTTCGGCACGGTGCTCATCACCATGCTGCCGGAGTGGCTGCGGCCGCTTCAGGAGTATATCCGACTGGTATACGGTCTGGGCGTGATTTTGCTGATGATCTTCATGCCGATGGGAATCTGGGGCGCTGCGAGCGGTCTTGTCAAGCGGCTGAAGAAAAAGCTGCACATTCATAGCAAGGTGACAACGATCGGCTGCAGTACCGTTAATTTGGAGGTGGATGAGCAGTGACGCCAATCTTACAGCTTACCGACGTTAACAAGAGCTTTGGCGGCGTTGTGGTTGCCGACCATGTGAACCTTTCGCTGATGCAGGGAGAGATTCATGGCCTGATCGGGCCGAACGGCGCAGGAAAGACGACAATGCTGAATCTTATCTCTGGAATTTACCAGATGGATAGCGGAAAAATCGAATTCTGCGGCAAGGATATCAGCACGATGCCCGCCCATAACCGCGCGCGGATGGGTCTCGGCCGCACCTTTCAGACGCCGCGCTTCCTCGACAAGACGGACATCGAGGAAAACCTGATGATCGCGAACGATCTTTCGCATCGTATCTCCTTCGCGCACTCGTTTTGCACGAAAAAGGATCGGCGCTATTTGGGGCTGTTGGAGGAGCTTACCCGAATTGCGGGCTTCACCTTCAATCTGGAGGATGATATTTCCAGCTTGACCTTTGGCCAGCGCAAGCTTCTTGAAATTATTCGGGCGCTGCTGTCGCAGCCGAAGGCGGTTTTGATCGACGAGCCTGCCGCCGGCCTGAACGGCGCGGAAATTCAAAATGAGATTCGGCTGCTTCAGTGGGCGACGCAGCACATGGGGGTCGGCATCCTCCTGATCGAGCACTCCATGGATATGATCATGAGCATCTGCCAGACCATCACCGTGCTGAACTTTGGCTGTGTGATTGCCTGCGGAACGGCCGATGAGATTGCGGGCAACGAGGATGTCATTGCCGCGTACTTGGGGAGAGATGCAGATGCTGAAGATTAAGGATTTGTGCGTAAAATACGGCGCCATTGAAGCGGTGAAGGGAATCAGCATGGAGGTGCGCGAAAGCTCCATCGTCTGCCTAATTGGCAGCAACGGCGCAGGAAAGACCTCTCTGCTGAAGGCAATTTCCGGCATGGTGGAGCATACCGGCGTGATCGAATGGAACGGAGAAAATATCTCCAATTACAACAGCGTGAATATTGCCAAGCGCGGCGTTCAGCACGTTCCGGAGGGACGTCAGGTATTCCCCGGCCTGACGGTATTTGAAAACCTAGAGGTGGGCTGCGTCAATTGGCGCGGCTACTTCGGCAAGCCGGACTATGAAAAAGAGCTGGAATATGTTTACACGATGTTTCCGCGGCTGAAGGAACGGCGCAACCAGCTGGCATGGAGCTTATCCGGCGGCGAGCAGCAAATGCTGGCGATCGGCCGTGCTCTGATGGGCCGCCCCAAAATTCTGCTGCTCGACGAGCCCTCCATGGGTCTGGCTCCGCTGGTGATCGACGAGCTGTTTGAAAAGATCAAGGAGATCAACGACACGGGGCTGCCCGTGCTGATGGTGGAGCAGAATGCGCGCAAGGCGCTGAAGGTCTCGGACTACGCTTATGTCATCAGTCAGGGAAAAATCAGCATGGAGGGACGCTCTTCTGAGCTGATTCATGACAGCCGGGTGATTGCGACCTATTTCGGGAAGCATTGGAAATCTGAAAAAAAGCTTTAAGCAAAAGCTCTGTTATCGAGGTGTTTGAATATGGAAATCAAAGAGTTTATTATTGAGAACAAGGTCATTGTGATCTGCCGCAAGGTGTACGGAGACGACCTTCTCCGGCTGGCGGGAGCGCTGTACGATGGCGGCGTCAGAATGATCGAGGTCACCTTCGATCAGGCCGACCCGGACTGCATCGAAAAGACCGCAGCAGCCATGAGAATGCTGAAGCAGAATTATGAAGGCGCGATCCGCTTCGGCGCCGGAACCGTGCTGACTGCCGAGCAGGTGAACGCGGCCTATGAGGCGGGGGGCGAGTACATGATCTCGCCCAACACAAATTTCGGGGTGATCAAGCGCACGAAGGAGCTGGGGCTCATTTCGATCCCCGGTGCAATGACGCCCACGGAGATCCTCGATGCGCATGACGCAGGCGCAGACTTTGTAAAGCTGTTTCCTGCTTCCTATCTCGGAATGTCCTACGTCAAGGACATCACCGCGCCGATCAGCCACGTAAAGCTTATTGCCACGGGCGGCGTCAATGAGACGAACTACGGTGCCTATCTTGATGCCGGCTTTGTCGGCGCTGGAATTTCCAGCCGCTTGGCAGATCGCAAGCTGATCGCCTCCGGTAATTTTGCGGAAATCACGGCTCGCGCACGTGAGTTTGCCGAGATCAGCGCGGGAAAGCGCTGAGCAGGGGAGACTGCCGATGGAGCGGAAAAAATTTGTCGGCTTCGGAGAGCTGCTTCTCCGTCTCGCGCCCGACGGCTATCTGCGCTTCCCGCAGGCCGAGCGCTTTAACCTGAATTATACCGGAGCGGAAGGAAATATGGCGGTCTCGCTGGCATATATGGGAATGCCCGCCGAGCTTGTAACAAAGCTGCCGGATCATGAGATCGGCCGCTGTGCGGAACGGACGCTGGCGAAGTATCATGTGCAGACGGATCATATTGCCTACGGCGGCGAGCGGCTTGGCGTATACTATCTCGAGCGCGGCGCATCGCAAAGACCCTCGAAGGTCATTTACGACCGAAAGCATTCTGCCTTTGCGGAGGCCGACCCGTCGGAATACGACTGGGACGCGATCCTTGCAGACGCCGGATGGTTTCATTTTACAGGTATTACCGCAGCGCTCAGCGATAAGACGGCAATTGCCTGCCGCGAAGCCTGCATTGCCGCAAAGCGCCATGGCGTGCCGGTGAGCTGCGATCTGAATTACCGAAAAAGCCTTTGGACGACCGAGCGCGCGCAGCAGGTGATGCTGCCCCTGATGGAGTATGTGGACGTACTGATCGCCAACGAGGAGGACTCGGAAAAGGTTTTGGGCATCCGCGCCGACCGTACCGATGTGATCGCTGGCAAGCTGGATCTCGAGGGCTACCGGGCTCTTGCGGAGAGACTGACAAATACCTTCGGCTTCCGTGCCGTGGCAATTACGCTTAGAGAGTCCGTCTCTGCCTCTGTCAATCACTGGTCTGCGCTCCTGTTCACCGGTGGGCAGGCCTACCATTCCAAAAAGTATACCATGCAGATCGTCGACCGTGTCGGTGGCGGAGATTCCTTCGCCTCCGGACTGATTTACGCGATGCTTTGGGATTTTGATCCTCAAAAAACCGTGGAATTTGCTGCTGGCGCCTCCTGCCTGAAGCACTCGATCGAATTTGATTTCAACCTTTCTACGCCGGATGAGGTGTATCAGCTGATCAGCGGCGACGGCTCCGGTCGAGTCGTGCGCTGAAAACATCCCAACGTAATCCGCGTGGCGCACCGAAGCCCGCCTCTCTGCCGGGACGGGCTTCGCTCAGACTGTCAAAAAAGTCCGTAACCGTCAAAATCGGTTCCCATTTTAATGGATTTTTGCGCTCTGTGTTTTGATTTGCAAAAACAGAGTATCCTGAACTTTATAACCCGAGAAAAAGCTTGCTTCGCAAG
>CAKTZP010000135.1 GCA_934636045.1 uncultured Oscillospiraceae bacterium
CGATCAGGAGACGCTGTTCACCATCAATATGTTCTTTGAAAACAACCTCAATGTTTCCGAGACTTCCCGCAAGCTCTTTGTCCACCGCAACACGCTGGTCTACCGTCTGGAAAAGATCAAGAAGCTGACCGGCTTGGATCTGCGGGAGTTTGACGACGCGATCATTTTCAAGGTCGCGCTGATGGTCAAAAAGTATCTCGCCTCCCGCGAGAACCGCATGATGTAAGGAACTTGGTGTATTTATGATTGATCTGAAAGAAGTTACCAAAACCTATGAGACCGGAACGCACGCGCTCAACGGAATCGATCTGCACATCGACGACGGCGAGTTTGTCTTTCTGGTCGGTCAGTCCGGCTCGGGCAAATCGACGGTCATCAAGCTGCTGACGGGCGAGCTGCGCCCCACCTCCGGCTCAATTCTCGTCAACGGTTACCAGCTTGAGTCGATCAAGCGTTCCTCCGTTCCGTACCTGCGCCGCACACTGGGCGTTATTTTCCAGGACTTCCGCTTGATCGAAAACAAGACGGTCTATGAAAATGTCGCCTTTGCCATGCGCGTTATCGGTGCCGCGCCCAAGGAAATCAAGCAGCGCGTGCCGTATGTGCTGGAGCTGGTCGGACTGGAGAACAAAGCGCGCCGCCTGCCAAAGGAGCTTTCCGGCGGCGAGCAGCAGCGTGTCGCCATCGCCCGCGCGCTCATCAATAACCCCACCATGATCATTGCCGACGAGCCCACAGGCAACCTTGACCCGGCGCGTTCGTTCGAGATCATGCTGCTTTTGGAGCAGATCAACGCCCTCGGCACGACCGTCATGGTCGTTACCCACGAGAAGGCACTGGTCGACCGCTTCACCAAGCGCGTGGTGGCCATTGACGAGGGCAGAGTGATCAGCGACGGAATGGATGGGTACTACAATTATGAAGAGACATAACAATTTCGGCTATCTGGTAGGCGAGGGCTTCCGCGCAGTATTCAAGCACGGCTTCATGTCCTTTGCGGCAATCTGCATTACCGTGGCCTGCCTTGTCATCATCAACAGCTTCGCGCTCATTGCCTACAATATGGATCTTATGGTCGAGGATGTACAGAAGCAGATGCGTGTCGTCGTGGCCATCGATGAGACCTATTCCCATGCCGAGGCCAAGAGCGTCGGCTCGCGCATCAACCTCATCCCAAACGTCGAAAACGCAGAGTATCTGTCCCGCGAGGACGCCCTGAAGAACTTTGCTGACGATTTTGATGATTCCCTTTTTGAGGGCCTGGATGCTTCCTCCATGCGCGATCAGTTCATCATTACTCTGGTGGATAATGCGCTGGTCGAGGAGACCACCGCGGAGCTGGAGCAGGTCGAGGGCGTGGCGGCAGTCTATGCCGATCCCGACCTTGCACAGTCCCTTGCGACGATCCGCAACGTGCTGTACATTGCCTCGCTTGCAATTGCGGCGGTGCTGTTCGTTGTGTCGCTGATCATCATCTCCAACACGATCCGCCTGGCCATGCTCGACCGGCGCGAGGAGATCGCCATCATGAAGATGGTCGGCGCGACCAACAGCTTCATCCGTCTGCCGTTTTTCATCGAGGGCTTCCTGCTGGGTCTGTTCGGCTCGGTGCTGTCGTTCTTCCTTGAATGGGGACTTTACAATGTTATCCGCACGGCGATTCTTGAGACGAACCTCTCGGTCATCATCATCGTGCCCTTCACGGACGTCCTGCTGCCGCTGGCCGCGGTTTGCGCAATCGCAGGCTTCTTTATCGGCATCTTCGGCAGCCTGATGTCCATCCGCAGATTCCTGAAGGTGTAACGCACACCCCTTTGCCTAAGGAGGTATTTTATGTATAAGTACAGACGCCTCATGGTGTCGCTGATCGCGGTGGCGCTGGTTGTAGCCATGCTTGCCGGCTTCATCGTCATGATTGTCAACGCCGCCAAGTCCTCTTCTGAAATTCAGGAGGAGATTGATAAGCTCCAAGAGCAGTCGGACGAGCTTGCCGCCCAGCGCGAGGAGCTGGAAAGTCAGATCAGCGCTAACCGCTCCAAGACCCTGACGACCGTGGAGCAGAAGGCGCAGGTCGACCAGCAGATCGAGCTGACGCGGCAGGAGATCGAAAATACCAACGAGCAGATCCATCAGTACAGTGAGCTCATCGCCGAAAAGCAGGCCGAGCTTGACGAGCTGAAGACGAAGCAGGACGATCTGTTCAGCCGTTATAAGCTCCGCATGCGCGCCATGCAGGAGCGCGGCGAGATCTCGGCATGGGCAGTGGTGCTGCAGTCGGAGGATTTTGCCGACATGCTCAACTGCCATGCCATGATCGAGGAGATCGCAAAGACCGACCAGCGCATGATGGATGAAATGCGCGCGCTGGCCGAACAGGTGCTCTCCGCCAAGGATGCGCTGGCTGATGAAAAGACCCAGCTGGAGCTCAAGAAGGCCGAGCTGGCCGACGCGGAGGACAACCTCTCCGAAATGCGCAAGGAATCCGAAGCCCTGCTGACGCAGCTGGTCTCCGACAAGGAAAAGCTGATCAAGGAGGCGGAGGAATACGAGGCGCAGGAGGCTGCGCTGAGCGACCAGATCGCCGCGTTAGAGCAGGAGCGCACAGCCGCCCTGCAGCGCGAGTGGGAGGCGGCGCATCCGCCTCAGCCGGATAACAACGGCGGCACCACCGATCCTGCCCCCGTTCCCAGCACCGGCGAGAGCTTCCTTTTCCCGCTGCCGGCAGGCGCGGGCACGGTGCTGACCAGCCCCTACGGCTACCGCACCCACCCGATCACCGGCAACTACACGATGCATAACGGTGTCGACCTCGCCATCGGCGCAGGCACCCCGATCTACGCGACGAAGAGCGGCTATGTCACCACCGCTACATATAATTATGCCTATGGCTACTATGTTACCATCAACCACATGGACGGCTTCTCGTCCCTGTACGGCCATATGACAAATTATATCGTCAGCGAGGGCGACTATGTCGAACGCGGCCAGACCATCGGCTACGTTGGCACGACCGGCTATTCGACGGGAAACCACCTGCACTTCACCATTTATTATAACGGCGGTACCGTCAATCCCATGAGCTACATCTCTCTGCAGTGACCCATCATCCCAGAGTTTGGTCGTCAAACTCTGGGAGATGTTTTTCAAGAAAAGCTCTGCCGAAGGCACTGCTGCTGTGGATGCTTCGCGCAGAGCTTTCTCAGTCAATTTTGGAGGAAATCATGAAACAGAAGCTTTTACTTTTGACCTCTGCGCTGCTGATTGCGGCGCTTTTCGCCGGCTGCGCGCTGCTGCCGCCGAATCTGTTCTCGCCCACCGAGCCGAGCGAGTCTACCGGAGAGACCGTTACGGTCGACGCCGACTATCTGGCCAAGCTCGAGGAGGTCGTCGGCCTGCTTGACGCGGTCTATATCGATGGCTACGATACCTCAAGCCTCGGCGACGCGCTGGCCGAGGCGGCGGTGGCCGCCACCGGCGACCGCTGGAGCTATTACATCAGCGCCGACGACTATGCCGCCTACGTTGAGTCCAATGAAAATGCCTACGTCGGCATCGGTGTGACCATCCAGCACCTCAACGAGGACGACCCCGGCTTTACCATTGCTTCCGTGACCCGCAACAGCCCGGCCGCGGAGGCGGGACTTCAGGTCGGCGATATGGTCGTCGCTGTTGAGGGCGAAGCCGTCGACCCGGAGGATATGACCGCTACACAGCAAAAGGTGCGCGGCGAGGCCGGCACGGACGTGACGCTGACCGTTCTGCGCGGCAGTGAGCACATCGACGTGACCATCACCCGCAACGTCATTGAGACCGAGGTTGTGTCCTATGAGATGATGGAGGACGACATCGGCTATATCAAGATCAACAACTTCGATGCACACTCCGCCCGCGACACCATTGCCGCAATCGACGAGCTGGTCGCACAGGGCGCGGAGGCGCTCGTGTTCGATCTGCGCTTCAATCCCGGCGGCCGCAAGGACGAGCTTGTCACGGTGCTGGACTACCTTCTGCCCGAGGGCCCGCTGTTCCGCTCGGTGGATTATCTCGGCAGGGAAGAGGTCGATACCTCGGACGCCGACTGCCTTGCGCTGCCCATGGCTGTGCTCATCAACGACGATTCCTACTCCGCTGCGGAGTTCTTTGCTGCAGCGCTTCAGGAGTATCACTGGGCGACCATCGTCGGCACGCAGACCTGCGGCAAGGCCAATTATCAGCAAACCTTCCTGCTCAGCGACGGCTCGGCCGTTGCGGTCTCGACCGGCCACTATCAGACGCCGAACGGCGTGACGCTCACAGACATTGGCGTCACGCCGGACATCCCCGTCGAGGTCGATGAACAGACCTACGCCGCGCTTTATTTTGGCGAGGTCGAAAAAACGGACGATGCGCAGCTGCAAGCAGCAATTTCTGCCCTGAATTCGGAAAAACCCGAATAAATACTTGACAGAACCGAGCTTTTCTTCTATAATCATTGCGATTAACTGAGTGGAGGCTTTTTTGTATGGCAAAGGAATTTAAAATTACGCGCGAGCGCTTAAAGGAACTGGAAGCTGAGCTGAACTACCTGAAGACCACCCGCGAAAAAGAAGTAGCAGAGCTGATCAAGGAGGCGCGTTCCTTCGGCGATCTGTCCGAAAACAGCGAATATGATGAGGCAAAGAACGAGCAGGCGAAGCTCTACGGCCGCATCGCCGAGGTGGAGAATATCCTGACGCATGCCGTCGTGTTTGACGAGACCTCCGATGCTGAGAATGCCGGCGTTGTCGGCCTCGGCTGCACGATCAAGGTGCGCGATTTGGAATTTGACGAGACTTCCGTCTATACCATCGTCGGTTCGCAGGAGGCCAACCCCATGGAGGCCAGAATCTCGGACGATTCCCCATTCGGCAAGGCCATGCTCGGCAAACGCATCGGCGATATCGTCGAGTTTGAGGCACCGTCCGGCACCGTTAAGTTCGAAATTCTCGCCGTCGAGCGATAACACAGAAATCAGGAGGTTCATGTGGCAAAGTTTGTACCGCAGGAGGAACTGTCTCTCGTAGACCAGGTTCGAATCCGCAGAGAAAAGCTGGCGCAGCTCCGGGAAAGCGGCAGAGATCCCTTCCGGCTGACGCGCTTTGACGTTACAACCAACAGTGCCGAGATCAAGGAGCACTTTGACGATATGGAGGGCAAGTCCGTCTCTGTCGCCGGACGTCTGATGACCAAGCGCGGCATGGGGAAGGTGATTTTTGCCGATCTACAGGACGATACCGGCCGCATTCAGCTTTATCTCAAGTTTGACGAGATGGAGGAGGCCAATTTCGAGGCCTGCCGCAAGCTCGACATCGGTGATATTGTCGGTGTGAACGGTGACGTCTTCCGCACCCAGCGTGGCGAGATCTCCGTCCGCGCGCACAGTGTGAC
>CAKTZP010000136.1 GCA_934636045.1 uncultured Oscillospiraceae bacterium
ACACAAAGTATTCCTGCGCCCTTCAAATCTCGACTTGACAGAAAATCTCCCGCTGCCCGCCACGGAGAAATTGCCCGGCGCCTCCCCAAGGAGGGCAGAATATTCCTGCGTTTTCCAAACCTCGACTTGACAAAAAATCTTCCGCCGTCCACCACAGACGATTTATTCAGAACTCCCTCAAGGGGATCAAATACGAGAGAGTACGAAGTCGGTTTGGCGAAAAATCTCTCGCTGCCCACCACAGAGGAATTGTCCGGAGCTTCCCCAAGGGGCAAAATATTCGTGCGTTTTCCAAACCTCGACTTGACAAAAAATCTTCCACCGTCCACCGCAGACGATTTGTTCAGAGCTCCCTCAAGAGGATGAAATACGTAGGAGGGCGCAAAGTCGATTTGGCGAAAAATTCCCGCTGCCCACCACGGCGAAATTGTCCGAGGCTTCCTGAAATTACTTGCGATTCCTTTGTGTTTCTACTATAATAAATAAAAAAACAATGCCAATTGAAGGGGGATGGTGCGATGCTGACCGATTCAATCCGGACGCTGCCGGGGATTGGGCCGAAGAAGGCGGAGCTGTTTCAAAAGCTCGGCGTGGCCACGGTGGGGGAGCTGCTGCGGCTGTATCCGCGCGCATATGAGGATCGCACGCAGCTGGTGCCGATCGCGGCGCTGGAGGTCGACACTCCGGCGTGCTTTACCGCTGCCGTGGTGAGCAATCCGCAGACCCATCGCATCCCAAAGCCTGGCCGCCGCTGCCTCGAGCTGACGAAGGTTACCGTCGCCGACCATACGGGGCGGCTGAATCTGACGTTTTTTAACGCAGCCTATACCGCCGACCGTCTGCTGCGCGGCGAGACGTATTGCTTTTACGGCAGCGTGACCGGCGATTATCTCGGCTATGCTATGACCAACCCGGTTTTTGAGCCGCTTGACTCTGCCGGGAAGCTCACGCGCTGCATCGTGCCGATCTATCCGCTGACGGCAGGCCTGACGAACAAGGTCGTGCAGCAGACCGTGCGCGCGGCGCTGCACGGCACCGTGGTGCCGGAGACGCTGCCGGACCGGGTGCGCGAGCGCTACGGCCTGTGCAGCGGCGCGGACGCTCTGCGGCAGATCCATGAGCCGACGGATGCCGCCGCGCTGGACGCGGCCAAAAAGCGTCTGATCTTTGAAGAATTTTTCCGCTTCTCCGCAGCACTGCACCTTGTGCGCGCCAAGCGGCAAAAGCGGAGCGTTGCACCCTATGACACTTCGCTGGCCTCGGACTTTTCTGCTGCGCTTCCGTTCGCACTCACGGGGGCGCAGCAGCGGACGATCGACGAGATCTTTGCCGATTTCCGTTCCGGCACGCCGATGAGCCGATTGGTGCAGGGCGACGTGGGCAGCGGCAAGACGATGGTCGCTGCCGCCGCTGCCTGCTGCGCCGCGCGCAATGGTAAGCAGGTCGCCCTGCTTGCGCCGACGGAGATTCTGGCCAAGCAGCACTTTGAGCGGCTCGATCCGCTGTTTGCGCAGCTGGGCATCTCCTGCGCGCTGCTGACCGGCTCCATGACCGCGCAGCAAAAGCTCTCTTGCCGCACGGCGTTGGCCGCCGGGGCGGTGCAGGTCGTCATCGGCACGCATGCGCTGATGACGGAGTCGACGGTGTTCGCCGATCTCGGCCTTGTGATTGCCGACGAGCAGCAGCGCTTCGGCGTGGCGCAGCGCGCGGCGCTGCTGGAAAAGGGCACGCAGCCGCATTTGCTGCTGCTGTCCGCCACGCCGATTCCGCGGACGCTGGCGCTGATCCTGTACGGCGATTTGGAGGTTTCCGTTATCGACGAGCTCCCGCCGGGACGGCAGCCGATCGAGACGTTTTTGGTCGACGAGCGCTACCGCAAGCGGCTCAACGGCTTTATCCGCCAGCAAGCCGAGGCGGGGCACCAGACCTTTATTGTCTGCCCGGCCATCGAGGAAGGGGAGACCGAGTCGCTCAAGGCTGCCGAGGTCTGGGCGCAGACGCTCAAGGAGCAGATCTTCCCGAGCCTGCGCGTGGCGCTGCTGCACGGCCGGATGAAGGGGACGGAGAAGGATGCGGTCATGACCGCCTTTGCAGCGGGACAATACGATATCCTCGTTGCTACGACGGTCATCGAGGTCGGCGTGGATGTGCCGAATGCAACCCTGATGGTGGTAGAAAACGCTGAACGCTTCGGCCTCTCTCAGCTGCACCAGCTGCGTGGACGCATTGGCCGCGGCGGCGCGCAGTCGTACTGCGTGCTTGTCTCAGACAGCCGCAATGCGGAGACGCGGCAGCGGCTGAAGGCATTTTGCGCTACAACCGACGGCTTCCGCATTGCGGAGGAAGACCTTAAGCTGCGCGGGCCGGGCGACTTTTTCGGCTCGCGGCAGTCCGGCCTTCCGGTTTTCCGCACGGGCGCGCTTTCGGACGACCTTTCGGTTATCCGGCAGGCGCAGGAGGCCGCAGCGGAGGTCATTTCGGCTGATGCTCCGCTCCCGGAGGCGCTGGCGGCGGAGATCCATGCGCTTTTGGAGCAGGGAACGCCAATCCTAAACTGACGGGCCGCAATTGCGCGCCGCAAAAGAAAAGGCTTGTATTCCCTGCGAGAATGTAGTATAATATCAGCCACAAATAGGAAAAAACCGCCGATTTGGCGATTTTCTAGAATAAAAGAAATACCGGAGGCATATCGATATGAAAAAACCTGTCGTTTTGGTAATCATGGACGGCGTCGGAAAGGGCGATGGCGGCAGCGGCGACGCGGTCGCGCAGGCCAAAACCCCTACGCTCGATAATCTGCTTGCATCCTGCCCGCATAACTGGCTCAAGGCGCACGGCACAGCCGTCGGCCTGCCCAGCGACGACGACATGGGCAACTCCGAGGTCGGCCACAATGCGCTTGGCTGCGGACAGATTTATTCGCAGGGCGCAAAGCTCGTCAACGAGTCCATCGAGAACGGAACGCTCTTCGCCTCCGCTACGTGGAAGGAATTGGTCGCAAACTGCGCAGGTGACGCGCATGCGATGCACTTCCTCGGCCTGCTGTCCGATGGCAACGTGCATTCCAATATCTCCCATCTTTTTGCACTGCTGCGCCGCGCGAAGAGCGAGGGCGTCAAGCGCGCCTACTGCCACATTTTGCTCGACGGCCGTGACGTGCCCGCCACCTCTGCGCTGGACTATGTGGCGCAGCTGGAGGACGTGCTGGCCGAGCTGCGCACGGACGGCTGCGACTACCGCATCGCCTCCGGCGGCGGCAGAATGAAGATCACGATGGATCGCTACGAGGCCAACTGGCCGATGGTCGCCGAGGGCTGGAAGACCCACGTGCAGGGACTCGGCCGTCAGTTCTCCTCTGCCAAGGAGGCCATTGAGACCTATCGCGCCGAGCTCGGCTGCATCGATCAGGATCTCCCACCCTTTGTGGTAGCGCAGGACGGCAAGCCCGTCGCCAAGATCGCCAATGGCGACAACGTGATTTTGTATAACTTCCGCGGCGACCGTGCGCAGGAAATCTCCCTTGCGTTCGATCGCAAGAACTTTGACAAGTTCGACCGCGGCGATTACACCGGCGTGAAGTTTGCCGGTATGCTGGAATACGACGGTGACCTGCACATTCCCGAGCACTATCTGGTTGAGCCGCCGGTCATTAAGAACACCCTGACGGAGCTTCTGTGCGCTCACGGCATCCGTGAATATGCGATCTCCGAGACGCAGAAATACGGACATGTGACCTATTTCTGGAACGGCAACCGCTCCGGCAAGGTCGACGACAAGCTGGAAACCTACGAAGAAATCCCGTCGGATGTCATTCCCTTTGAACAAGCCCCTGCAATGAAGTCCCGCGAAATCACGGACCATCTGATCGCTGCCATGGAATCCGGAAAATATGACTTCCTGCGCTGCAACTATCCCAACGGCGATATGGTCGGCCATACCGGCGTGATGTCTGCGGTCATTACGGCGATGGAGTGCGTGGACGAGAGTGTCCGGCGCGTGATGGAGGCCGCCAAGCGGCTGGGCTACACGCTGCTGGTCACGGCCGACCACGGCAACGCCGACCAGATGACCGAGACCAAGAAGGGCAAAACCAGCATCCGCACGGCGCACAGCCTCAATCCCGTGCCGTTTATCGTTTATGATCCCGGCGTTGCGCATACGTTGAAGGAGGGCAAGTTCGGTCTGGCCAATGTGGCGCCGACCATTGCCACGCTGCTGGAGCTTCCCAAGCCCGCGTGTTGGGAAGAGAGCATGCTCTAAGCTTTAAAAGGAGGTATTTTTATGATCTGCCGCGAAAATGAGCTGGGCAAGATCGCCGTCAGCAACAATGTCTACACCAAGATTGCGGGCAATGCCGCAACGAAGTGCTTCGGCGTAAAGGGCATGGCTGTGCGCTCCGTGACCGACGGGCTGGTGCACCTGCTGCGCCGGGAGTCTATGGCCAAGGGCGTTCTGGTGCGCGTCAATGAAGACGGCACAATCTCCATTGATCTGCACATCATGATCGACCAGGGGGTCAATATTCCCGTTCTCGGAAAGTCGATCGTTTCTGAGGTTCGGTATATGGTCTCTCAGCAGACCGAAACCGAAGTACGCGAGGTCAACGTGATCGTTGACTCTATGGTGATCGACTGAGAGGCGGGTGTACGACATGATTCATTCCATCGACGGCGCAGCGCTGCGCAATATGCTGCTCAACGCTGCGGCCGCCATTGAAACACAGAAACAGAATATCAACGAGCTGAACGTTTTCCCGGTGCCCGATGGCGACACCGGCACAAATATGAGCATGACGATCAACGCCGCGGCGACCGATCTGCGCAAGCTGGACGGCGCTTCGCTGACGAAGATCGCCGACGCGACGGCCTCTGCCATGCTGCGCGGCGCGCGCGGCAACTCCGGCGTTATCCTGTCGCTGCTGTTCCGCGGCTTTTCCAAGAGCCTGAAGGGCGCGACGACATGCAGCGCCAAGCAGCTGGCGGCGGCGCTCAATTCCGGCGTCGAGGCGGCCTATAAGGCCGTGATGAAGCCCACCGAGGGCACGATCCTGACCGTGGCGCGCGTGGCTGCAGCGGATGCCGCAGCCGAGGCGGAGACGAACGACGATCTCGAGGCTGTCCTGACCGCCGCCGTGCAGAGCGCGACGACCGCACTGGCCGAGACCATCCACCAGAACCCCGTGCTGGAAAAGGCGGGCGTTGTGGACGCGGGCGGCAAGGGCTGGCTTCTGGTGCTCGACGCGATGCTCGGCACCCTGCAGGGCAAAGAGTACAATGTCCCCGAGCAGACCGCAGAGGTCAAGGAGCAGGCGGATTTTGCCGAGTTTGATACCGGCGACATCACCTTTGCGTTTGACA